>PBDA01000017.1 GCA_002718345.1 Rhodospirillaceae bacterium
CTAAAATAATTTTATCAACATCAAGTAAAGATAATGATTGTTTGTGGGTATTTTTTTTAATAGCTACTGTACGATAGACGTTCAAGCGTGTGCATTCGCATCCAGATGCAGTTAGCGTTCTCTCTATTATGGTTCCAGCATTTTCAGCTACCAAAATCAGTATTTTTGGGGGTGATACGCTACATTTAGTTTGCAAAATAGAGGCTAATTTTTCCCCTAGTGACTTGGCTGTACCAGCCTCGGACATAAGATCCACACGACCCAACAGCTGTGTCGCACTATTATTTGTGGCAGGCCCAACAACAGCAATTTTAATTTTTTTAGTCAGTTCATGTTGACCCAATTCTTCTACTAGACTGGAAAATGCAGATACTCCGCGACGGGAAGTGAAAACAATCCAGTCCGAAGTTTTTAACCCTTCAGAGAGCATTCTATTTAAATCTGTTGTTTGGATGGTTTCGCAAGTTATGCATGGGAAAATGACCGGTATAGCGCCAGCTTTTTTCAACTGAATAGCCCATTGTTCACAATCTTTGGCTGTTCTTGTTACTAGTATTTTTCCTCTGATGGATTGTTTCATTGTCGTGACTTATCTCAACTTCTTTTTGAATGTCTTATAGCTAGTTTTAGCAAGATTAATCAAATCATCTCCGCTGGTTTTAGAAAATAGGAGCTCTCCCTCATGTTCAAGCAATGAAGTTAAAATGAACGTGTTTTTTCGGGAAGGGTTTGGTTCAGCGTAGGCACCAAAGGCTAAATCGCAACCACCTTCGAGGAGCGCCAATAGACTGCGTTCGGCGTGAATACAGTCGCGTGTACACTTATCATCAAGCTTTTTTAAAACATTTCTAAGTTCAATATCTGAGTCGCGGCACTGAAGCGCTAAAGCACCTTGTGCTGGAGCAGGTACAAAAATATCTGTTGGAATTCGCCGAAGTACCACATTTTCTAAATTAATCTTTGAGTTTACGTCTTTTAAAGAGCTAGTCTTTAGTCTTTCTAGACCTGCCGCTGCCAAAATGACTCCATCAAATTCATCATTTAGTCGAGCTATTCGTGTTGGAACATTTCCACGGATTGGCTCAACTGTTATATCCGGACGAAAATGTTTGATCCACGCTTGACGACGTGCCGAGGCTGTCCCGACTTTAGTATTTGGCGAAATAGAAAGATTTTTATCCTTATCCATAACCACCTCTTTACGCATTGCAAGCATATCTGCCGCATCAAGACGCTTAGGAACGGCTGCAATTACTAACTCTTCAGGTGAATTGGTTGGCAAATCTTTATAAGAGTGCACAGCCATATCTACATTATGTTCCAGTAGAGCTTGTTCTATTTCTTTAACAAAAACACCTTGTGGACCAATAGCGCCAAAAGATGTGGCGTGTGATTGGTCTCCAGAAGTTTTTATAGGCACCAGTTTAGTTTTATAACCTAGTTTTTCGACTAGTTTTGCTATGTTTGCTGATTGCGTTAGAGCTAACAGTGAGCCTCTTGTGCCAATACGAATCATCATTGCTTTATTACTCGATTATCTGCGTGTTTTTCAACGCCATTACTTAATGCAAGGCGCAATTCATCGGCAAACTTAGAATCGAGCCCTTGAAGAAATGCTTCTAAGGAACCTTCTGGGCCATTAAGCAGTAAACCCCTTAAGCCTAGTGTAGGGATATGGGCAAAACGCCTCGCCAAAACCTCTGCCCAGGTTTGTATGGCTTCACGTTCTGAAGCTCCAAGACCTTTAAGATCTTTCTTTAATAGACGATTAACTCCTTCTTTTGCTGTATGTTGAAAGCGGTTTTGTAAAGCACCTAATAGTGGCCCATAAAGTTGTTCTGCAAAACGATCATGAATTCGAGTAAGCGCTTCATCAACTAAATGTCTTGCTTGTGCAGCTTCCATTAATCTCGTTTGTCTATTTGTATTGGCCTCGATAACGATATCATCCATATCTATCCGCTCAAGATTCAGTTTCAGACATGCTTGCTTGTCTATGTTTGCCGGTACTCCCATGTCTATGAGTAGTGGAGGCTGACCTGAGACTGTTTTTGATACTAATCGCTCAAGAACAGAAGCTATTAAAACTGGTTTCTCTGCTGAAGTTGCAATAAGTAATGCCTCAACTGAGGGAGGGCTTTTGATAAAGCTTTCTAGATCCATTGCTTTTGCATTAAATCGGTTTGCAAGTATTTGAGCCTTAGATATGGTTCTATTCACTATAATTAATGGATTTTCTTTGGCAGAGATTTTTTCTGTAATAGATAAAGCGGCGCGTTCAGTCATTGGTGAAACGCCTATAAGTACAATTTTCCCGTCTGTCCGCTTGATTCGATTTCGGATATGTTTTACTGCTATTTCCGCTAGTGAAACATTACCTTCGCCAAGTGCCGTTTCTCCCCTCACTTCCCCAGCTATGCGTAAGGCTTCCTCAAAGAGTAGTTCTAGCCTCGGTCCATTTAAGCTTAAGGACCTTGAGAGTTGATTGCAGGCGCGTACTTGTCCAACAATTTCTGTTTCACCCATTGCAGCAGAATCTAGTCCTGCTACCACAAGAAAAAGGTGTTCACACGCTCCTTCGCCTCGCCATGCTTTAAGGGATCGTTCCGCCTCTCCTAACTTTGCTTGTTCGTTAGTAAGTAGTTCATATACCAATGGCCTTATGTCGTGGTGGGGGATCTCGGGATTTTTTGAGTAAATTATTTCTACTCGATTACATGTTTCTAAATATGCAAGCTCAGAAAGCCCCGTTTTCTTAGCAAAAACAGTAAGCTTTTTTTCTAGACTAGAAGCTGGCAACGTAAAGCGACTAAGTGCTTCGCTATTAATTTGACGCCAAGATATACCTACAATTCCAAGATCTTCAACCATATGCAAAGGGTAGTGGGCATAAATGATTAATTGTCACGGCAATGTCATCACAAAGGTGGTTGTTTCTTGCTAGCAAATATGAAGAAGACCAAAAATCTTGTTATAAATGATAAAAAATGAAATGAAAGCTATTTTATGTAGAGGTTTCTTTGGAACAGATTGCATCCCCGATACTATTCCATTGACTGAGGATGCTTTTTGCTAAGCAAATCTGGCTTTGAGCCCTTATCTGGTTGTGCTCGCTTGATGTGGCATATAACTCTGAGTTCCAGCCAAAGTAGTTTTCAACAAGAGCGTCAGTTGTAAAACGAGCCGCAAGTTCAATTGTAATAGTAAGGACAGCAGCTGGTATAGCATCCCACTCTTGTTTTGTTAGCAGGTGCCCGGCTTTTTTTGAGTAGCCATTAATAGCGGCTTGAAAAAAAGGTAATGAGAGGAAAGAATCTAGACTGTCTTCTCCTTTTACATTGCACCAAGATCTAATGGCATCGCCTAGTTCTAAAATAATTGGCATAGTTGAAATAGTATCTAAATCAACAAGACAAATTGCCTGATCAGTTTCTTTGTCAAAAATAACATTGGATATCTTGGGATCCCCATGAACAATTTGATCAAGGGAATTAGGAAGTTTTGGGAGAGTAGATGCAAATTTAAGAATACGTTCACCTAGAATTTTTACATCTTTATAGTGAACATGATCTTTATATTTGGCTAATGTTTTTTTTAGTTTTTCTAGATGCTCCCTTGTATTATGAACTCCTAGCCGAGGGTTTGTGAATTTAATCCTAAGGTCACTTACACCAAGGTGAAAATTTGCAAGTAAAGCACCCGCTTCTTCCGCTTGATAAGGGGTTTCAAGAACATCTCGTGTAATACCAGGAATAAAAGTTAGCATTCGCCATACATAATTATTGTCTTCAAGCCAAAGTTTCCCGCTGGGAGTAGGTAATAAGAGAGGTGTAGGAATCTTTTTTTTCTCTAGATGTTGAGTGAGTGTATTAATATCATCATTGATTGTAGGTGGAAAAATTGGATTCACACGCTGAAGCACTAAAGTTTCTTTGTTAGGCTTCTCTACATGCCAGCTATTATTGATAAGCCCAGACTCGAAAGGAGTGAGTTTAACTTTATCAAGTCCAAGTGCTGCAAGCACTTTATTACTAGGTTGCACGTTTGATGGCATAGGTTGGAATGATACCGGTTGAGACGGGTGATAATCGACTGAAATACAAGCTAATAAAAGGACTAGCATAGTTTATGACGTTTAGAAGAATTGCTACTTGGGTATTTATGAGTTTGAGCTTTGCACCTGCATTAGACGTGCTTGCTCAGCTTCAACCTGTGCCAGTGCCATCTGAAAATCCTATTACTGAGCCAAAACGTGTGCTTGGCAAGATTCTTTTCTGGGAGGAACAGCTGTCTAGCAATGATACCGTTGCATGTGGTACTTGCCATCAACCCGCATTTGGTGGAGCAGATCCCCGTTTTGGCAGATTCACAGGTGATGACAAAGGCACGATTGACGATGTATGGGGTTCTCCTGGGGTGATTAACATGGATGAAAGCGGAGAACCTATGGTTCACGACATGTTCGGTTTTGACCCTCAAGTTACTCCTCGATTAGCGCCCTCAAGTTTTGGTTCACTTTGGGCCACAGAACAATTTTGGGATGGTCGCGCTACTTCTGAATTTCTTGACCCTTTAACAGGAGAAGTAATCATTGCAAGTGGAGGATCTCTGGAGAATCAGGCAATTTCACCTTTGTTTGATCCAGTAGAGATGGCGAAGCCCAAAAGAACTTGGGAGGATTTGATTACTAAGATTCAAGAACTGAAGCCCTTAGCTTTAGCTAGCAATATCCCACCAGATATGGCTAAGGCAATTGCAGAAAATCCAGATTACCCTTCCCTTTTTGAAGCAGCATTTCAGACGTCTGAGATCACGCCTGTACATATTGCATTTGCAATAGCTACTTACGAGCGAACTTTAGTTGCAGATCAAACGCCATGGGATCTTTATATGGCAGGGGACGAAAATGCTTTATCGCAAGATGCTAAGTTTGGGTGGCGGGTTTTTCAGGAATTACGATGCGTTAATTGTCATGAACCGCCACTTTTCACAAACAATGACTATTTAAATATTGGCCTAAGGTTGGCCAAGTACGACCTTGGTCGTCAAGCAATAACTGGAATCGAGGAAGATGCTGGTGAGGTTAAAGTGCCAAGCTTAAGAAATGTAGGACTGAGGTCTCGTTTTATGCATACGGGTGAGTTTAGTCGTTTAAGTGAGGCCATTGTATTTTATGATAACGGGATTGCACTTCCTGGGCGGGATGATATTCCTAATGGTGGCGCCTATAACTTTAATATCACAGGCTACGTACCTTACGACTTAGAAGCTTTTTTAAGGAATGGCTTAACAGATCCTAGAGTAGAAAATGAAACTTTCCCTTTTGACAGACCAACTTTGAGTAGTGAGTTGCAGGGAAACAAATAGTTATGCGGTATGCGGTTGTTCTCATGCTTTATTCTGGCAGTGGTGGAGAGTTTTCATAAACTTTCATACTTAGTTTTGATTGAGTTCTAGTCGGGTCAAGTACAATTAGAATTACCGGCAGTGAAAAAGGCCTTGATTGCGCAGAGGGTAAAATTGATTCTATCCATAACCTTCCTATTCCACGCTGATTAGTGATAAGGGAATTGTTTGATTGATTAAAAGATTCAAAATCAATTAATTCTTCTGGTCCTTCAATTTCTATTTTTAGTGGCGCTCTTTCTATCAGTTCTCCTTCTGTTCCATATGCTCGCACAATAAGCTGATTCATATCGAAGGACTCACCAACATTGAGCCTCAGAATAGCAGGCTGAATTTCTAGCCGCTTTATACGCGTACCTAAGGCTCCTCCTATAGCCGGTAGAAGCCCATAAGTGAACTCTATGCTTGGCTGTTCCTTTCTACCTGATAGAGCTCCTCCAAGAGGAAGTCTTGCAATCTCAGTTGGAGCCCTAGTTGGCCTTATTGACTCAGGTATAAGAACTCGATAACGGGGATCATTAGGGTCAAAATCAGGGTCTACTGGATCAATGGCAATTAGATCCTTTGGGTCTGGGATGAAGCTTGTGTTAGCTGGATCATTTATGTCCGTAGGATCAAAAGGAGTGTTTTGCGCTTTCGAAGGAGCTGATGCTAGTAAACACAGACAAATGAACAGTCTCACTATATTCCTATTATCCATGCAGGTCGTATTATTTTTTATGCATTAAGATTCCTAAATGCCAGTTTACCATCGCTGAACAAATAATGAGCAATCTAGCGCTACTGTTAAAGCAATTATTCAGCTTTAGGTTGCTTAGATGATAGAGGCGTTATAAGCATTCTATTTAATGTTTGTGGTCCCGACAAAAAAACACCGAAAACATGTGTTAATACACTTACTAGGAGAAACCAACGTGCTATGCGGTGTAGATCCAGCATGAATTCATGTAACACCATGCTTGGTTTAAAAGGACTAGGTATATTGCCCCAAGTAAAAATTCCTATTGCGCTTCCATTTGCCCAGACAATTAAGGGGCCAGAGATGAGCATGACAGTTAAACTAATGATTAGGAGGATTTGAACTGAACGGGTAAAAATTTGCTTGGTTTTTGACATATTTGTTTGCAAAGTAGGAAATCCTACAAATAGACGATATGTAATTCGAAAAAATAGTAGGAAATAAACTGAAATTGCAACTGATGTATGCATATGTATAAGGTTCATCCTTTCTGGTTGCCCAATTTCTTCAGAACTAATGGAATTTCCAATAAGCCACAACATAGTGATAGCAATAGCCCCAGCCCAATGAATAAAAATGGATACCCAGCCATAGCTGATAGGAGTGTCTTTAAACTGCATAAGCGTTAAAACAATGTTGCTGTAAAACGGGAAATTATGAGCACGTAATCTTTTCTATGACAACTAGAATCTTTGTTGTTTTCAAACGAAAAATAATTTCGTCTGTTAGTTGGAGGTTATGCGTTAGACACTGTTAATATGCATGGAATCCACCAGATTTTTTTAAACATGATCAAACAAATTAAAAAATTAGCTATTTTTCTTACTGTCTTTTTTTTATCGCCAGCTATTTTTAGTCAGGAGGTGGCTGGTTTTACCCCTGAAGAATTGGTTAGTTTTCCTACTACTCAATGGATTACTAACGGCGGTGATTTGTATAACCGCCGTTTTTCCCCTCTTACCCAAATTAATCGTTCTAATGTAAGTGAACTTAAAGGCGTTTGGAGAACTCAACTTGGTGGTTCTGGTATAGGGCCGCAGTATTCAGGAGAAGCAGAGCCAATAGTATACGAGGGTATTCTCTATATTGTTACGGGAGCTGACGATGTATTTGCGATTAGTATAGATACTGGAGACATTCTTTGGCGATATGAAGCTAATCTTGATCTCAATATAGACACAATCTGTTGTGGTTGGACTAGCCGCGGTTTAGGGCTCGGTGAAGGGAAGGTGTTTGTAGGACAGCTTGATGGAAAACTAGTTGCTCTTGATTACAAAACCGGTGAGATAGTTTGGTCTATACAGGCAGAGCGGTGGCAAGAAGGTTACAGCATCACGTCAGCGCCTCGTTATTATGAAGGTCTAGTTATTACGGGGTTTGCAGGCGCAGAGTTTGGTACCCGTGGACGCGTAAAAGCTTATGACGCTATTGATGGTTCTTTGGTATGGACTTTTTATACAGTGCCAGGGCCTGGTGAGATAGGGCATGATACTTGGCCGCAGGATTCCAAAATATGGGAGCATGGTGGTGCTACAGTTTGGCAAACTCCAGCGATCGATCCGGATTTGGGGCTTCTTTATTTTTCTACGGGCAATCCCGGGCCAGATTTTAATGGTGAGATTAGAGCAGGAGATAATTTATTTTCAGTATCCACAGTTGCGATAGATGTAATGACTGGTGAGTATCAATGGCATTTTCAACAAGTGCATCACGATATTTGGGACTTTGACTCTGCAACCCCTGTTATTTTATTTGATGCAGTGATTGATAGTGAAGTTCGTAAAGCTGTTGCCTCTTTTAATAAAACTGGTTGGATTTATCTTTTAGATCGTGTGTCCGGTGAACCTCTTATTGGTATTGATGAGGTTCCTGTGCCCCAGGAACCAAGGCAGCTTACATCTGCAACACAGCCTATTCCTCGTGGTGAGCCTTTTAAGCCTAATAATATCCCAGTTCCCCCTGAGGGATATTCACTTCCATATGATGAACACGTATTTGTCCCTTTTTGGGAAGAGCGAGCCGTTGGTACCCGAGGAGGAGCTAATTGGCCACCATCTTCTTATGATCCAGAACGCCAACTTATTTTTGTGTGTGCTAGCGAGAGAATATACTTTTATGAGGTAAATTCTGATGAAACTGATGATCCTCCAGGCGGACAGCGTTACATGGGTGGGCGGTTTGGCGGTGCGTCTTCAATTACTCCATCAGGTGTTTTTACGGCAATGGATGCAACAACTAATACTGTTGTGTGGTGGCAACGCTGGCAAGATCGTTGTTACTCAGGTTCAATTGCTACGGCTGCCGGGCTTATCTTTGTTGGCCGCAGTGATGGCCGGCTAATGGCTTTGGAGTCTGATACTGGTAAGGCTTTATGGGAATTTCAGACAGGTGCTGGAGCTAATGCTACGGCTGCAACCTTTGATTATAAAGGTGATCAGTATGTTGCAATTTTATCAGCTGGTAATGTTTTTGCTGGTTCTCCACGTGGTGATAGTGTCTGGCTATTTTCGCTTAAAGGCACACTTGACCCTGTGCCACCGGCAGCAACTGATACCTCTAATATGATTGGCCCACCAATCGGTAATCCAAACATTGAGGCAGGAGCATTGCTTTACGCTCAAGCTTGTGTGGCTTGTCATGGCGAAGATGGGCAAGCAGGACATGTGGGTCCTCCAATTCCATCAGGATTAGGCCTTGGGGAAGTGGTACGGTTGATTGCTAATGGTCGGAATGAGATGCCAGGATTTACTGGGGTATTTACCTCTGCTGAGGCAAGAAATATTGCAGGGTATGTTACTCGGGAATTAGCGCCAGCTTTAGAGGATTGATTCAGTCACCGCATCCGTAATTTTGCAGTTGCCTCTGGAAGTTCATCTATACTGTTTTCGATTGTCCATTGGTTGTCCCAGTCTATGATTTCATAGCGATTAGTCATTGGGAAACTGGGGGCTCTTTTATTCTCAAGCCTTGGGTCAAAATCGATACGAGTGCTATAACGGGGTTCTGTCGCAGACATAGATCCAGCAGCTAAACTGCCATAGATAGCTAGTACTCCACTATTACCAGATCCGAAGCGTCCAACGCTAAAACGGCGTTTAGCGTAAATTGATGCATGAATATGTAGATCACCGTCACCGGTAGTTTCTGCATCGGCAATCTTAATAAAACCATTAGATACCAATCCAAGATAATCATCACTTTCTGGGTTTATCTCTGGATTACTTTCGTAGATAAGATCATCATCAATAACTATATTGGCTGGTGAGTAGACTAGTACACTTCCATTTAACACGCCTTTTACATGGTGCTCTGTTTTTGGGTTTGCTATGAGATAAGCTGATCGATCACCAATATCAATTATTTTTTCTGGTTCGGTAGAATCCAATGGCCGAGCTCCAAAAGTGCTATTAGTATAAAAAGTTATAGCGGTATCTTTTTCAAAAATGTGAATTTGATTTTCATCGGCATTAGTTGGGAATAATGGAAATTCTCGTGGTAATGCTATACGCCGGACGTTCGTTTCTAAACCGCCTAAAAACATTTCGGACCGTTTCATTCGGCCTCGAGCATTATCTGAGTTTATTCCTCTGAAGCTGGTTGTTACTTTTCCATGGAAGACAGGACCACCACTATGATCATATGAAACACGCATTTCTGAGTTTGAATGGAAGCGGCCTCCAATCTCATCCTGATGCAGGCTTACATTACGATCCCATTTATCAATAAACTGAGCAAAATTTGAGAAAACTAGCTTTCTTAAACGTAATTCTGTTGAAAATATTTTCCCATCCACTTCCTTGCTTATCTCTATCAGCAGCTCATCAGTATTTTTATCATCTATAGCGGGCATTTCAGTAAAAGTGGAATGGTATTGTTGTCCTCGATGTTTCCATTGAACTGTAGGCTTGCTAGTGTCTATACGATGAAATGTTTCGCTCCATTCTTTAACTCTTCGGTCTAGCATAGGTTGTTCCCGGTCTGTAAAAGGAACCTGCGCAATTATGTTTTTGTTAGCTAAAGCCTCTTTTGGTTCCTGCTCCAAAATTGGCGGGAGTACTGGTTTTATCGTCTGTATGGGTATGGTGGTCTGGGCCGGATTTTCTGTGACTACGACAGCTGTAGATTCACTTGTGCTTTCATAATCAGGTTCAATATTATCGGGAAGAAACGCATCAATTATTGCTGCCTGAAAATCATTCTGAGAGTTAATTTTCTGGTTTTCAAACGCGTTATTTTGTTTTTCTGGCACTGATTGATTAACCGTTTCTTCAGCAATAAGGGTCTCAGGAGATTCAGTTTGATTTTGGTTAATTTCGTTATCTGAATTCTGAGTAGTATCAGTTTTATCCTCAGTTATTTTTGGGGAATTGTTTGACTCTGAATTGAGTGTTGATTTGCTATAAGTCTCAAGCCTTAATTGGAGAGAGGTTAGGTTAGCTTCAACAAAAGGCTCTGGTTCCATGCGCATCAACAACGTGGTGAGATGGATAACCAACGACAGAGTTAACGCGATTTTTAGTGTTTTAGTCATCGCGACAAATTCGATTTTAGCGTACCCTAATATTAGCTGGAAATAAGTCCATTGAGCTACTAAATAAGTTAATGTTTTTTAAATTATATGCTAGAGCTTATTCATCTGAAGAATTCATAATTTCTGCTACATCAACCGTTCGTCCTTCCTCTATAGACTTTATACCTGCTCGAATTACAGCAAGAGACTCGGTCGCCATCTGACCTCCAACCTCAGGATTAGCTTCGCCTTTAATACAAGCAGCAAATTCATCTAGTTCATCGACCAATGGGTCATTCTTTTTATATTTGATATTAATTGGTTCTTTATCTCCACGAGTTAGGTATCTAAGTCCACCAAAGAAATCATAGTAGGCAGTTGCTTCTTTCCCATAAATATTAACTAAATAATATTCTGAGGCAGAGGCATAGCTTGCTGTTAGGTTTGAGATCGATCCATTTTCATGTTCCATAATAAGATTAGCGATATCTGGGTTATCACCTGGTAGAACAAGTTGTGCAGATATAGCAGATACTCTTTTTATGGGCCCCATTAACATTCCAAGAACATCCGTATAGTGAACTCCAATTTGAAGAATGACGCCTCCTGGCATGCCCGATGCCTGATAACGCCAAGAGCCGAGATCTACCTTCCCTAGGCGATCACGGCTAATATTTGCATCTGCTTGAATTAGTTTGCCAAAACACCCAGCATCAAGTTTTTCTTTGATCCAGCGAAATTGGTTTTCACGGCGGCGTTGGTAACCAACAGAGAGAATCACATTAGCCTCAGCACAAACTCTAGTGATTTCTTTGCCTTCGGTAACCGTGTTTGCAATCGGCTTATCGAGAAAGGTATGTTTCCCAGCTTGAGCAGCTTGGTCTACAGTTTCAAGGTGTACACCATTTGGCGTGGTATTAATGATTCCTTGAATTGAGTCATCGTTCAATATTTCGTCATAACTTGTCGCTGCCACGCAGTTATATTTTGAAGCAAATGCTTCTCTTTTATCTAAAGAGCGTGAATAGCATGCAGCAATCTCGAGAGTAGAGGTATGCCCTATGGCATCTGCTAGGACATCCGACCACCAACCCATCCCTAATGCTGCAACGCGAACTGGTTCATTACTCATTTCTAAAAACTCCCTTACTAAATCACGTGGATTTTTGTTTTATCTGTAATTTTTTGGCGGTTCTAATAGACCAGATAATCGAAATCACAGATAAGCTAAGAAAGAAGGCACTGAAAGGAGATGTAAAAAATATTGATATATCACCTTGGGAGCTTGTCAATGAAATTCTTAAATTTTCTTCTAGTTGACGCCCAAGTACTAGTGCTAGTAAAAGTGGAACTACAGGCATATCTAGCCATTTCATGATTAAACCAAGTAGCCCAAAAAATAACATTACGTATACATCAAATAATGAATTACGCAGAGCATATGACCCAACAACACACAAAATAGCTATCGTAGGCATCAAGATCGCACGTGGAGTAGCTACAAGCTTCACTAGTAAACGTAGAGCTGCAAAAGCAATAATTAAATTAAAGACGTTTGCCCAAAAAAAAGAAAAAATAAGCCCATACGCAAAATCAGCTTGCTCTATAAATAGTAAAGGACCTGGCGCAAGCCCATGCACTAGAAGTGCGCCAATAAGTATTGCGGTCACCGGGTCCCCAGGAATTCCAAGTGTCATCATAGGTACTAAAGCCCCTCCGGTGACAGCATTATTAGCAGCTTCAGGGGCTGCTATTCCTTCGACAGCACCTTTGCCAAACTCTTGAGAGTTTTTTGTTGATTTCTGAGTATAGTCATAACTTATGAAGGCAGCGATGGGCCCGCCCGCACCCGGTAACATGCCAAGTAGGGAGCCTACAGTAGCTCCAATACCTACTGGCAAACGCATTCGACGAAGATCTTCTATCAAGGGAAAAAGGTTTCTGAAAGATAGTTTGATTGGATTTGTTGAAGTATTTACTGGTTGTTTATTATCAAGGCTATTTATAAGTTGTGGGATAGCAAAAAGGCCGATAAGAGCACTCAGAAAGTGAATACCTGAAAGTAGATTGGCATTATTAAATGCAAAACGGGCTGTCCCCAAAATTGGATCTTGTCCGATCGTTACTATTGCTAATCCAATAACCGCTGATAACAATCCTTTTACCCAGGATTTTGCTGCGAACGAGCAAATCACGGTGAGCCCTAGAAATACCAAACTGAAAAGATCCGGCGCCCTGAAACGTAAGGCTAGATCCGCAAGTTTTGGAGCAATTAAAAATAGGCAAGCAAAACTCAATAATCCTCCACCAAAACTTGCAAGTACAGCAATTCCCAAAGCTCGGCCTGATTCGCCTTGTATAACGAGCGGATAACCATCTAATGCCGTAGCTGCTGCTGAGGGAGTGCCCGGTATATTTAAGAGGATTGCAGAAAAACTTCCACCAAGCATGCCGCCCACATATAAACCTAGAAGTAATGAAATTGAGATTGATGGATCTAAAACAAAAGTCAGTGGCAGGACAATGATAATTCCTGACGAAATAGTCATGCCTGGAATCATCCCAACAACGATACCCAGAAAAGAACCCATTGCAGTTGCTACTAAGCTCGATGGTTGAATAGCTTGCAAAAAACCTTGAATAACATCTCCACTCATATGTGTTATTACCAAGTTCCGCTAGGCAAAAGGATTTCTAGTCCATTTGCGAATACATAAAAAATTATTAGAGGAATACAGATGGATGTGAAAATAATTTTATTAGCGTTTTTTTCACCATAAAGCCACATAAGTCCAGAAAAGAAGAATATGCTTGTTAATAAAAATCCGATGAGCGGAAGTATTAAGAGATACGTTAGAAAAGCAGATAGTGTGATCCAAGTTTTTTTAGATGTATTTTCCCTTTTAGGTTCTTTCGGCTCACTAAGTATCCCCAAAAACCCTGTGACTGATAATGTTAGTGATAAGGCTAACCATATGATTGTGATAACGAAAGGAAAAAATGCTGGACTAGGAGAACCAGTTGTACTGGGACTTGGAAGACGCATTGTAAGTACACCGAAAAAAATTCCTAGTCCCGTTAGTACGATTCCTGCTATGAGATTTCTTTGTGACATTTAATTAAGCAGAATAACCTAATTACCATCTGACATAATAAGTTCAGCAGCCTCAAGAATAGTCTTCACTTTTTCGTCTTCAGTTGCTAGTAGTGATTGAAAAGATGTCGGCATCATAGGTTCAACGGTAAATCCTACTTCTTCAGAAAAACTCATGAACGTTTCTGAGGTTGCAGCTTGCATCATAGCTTCAGCGAGGTGATTTATGATGGGTTGAGGTGTGCCTTTTGGAACCGACAACCCTCTAAACAGATCAAAAAATGAATTAAAACCAAGTTCGGAAGCAGTAGGTATTTCCGGTATAACTGGATTTCGTTCGTCACTCAGGGTAGCAAGAATTTTTAGTCGCTTTGCCTTAAAAAGGTTTATGACTCCAGTAAGTGGCGCGATCATACCGTCGGCTTCACCACTCAATACCGTAGCATTCCTGCGTCTAGTTCCAATGGGCAGGTGAACAACTTCACAACCAATTGCACTTGTTAACGATAAAGCACCCAAGTGTGTGCCACTTCCTGCACCAGAATTTGCAATTCTGATTGTCTGATTACCGGTAGTGCAATCAGTTGCAAAGCTTTCAAGAGTTTCCCAAGGTGAATTTATACTTACTGCAAAAACCAACGGTTGAAATTCCACTCTTCCAATATGATCCATTTCTTCATAAGTAAACGGGACATTTCCAAGGTTTGTAATGGTTAAAATTGAAGTTGAATTCCATGCTAGAACATAGCCATCTGCTGGAGCATTCATCAAATATGTATAGGCAACTGCCCCACCTGCCCCTGGTTTATTAACGGGGACTACCGGAACTCCTAGCACATTACTCATTTGGTCTGCTAACAATCTTCCCTCAATATCAGCACCACCTCCGGCATCAAAAGGTATGACAAACTCAATGGCTTTTTGAGGGTATTGTGTTGCTCCTACTGCCGCGTAAAAAAGCAGGCAAAATAGCAATGTAACTTTTATGTTCCTCAATGCTTTAATTTCCTGTTGTTGCACCTATAGCTGCAACTGCAGCTTCTGCAATTTTTTGATCCTGTTCCCAGTCCCCCCCGCTAACTCCAATGCCTCCAACACACTCCTTTTCTATAAATACTGGGTATCCACCTTCCATAGCAGTCCAACGTTCTGGACCGGCGGCTAAGGAGAGCCCAATTGCATGAAGCATATCCAAATCTTGTCCTTGTGCACCATGAGTCGTAGTGATTCTACGATTCGAGGAAGCACAAACAGCTTTGGTGAGAGAAGAATGTACCGTGTGGAAACGTCCCCCATCCATACGTTCAAGCAGCAGCAGGTGACCTCCTGCATCTACAATGGCTACAGTGGCAGCGATTCCCAGCACATTAGCCTCACTGATAGCCGCATTCATCATGGATTTTGCGCCGTTAGAAGTTAGTCTTTTCGAGTTTGCAAAAGCTACCATTAATCTCTCACTTTTTTGTTACTTAAATAGTTTTTCAAATAAAAATTTAAAGCATTATTTAATGTTAGAGGTAAATGAGCATGTCTGCTAGGCACTATTGGTATAACTCTGCATTTTAGTTTCGTCTAAGTGTGTCACAATAGCCAAGTAAAATTGCGTCAAAGGCTCTTTAATATATAGCTTGAGGAGAAGCTGCTATGGAAATAAACAAGATTTTTTATTGGAAAATTGCCATGCTATTTTTTGTTTCTTGTGGTGCAAGTTACGCCCAAGATAATGAATTAAGTAACCGCGGGGAACCATTAGAAGGTGTTACTACGGCAGCACAGCCAAATGCGACGAATTTACAGGACTTGGCAGATTCAGGTTATGCAATGATCATCGATCTTCGGCGTCCTGAAGAAGAAAGAGGGTTTGAGGAGGAATTAGAGGTTGAGCGACTTGGTATGTCATATGTTTCAATCCCTGTTGATGGGGCTAATGGCGTGACATATCAAAACGCTGAGCTACTTAATCAGGCTCTTGGGATGTCAGAAGGACCAGTATTAATCCACTGTGGTAGTGGTAATCGAGCTGGTGCTCTGTTGTCTTTGCAGCAGAGACTTAATGGGGTTGATAATGAAACCGCCTTAGAAATAGGTCGAGCTGGAAGCCTGACCAGCCTAGAGTCGGTAGTGATTCAACGGTTAGAAGAAGGGCCATCTTTATAGCTTGTATTAAGTAACATATGAGCTTGAATGCTGTTGAGCAGGTTTTATTTTTCAATGGGGACTCCTACGATGCTGCCCCATTCTGTCCATGAACCATCATAAATTTTGACTCCTTCGTAGCCAAGGATATGTGTAAGTGCAAACCAAGCTAGTGAAGCTCGATGGCTAAGGCGGCAATAGCAGACAATCTCTATTTTAGAGTTCTTTATCACTCCGATAGCGTTAAACAATGTTTGCAGCTCGTCTGCAGATTTGTAGCTATCATCATCATTCAACAAATCCTTGTAGTGTAGGTGTTTAGCGCCCGGTATTCTCCCGCCTCTTTCCGCACCGTGATCAAAAAAACCATATTCAATTACTCGTTCACCGCTATATTCTTCGGGGGATCGCATATCTAGCAATAAACGATTAGGGTTCTTCAAGTTATCAAGAATGTTTTTGCGTCCAATGCGCATCGTTTCATTTGGAGTTTGAGGCGAATAAGATACTGGTGCAAATTCTAAAGTCTTTGTAGTCATTTCGAGACCTTCACTTTCCCATTTTGTCCGGGATCCATCTAGTAAGCGGATATCCGCATGACCAGCCATTGTAAAAACCCAAAAGGCATAATTACCATATTGAACTGGATCGCCATATAGAACTAAAGTGTTATCTGGGCTGATTCCAACCTTACCTAAATCTTGAGCGAGTTTCTCTGGGGTAACAAACTGACGATCTGTGTCATGCCAACAGTGATCTTTCCAGAACCACCATATAGCTCCAGGAATATGAGATTTTTGATAGGTTTTGTTACTACCTGAGCCTACTTCTATGATACGTATACTTGGGTCATCAAGATGATCGTAAAGCCATTTTGATGTGATTAACTTTTCTGTATTTATTTTTAAAGATTGCATTGAGTGTGTTATTTGGTTTTTGCGTGAATCTACAATATTTATAAAATATATGCATACAAGCTTAATTTTTTTATTGACCGAAGCTATTGTCAACCTAGACAATTCAAATCTGTTGTTCTTTCATTTGATTGTTGTCTTATTCGGATAGAAAAAGTTCTCTTATGAGAGGCATAACTGCATGAAATATGTCTATCTTACCGTACTGATTAGTTTCTCTTCCTTGGTAAATAGCCAAGATTATGTCCAATTGGATTTTCCTGGTGCTACATCAACAATGGTGCTTGGAGTTAATCTATCAGGAGCAGTATCAGGAACATTTACTGCCAGTAATGGAAATCGGTACGGGTTTGTACTAAATCAACAGGGCATTTTTCGAACTATTGATGTGGATAACGCTAGTTATACTCGTGCAACAGCAGTTAACCGACACAGTGGCGTAGCTGGGGATTATCTTGATAATTCCGGAAATTCTCGTGCTTTTACAATGCAGTTAAATGTTAATGACAAAAAAACAATTATGTTTCCAGACGCTATTGGTACTCGTGCATTTGGCATGAATGCTCGAGGTGATATAGCAGGGCAGTATGAGGATATTAACGGCCAGGTGCATGGGTTTCGCTTAAATCGTACTGAGTACCGGTCAGTAGACTATCCAGATGCAGTAACAACCATCGCAAGGGATGTAAATAATTCTGGTGATGTAGTTGGAGAATATATGGATGTTGCTGGGATTAAACATGGATTTTTTTTGCGTAATGGAGTTTATGCAAGAATTGACTACCCAAATGCAATAGCTACTTGGGCTACTGGAATAAGTAATCGTCGTGATATTGTTGGTACTTTTAGAGATAGTATAGGCTCCCATGGGTTTTGGATGAGAGCGGGGTCATATACCACTATGGACTTTCCAGGCGCGACCTCTACAGTTGTAATGGATCTAAATGAGGATGGCGTTATCGTAGGGTATTTTATAGACGACGTTGGAGATACTCATGGGTTTATCTACAAGAAGCAGGTAGTTGCCACAGGCCGTTAGTATCAAGTTTCTCAATTTAATAAGCTGTAAGACTTTTTAAGTTTTTTTTTGCAAGGTTCTAACATCAGCTCCACTAGGGGCTTGAAAAATCTTTAGATCAAATTGGCCGCATTGAGCAAGAATGTGGTCGAAAATATCGGCTTGGATCCCTTCGTATGCGTTCCAATCAGTTGTATCCGTAAAGCAATATATTTCTATTGGGACGCCAGTTTCTCCAGGCTGTAATTGACGGACTAAAAGAGTCATGTCTCGGTGAATCTTTGGGTGGTTTTTCAAATAACTGTATATATATGCTCTAAATGTTCCCAGATTAGTAAGGCGCCTTAGGTTGACTTCAGCAACATTTGAATCATTCAAATCAGTATTATGTTCTTGGAGTTCAGCTTTCTTTTCCGAAAGGTATTGGGTTAACAGAGAAAATTGCTCAAGGTTTTTAACCTCATTTTCATTTAGAAACCGGACAGAGCTCACATCGATCTTAATTGATCGTTTAATTCTTCTTCCACCTGATTCTGACATTCCGCGCCAGTTTTTATAAGACTCATTTATCAACCGATGAGTTGGTATCGTGGTTATGGTTTTATCCCAGTTCTGCACCGTAACTGTATGCAGTGCAACATCAATGACATCTCCATCTGCGTTGTATTGAGGCATCTCAATCCAATCTCCAACCCTTACCATCGATAAACTTGTAAGTTGAATACTAGCTACAAGAGATAAGATTGTGTCCTTGAATATCAACAAAACAATGGCAGTCATAGCGCCGAGGCCTGTCAGAAGTACAACTGGTGATCTATCTATGAGAGCGGATACAATAAGGACTGAGCCCAATACATACACTATTATATTTACGACTTGGATATACCCTTTAATGGGCCTTTCTTTGGCTATCGGGTAAGTAGAGTAGATTGCATTTACAGCGGTTAGGGATGCGCCTATAGCAAGAGTAACCATCAAGGCAAGATAAGCAAGGGCTATATTTCGAATGAGCAAAGAAAGCAATTCGCTTAGGCCTGGTACCAAAGGAACGCCGAAAAATATGATTAGTGCAGGGACAGTTTGGACAAGCCTGCCCAATACTTTGTGCTGCAGTAAAATATCATCCCATTGGAGAGTTGTTCTCTCTGCTACTGCAGCTACAAATTTAATCAGTTGCTTTTTTACAATTAAATCAGCAAGTAATGCCAGAATAAAAAGAGTGAAAATCCCACCAAAGGAATGTGCAAGTGCTGGTAGTTTGAACCACCATTGAGACAAGTTTTGGGGTAAAGTTTCCACTTAATGTTTTCTGTTTGCTAACGGTAGAGGAGGCACACGGTAAGTTTTATCTTATATGTATGCCGTGATCTAAGGTCTGACACGCATGTATTTGCGCCCTTGACGGGGGCGAGGCTCTCCTGTGTATATATCACCATTGCGATCAACTGCTACAAACTCCGCACCATTACCTATTGGAAGACGTGGATCTGCCCAAGGGAACATGACAAACTCGCTTACCCAGCCATGTTCAGCATCGCCTATTCGTATTCCCATCTCCCAACCAGGATTTTGAAGATTATCTGACTCAGAATCGGCCACATAGATTTTGTCATTGTCATCAAAATAGATGCCACTAGGACGTCCAAACTGAGTCCAAGTTGCTATATAGTTTCCTTCCTGATCAAAGAGCTGGATTCGGTTGTTGTATCTATCAGCAATAAAAAGCCTTCCTCTGGAATCCATCGCAATCGCATGTAGTTCATGAAATTCCCCTGGCCCGTAACCAGTTTGTCCCCATGAGGTTATGAACGTGCCATCAGCTGTATATTTCATAACTCTATTATTGCCATCTGGAACATGACCATCTGTGATAAAAATATCACCGTTGTCAGCCGTAATCACATCACTTGGTGAGTTGAAGCTGTAATCGCCATTTCCTAGGATACCCGGCGTTCCAAGCGTCATTAGTAGCTCACCAGTTGGGCTAAACTTGTACACCGCATGGCCTCTCATGTCCCCCTCTGGTCTTCGGTTTTCTCTGACAGCATCTGTTGCCCAAATATTGCCATCATTATCAACGTGAATGCCATGAGGCCAAATAAACATTTCACTGCCAAAACTATCTACTAGATTTCCATCAAGATCGAACTTCATTATGGGGTCTAGGTCTGAGTCTAGGCATTCCCATCCAAATCTTTCAACCGGCGCATCACATCGGACAATAGCCCAGACATGATTGCCATCAAGGTCCATTGTTATATCACCAAAAGCTCCC
This sequence comes from Rhodospirillaceae bacterium, assembly GCA_002718345.1. Classification (GTDB taxonomy): domain Bacteria; phylum Pseudomonadota; class Gammaproteobacteria; order Steroidobacterales; family Rariloculaceae; genus UBA6522. Next base: position 20,093 of record PBDA01000017.1, read on the forward strand.
ATTTCTCTGCCTTCAGGCATTTGAGCCCAGCTATCGACCATTCGATATGGATTGGGTAGGGATTGACTATTAGCAGGAAGCACAATTAAAACCCCGATGAACAATAAAGGTAATAAGGACAATCTATAGAGAGTTGTGTTTTTTATTGTGGTCATTGTTATCTCCAAAAACTATTTAATTTGCAGTCTGTTTTTTTAGGGTTCGCGTCCTGAGCTTGACTCAAGACAATCCCAGGGTCTAATGATTTCACCTGAAACCCATTCCCAGTTCATTCGCATGCTTATTGGTTGTTCCAAATATACAGGATCTGTCAGTGTTGCTTCCCAGAGTAGAGTATTACCATCAGAGCCTAGTGTAAAACGTTCATCAATTCGCATATTTTCACTTTTTGCAGTCCCGTTATCATCAAGGTAAGGATAACTGCTCTTGGTTGTTATAACGATCAGTGTGTTGTTTTCCCATTTACCAACTGAGTGTCCCATAATTGAGTTGGATATAGTTAATTCGTTATTAGCAGGTTGCATGTCAATAATACGTAACCCATCACTCTGTTCAATTCGCATATGAATTTGCTGTCCTTCGTCTATAAACTCTACAGGTAGCGTTGTATCCATTATCACAGGCATCCCAACGGGATCACAATTCCACATCGGATGATCAGCCAATTCATCAAAACTCTCCTGTTTTGCAAGTGCAGCAGGTGTTAAAGGGAGTTCACCGGGACCTTCTCGGTCCGCCAAACTCCAGACACGGAACAAACCCATATCTTGTCCATTTTCATTTGTGGGATTATTTGGTTCTGCTGCTGCGTTAATACCTATAACAGCCTCATCCGGAAAGACAGGATCAGATCCTGGTCTGAGTACTGCTTGAGTTCCATCTCCAAGTGAAATGCTTTCGCCAAGTAACGTGCCTGGTCTTCGGTTAGAGGGTCGGACAGCAGCACGTACGGTTTGTCCTATTTGAAAAAGATCACCCACAACTCCTTTACGGACTAATTGATTTACTGCAGACCAAGATTCGACCTCCCATAGTTCACTTTCACCGGCATCATTGCTTACATTCAGAGTAAGAACCGGGTGCGGATTACGCCAGGCAATTTCAACAATTTGGCCCTCTATTTCTTCAATCTCATTTGAGAATTCTGCTCGAGAATGATGAGTGGACCCAACAGCAGGTAGAGTTAATAGTGTATATAAAAGGTATTTTATAGTTCTACCAAACTTATTAGTTTTAAATAGATTTCCAGTTGGCGAAATAACGCTGTTTATGCAAATACCTAAAGTTTTTACAATATTTGATTTAATTGAGCATTCCATAATTTTTTTCTGTGCGGCTAATTTCGTGGTGATACAAACAGGTTTTAAGTTAATAGATCTCTTTAATTATAAAAATCGATTCTTAAACTAATGAACTTACTCTACCAGATAAGACTTTGCACTTTCTTTTTTAAACAAAAGAAAGCCTAGACTAGGGCGCATTAAGAAATAACGTATAGGACTAGGGTAGCACCACTATTTTTACAGAAATCTACTAATTGCGATTAAACATTGTTCAACTCTCTTGACACTTTCGTCTGCAAAAGCGACAGTAACGAGCTATTTCCATGATGTGTATGGAGAAAATAATAATCAAGGGGAGAAAAATGAGACGCACCCTATTTCTAATCGTGCTTTCGGCTTGTTTAAGCCCGATTTCGTTATCAGCACAAAATGCCATGAGCAGTGTTGAGCCTTTCAAGCTGGGGACATTTGAAATTCACGGCGAAGGTGATAAGACAATTGGCATTGTTTTACGGGATCAGCTTATTGTAGAGCTTGATGCTGCTAATATGGCTCTTGAAAAAAGCCCCGATTACCCAGCTATTCCTATGCCTGGAAATATGCGGGAATTAATCAGTCGTTATGAATATGGCTTGAAGTACCGGCTTTATGAGCTTGTTAACTATGTTGTAAATAATGATCGCTTGAGTGCGCGTAATCGTGCTGATTTTGTGCATGATGTAGGCGATATTCGGACGTTGGCACCACTTATGCCAGGTAAGATGTTAAATGCGGCTGTTAATTTTTACAGTCATGTTCAAGAATCCGGTACTACATTTGAAGAGCAGGCAGCTGCAGCTGCAGAACGGCGTGCAAATCGAGGCATCCCTTATCTATTTATCAAGCCAACTGAGGGAGCTGTGATAGGGCAGGGCGATGCAGTTGTTTTGCCTTATGGTCGAGATCGTATTGACTGGGAAGTTGAATTGGCAGTGGTCATAGGGCGAACAGCCAAGTATGTGTCTGCGGATGATGCAGAAGACTATATCTTTGGTTACATGGTGAGTTTAGATATTTCAGATCGTGGAGGGCGCCCACCTAATTCAAGGCCTGGCTCAGATTGGTTGGTTGGTAAGGGCCATGACACATTTGCACCACTTGGTCCATGGATTGTGCCTAAAGAGTTTTATGGCGACCCTATGGAGAACCTTGAGCAGGTGCTTGAACTAGATGGCGAAGTGATGCAACGAGCAGGACCTGGGGACATGATTCATTCAATTTACGAGTTAATTGAGTATGGAACTTCGATTATCACAATGTATCCTGGCGATGTTTTAAATAACGGCACCTCAGGCGGCACCGGAAATGGTACTGCTTATCGTGAACGACGTTTCTTACAACCAGGAGAAACAATAGAAGCATCCATCGAGGGGATTGGAACTTTAGTTTTGCCTGTCGCGGCTGAAGAAATTCCACCTGAGAGAACAGGATCATTCTTGCCGCCAGTTGCAAGTTACGCTCCCTAAAAAGATTAATTATTTAGACTAGTAGTAGTTAATGGGCCCCTTAATTTAGGGGCCCATTTTTTATAAACAAGTTAACGTAATATCTAAAGATTAACTGTCCCTATCTTTAAAGGAAACGTGTAACCTTTGCATAATTATGATCCCAGTAACTCTAACCTTAAATGGTAAAGTAGTATCGGCTGATATAGAGCCACGGACACTCCTTGTTCAGCTAATCCGAGATCATTTTCATTTGACCGGAACACATGTGGGCTGTGATACCAGCCAATGTGGCGCATGTGTGGTTCACGTAGATGGTGTTTCGGTTAAAAGTTGTACGATGTTAGCAGTTCAGGTAGATGGAGCCAAAGTACAGACTATCGAGAGTCTTGCAGATAAAGAGAGACTTCATCCTATGCAGCAAGCGTTCAAGGATCATCATGGATTACAGTGTGGTTTTTGTACCCCCGGTATAATTATGAGCGCATTGAATTTGATTGCAAAAAACCCCAATCCGAGTGAATCAGACATACGAGATTGGTTAGAAGGAAATTTATGTCGCTGTACTGGATACCACAACATTGTTAAAGCAATCAGTGCTGGCGCAGAAGCGATGAAAAGTTAACTATTATGTATGACTTTTCCTACAAGCGACCAACTTCCCTATCTGATGCGGCTGAAATGTCTGAACAAGCAGAAGATGGGTCATTTTTGGCAGGTGGCATGACATTGATTCCAGCATTAAAGCTACGTCTTGCAAGCCCTTCTATTTTGATAGACCTCGGAGGCGTGCAAGATTTAACTGGCATTAGCCAGGAAAATAATACTTTAACAGTGCGAGCAATGACGAAACATGCTGACGTAGCTGTATCATCAGAGGTTAAAAATGCTATACCTGCTTTATCTGAGGTAGCTGAATCTATTGGAGACCCTCAAGTTAGAAACAGAGGAACCATCGGTGGGTCTATCTCAAATGCTGACCCTGCAGCAGATTATCCAGCAGCACTACTTGGACTTGGAGCAACGGTTGAAACCAACAGCCGTACCATAGGTTCTGATGATTTTTTTACTGGATTATTCGGAACTGCTTTAAATGCTAATGAATTAGTAGTTGCGGTTCATTTTCCCATTCCTAAACGAGCTGTTTATATGAAATTTCCAAACCCTGCATCTCGCTATGCCATTGTTGGTGTTATGGTTGCAGAGTGTAGTGATGAAATTAGAGTGGCTGTTACTGGCGCAGGACCGAGTGTTTTTCGTGTTTTTGAAATGGAAGAAGCACTACAGAAAAACTTTTCCCCTAACTCCATTCAAGACATGATAGTTTCAGCTGATGGTTTAAATGAAGACATGCATGCTTCTGCAGATTATCGTGCTCATCTGATTACAGTAATGGCCAAACGTGCTGTAGCTAAACTTATCTAGAGTTTTTCTTTTTTTTAGACCACCAAGCTAGTCGCTCAGCTATCATTTTTTCAAAGCCTCTATTAGTCGGTTTATACCAGTTTGCGCCTTGAAGTGCTTCTGGGAGAAATTTTTGGCCAGTAGCATGACCGCCTTCAGCATGGTCATAACGATAGTCTGCACCATAACCTATGTCTTTCATTAAGGCAGTAGGCGCATTTCTGAGATGCTTTGGCACTTGTTCTGCAGGGTATTTTTGTGCTGCCTTTTGAGCTTTGTTCCAAGCTTCATATATCCGATTAGATTTTGGCGCTGTAGCTAAATATATTACTGCTTCAGCTAATGATAATTCGCCCTCAGGAGTACCAAGAAAATGATAGGCATCCTTTGCTTGTAATGTTATTTGAAGGGCTCTTGGGTCAGCAAGGCCAATGTCCTCCGATGCTATTCTGACTAGTCGACGAGCAAGATACATACGATCTTCTCCTCCTTCTATCATTCGGGCCAACCAGTATAGTGCGCCTTCAACATCGCTACCTCGCACTGATTTATGCAGCGCCGAGATTAAGTTGTAGTGTTCCTCTCCAGACTTATCGTATCTGGGAATCCTTCTGTCAAGAACAGATTCTATGAGTTCCGCTGTTATGTTCGATGGACTATCTTTAGTTGTAATTGCATGGTTCCAGATAGCTTCAATTGCGTTGAGTGCACGACGAGCATCACCATCTGCATAGTGAGCAAGAAGTAAAATGGCTTCTTCCGATACGGTGACTAATGACTTTTCTTTGAGTAAATCATCAGAAAGGCATGAGATTGCATTTCTGACAATCGATATGATGTCTTCCAATTGTAGTGGTTCAAGTACATACACTCGAAGTCTTGACAGTAATGCAGAATTAAGTTCAAAGGATGGATTTTCAGTAGTTGCACCAACTAGAGTGATTATTCCTTCCTCTACCGAAGGTAAAAATGCATCCTGCTGTGCTTTGTTAAAATGATGAATTTCATCGCAAAATAATATTGTTTTTCGATCGTCACTGGCACGATTAGTTTGAGCTTCTTTTAAGATTTCTCTTACACGAGGAATGCCTTCCGTAACAGCACTGAAAGGTACAAATATGCTGTCGGTGTAATGTGCAATTAAGCGTGCTAATGTTGTTTTTCCTGATCCGGGCGGCCCCCAAAAAACCATGCTTCCCACAATTCCTTTTTCTATAGCCTCGCGAAGTGGTTTGTTTTTCCCGAGAAGTTTTTCTTGACCAAGAAAATCGTCTAATTTTTGGGGTCTCATACGGTTTGCGAGGGGCGAACTTTCGCTCCCCTTCGAAGAGAACAATGACAAATTTGAAGTCATCAGGAGTTTTATCTCCTCAGTTTAGAAGGTGTACTCCAGAGAAATTGCTGTGAAGGTGTCTGTATTTTGGGAACCGGGTAGCACATCTGAATTGCTTTTAAGTGTAAATGAAGTAACAAGCGCAAGATTTTCACGGACATTTGTACTTATAGAAGAGGAGGATTCTAAGAAAATGTTGTTCGATCCTCCCTCAACCGCAAGAAGTTGATTAAATTCTGATCTATTACTAATTATCCACCGATAGTCACCACTCCAACGCAGTATTGCCTCATCTTGACTTGTTTTATTTCTTAGTTCAGCTTGCCTTGACCCAATTCCTACCTCAACGTTCAAAACATGGTTTTCACTATCAATGAATCTTCTGCCATATCCGATAGCTTCGCGAACTTGTTGGTCGTAACTGCTAAATCTATCTTCATCCATAGCTACAATACCGTAGACGTAGTCTGTTTCATTAATAGCATAATCACTTTGCCATGAAATGCCGATATTATCAGCTGTAGTCGCTCCTGAAGTTGTAGATCTGATGGCTTGTGCATTGAGCGCATGTCGCCAAGTATCAAAATTAAGCCACATATCAACGTGACCATTAAGGTTTTGTGTGTCGGAATTTCCTCCCGTTGACAAAAAACCTAGACCAGCACGACCAGAAAATCCCTCTTCGTCTTGTGCATAAGTAACAGGGACAGAGGCTACTAATAAAATAAAGCAGATAAACTTATGTATTTTATCCACAAAAAATCCTTCTCTTGCGGTTGAACTAAGTATCGTGTGTCAAAGGATAGCTCATAAAGTATAAATATACGAAGGTAATTCGTTGTAGGTTTACTTCATCTATAACAGCCTATTTAGTAGTTCTCTGAATGAAATATATGCATAACTGATAAAATGAACTGAGATACCAGTAGCAAAGCATTAAAAGCGAGATCAATTGAGGTTAATACGAACCATATTTTCGGAGGGCATTACCTACGGTATGGTGATGTGTTTTCTCATTGGTTCTCTTTTAGGGGCACTTCTTTTTATTAAGTTTTATTTAATGGATGTTGTAATTTCAGTAATGCCTGAAATTCCTGAAATTACGCTCCCAGAGCTTCCGCCTACATGGAGCCAATCTGCCTATGATGCCTATATTAATGGAATAGATTATGGTTTAGATGGAGATCATGAACTCTCTATAGAGCAACACATGGTGGCGGTGCAGGAGGATCCAGGTTTTTCTCTTGCATGGGCTGCATTATCACGAGCACATAGTGCGATGTTTTTTGCTGGGACTGACCCTACTGACGAGCGATTAATTATGGCTCGTGATGCAGTAGACCGAGCATTTCAGTTGGATGCGAATTTGCCAGAAGCTCATCTCGCACTAGCCTATTTTTTTTATCAAGGAACCCATGATTATCAACGAGCACTTGAACAGTTAGCGATTGCTGAACCTCATTTTCCAAATAACACAAATCTCTTAAAAATACGTGCGTATATTTATCGCAGCATTGGAGAGTGGAATGCAGCGATATATGAGTTTGAACGAGCTTCGGATATTGAATCTCAGAATTTAGAACTGATTCAAGACCAGGCTTTTACGCATTTAATGAGGCGTGATTATTTTTTAGCAGAATCATTTTTTGATCGTGTGCTAGGTCAGGATCCGAATCATGAGGTAGCACAAATTCAAAAAGCAATGATTCAATTGCATCAGGAAGGCAATCCAGCGTCACTTGCTAGTTTAGCCCAAAGCGCTCTAGGTTCTGGAAGACCCTGGATGGGATGGCTTGCTGCATTTATACAAAGAGATTATTTGGCAGCGAGGGAGGTGTTAGATGAAACAGTTAGTAATACATTAATTTGGAATAAGGGCTATATGCCTAAAACTTTCGCCTATGGATTGACGCATCATTTAGATGGCAATTTTGAAATTGCACAACACTATTTTCAGGATGCGCGTGAGGTATTAGAGCTCGATCTTGAAACAGATCCAGATAATGCTGATTTGTTAATAGCGTTAGGCGAAGTTCTTGCTTATGAAGGGGCACATCAATCGGCCGCTCTTTTAGCAAACCGTGTTATGGAGTTGCCAATAGTGGCTAATAATCAGTTTGTATCTCCCTATTACAGATTATCTGCAGCAAGAGTTCTGACGGCAGCTGGAGAATATGATGCAGCTATTAATGAGCTCGAAACATACCTGTCTTTTCCAGGAAGATATTCAATAGATGGAATTTCAGCGGATCCTCGTTTTGAGGTTCTTCTAACAAATATACGATTCCAAACATTAGTTAATCGTTATAAGCGATAAAAGTTCTATCTTACTAATTTGTCCTCAAACAGAATTTCGCCATCAACCCCATGATTACGGAGAGTTAAGCTTGGCGAGTCATCTTCCCTGTCTGCTGTAACAGACAAAAATCCACCTACTACATTAACGTATAGGTGCTCAGGGCGAATGTCACCCTGGGTCCAGGTTCCAGCATGGGCATCGCTTGCTGCTCCTGTTGCATACTCACGCAGCCCCGTTTCGTCGTGTACGGAGACATATTGCCAATGCCGGTCGCCGGTAATGACAATCATATCGTTCTCAACCAAAAAGGCCCGTAAGTCTCGTGCTTCTGTGCCGAAAGACTCGGTGGCGTGGCTATCAAACTTAAGGGGTGTGTCCGGACCGACAAAAGGTGTCGGACTGATGAGGATTCGGAACGTTGCATCGGACGCTTCAACGGTTTCCTTAAACCAGCTTGTTTGCTCCGCACCCCAGATAGTTTTTGTTGGCCCATCAGGGTCTGAATTAGCGCTTCGATAGTCCCGTCCCTCCACAAGCCAGATCTGCAAGTCTTTTCCCCAGCGGAATGTTCGGTATGTGGGCTCACTCATGGGGGTCTGTTCCTTGAATATTTCGATTCCTTCTAGGAACGTGAAGTCACCCATGTACGTGCTTTCTAGTGTTGGCCAGGCATCGTCTTGCCATGTGTCGTGATCATCCTTCATGAAATATGTGGGGATCCGGCGGTGGAAATCAAAATTGGTGGGGAGACTGAACATCCGTGCCCATCCCCAACGGGCGAGCTCAATGTTTTTGGCATACTCGTCGTAATAGAGAATGTCGCCCGTATGGACGAAAAAGTCTACATTCATGTCCAACATTGTTCTATGGATCTGGAACCCTCCTTCGGGCGTATCTTGATCTTCGTAATCGGTGCCTGTCGTCGAGGCAAAAACAACTCGCGCGGGCTTATCAGGCGGTGGAGCGGTGCGAAAGCTACCATCAAGGGATGAGCCGATAGTATTGTCCCCTATTAGTCTACCCTCTGTGCGCAGTTCGTACTCGGTGCCAGCTACAAGTCCGGTGAGATTGAACTGGTGGGTGAAATCGCGCTGAGCGTCCACAGCCTCCCAGTCGGTTAAGAGCCAGTCTGTTGCGCCCGCCGGGCGATACAAGACGCGGGTCTCCCCCGTCGACCCGATCACGGCACCTTCGATATATGTGATGGAGGACCCTTCATCATAGAGAACTATCGGTACCCAGTCGTCCGGCCGCCGACCATAGGTTCGAACCCTTCCTGGTGGGGCTTCTTGCAGCTCATCAAAGCCAGGAGCGTGATAGAGAAATGTTGGCATCGGCGCCTCAGTACCGACTCGCTTGGGATCTGAAGTTAAGCGGGTCCAAATGACAGCTTCATTATCCGTGACTTCTCCGATTTTAAAACCAGTTGCCTGATAGGGGCCTTCTGATTGGTTGTTTGATTGTTGAGTGCAACCAATCACATTAATAATGAGAATGAACAAACTTATATAGCTAATGCTGTGAATAGTTATTTTTAGCATTTTCATTATGCTGATTCTATTGGTATATAGGCGTATTCTCCATCACAATTGGGGCTAACCCGCTGTATAGTTACAGAATAAAATTCTAGAGTGCGCCCGTAGCTCAGCTGGATAGAGTACCTGGCTTCGAACCAGGTGGTCGGGAGTTCGAATCTCTCCGGGCGCGCCAACTTTTCTGAGTATTCTGAATTATTAAGTTTGATGAAGACATTAGGTATAGGAGGCAACTAATGAACAAGGTCAAGTATGTATTGATAGTCCTAACATTGGCTGTAGCTGCTTGCTCGCCACCCTCTTCTGAAACGGTGCAATCAAATATCTCAACTTCTGGCGTTAGCGGAGATGTTTCAGCATTAGTCATGGCAGCAGTTCCTGATATTACTATTTTGGGTGGAGAACTTAATGCTAGTGGCGATCAATATGAGGTAACAGGCACTTTGCCGAACGGTGATGAGCTTGAGATCGACATGGTGCAAGCTGATGGAGTTTGGACCATAATTGAAATTCAGCGCGATATTGAGTGGTCTACTGTTCCTCAGTTAGTTCAGGCTGCAGTTGCAGCAATTCCCAATTCCTTCGAGCCAGTTCGAGTGATTGAAAGTAAACAGGCTGTGGACGGTTCAGTTGTTTATGAATTATTTGAAGCCTTTGGAGATGGAACCCCTTACGGAGGGCCAGACTTGGAAGTACGTTGGCATGAAGGGAATGCGGAGTTAATTCCTTGAAACCGATGTATAAATAAATCGGAATAAAATCTCCAATAAGAAGTGCAAATATTTTTATGAAAAATATTTTTATTTCTAGTGTTGTTTGTTTGCTGGGATTTTTATCGTTAAGTACATTTGCACAGAATTCTGTAAAGCCCAATGTGCTTGTAATAATCGTAGATGATCTTCGTCCAAAAATAGCAGCCTATGGGGATCAAATTGCCGTCACACCTAATATCGATTATCTAGCAGAGACTGGCGTGCTTTTCGAAAATGCATTTACAGCGGTGCCTGTTTGTGGAGCTTCCAGAGCAGCCTTGCTATCGGGGAAAAAACCCACTACTAATCGATTTGTTGATTATAACTCGCGATTAGATGTTGATTTTCCTGATGCTGAGAGTTTGCCTAACTATTTTAAAGATAATGGGTACTACACTATCAGTAATGGAAAAGTTTTCGATGCCACCCTTGATTCTGAATCCGCATGGAGTGAACCTGCATGGAATCCAGAGGGCGAATGGACAAGCGTTTTGTTTGTTAGAGGACGCGAGTTACCAGCACGCAACGCACGAAGAGACGATTTACAACGTGCATATCTGGATCACCAACTAGGTATTATCGGACCCGCATTCGAAAGATTAGAGGCAGCTGATACAGATTATCCGGACGGCAGAGTTGCAGAGAAAACAATTGAGGATCTGAGGCGGTTAAGTGGTTTAGACACGCCCTTTTTTCTAGTTGCCGGATTTCGGAAACCACATCTTCCGTTTACTGCTCCTGAGAGATACTGGTCATTATATGATTCAACAGATTTCGTTTTGCCATCTACCTATTATGAAACACCATTTGGAGTGCCTTCCAACCCTATCCATAACTCTTTTGAGCTGCGTCAATCATATGCGGATATTCCACAAGAAGGGCTATTGGAGGAGACACAAGCACTACATCTTATTCATGCTTATCACGCGGCTGTAAGCTATGCAGATGCTCAAGTTGGAAAAGTACTTAATGCTCTCACGGACCTTGGTATTGAAGACGAGACAATCGTGGTTCTACTTGGAGACCATGGATGGAGTCTTGGTGAACATACGATGTGGAATAAACATGCTTTATTTGATATTGCTTTACGGACACCCCTCATTATTCGTGCCCCTAATCACTTGAGTAGTCGTAATAATGCGGTGGTAAGCCTTCTAGATTTGTTTCCCACATTAACAGAACTGAGCGGATTACCACTCCCGCAAAACTTAGATGGGGTAAGTCTTGTGCCAATATTAAGCAATTCTCAGGTGGGAGTTAGAACTGCAGCAATAAGCCGTTGGTTTGATGGAGCCTCAGCTCGTACCGATCAATATCGCTATACAGATTGGCGTGATGAATCAGGACAGATTGAAGCAAGAATGCTTTACGATTTAAGTGTCGATCCGGATGAGACAAGAAATGTCGCGGAAGAAGATCGATATAAGGATGTCGTCTTTGAGCTAAGTACATTTATAACTTCAGATGACAGTGGCCAACCATGGTCTCCAATGGTACGAGACCATGTTGAAGCCAGAAAAAGCATGCAGACTTTGGTCGAATGACTCTTCACGAATGCTTGAATAGCTTGGATTGACTGTACAACAGCTTTTAAAACCGGAAGGTATAGTTAAATTTTATAGCCAGATCAGCAAGTGTTGATTTAAAGCGATTATTCAATTCAAGATCCTGAAGGTTATGGTTTAAGACAATAATTCCTTCCTGGCCAGCTTTAGGAATCCAGTGCAGTCTTGTATTTATTCCTACTGTATCTGTGAGATTGTCGTATTGAAGTAGCGTGCTCCAAGACATGGTTGAGGAGAAAATGATGTCATTTCTTAATTGAAGTAATTCGGTATCAAAATCCCCATAAGGTAGTTGTACATCGTTTACGGTGTAATTGAGAGTCAATTGAAAGTGCATAGAAGGGCGCCATCCGATACCCGCGGTTTTTTGTTGTCTATTACCGCTATAGAACTCTCCTGATCTATACCCAAGTGTTCCCCATATTTCACGTACCTGTCCCGACTCAAGTTTAAATTCGGCTTCATTAAATGAATAGTCGCCAGTGGGGATGACTACCTTATTAGCTCCTTGTGCCCAGATTTCATATGGCTTAATCAAGGATTCTTTTGTTTCATGAATTCTAATCCAACCTTGATCTCGAGTATGCGATTCAAACTCAAAAGCTCTAAGGGTTAAAACCTGAGTTTGCAGATCACCTTTTATGAGATTGATTCGTTCTGCATCCATTCCAAAGTATAGGGTTCGAAAAAATGGATGAGACACGCGAAGGCCATAGCCGGTCTCTAGTGTATGGTCACGAATGCCAGAACGACTGACATAGCCTAAAGCAGGGGAGAAGTTTTCCTCAATTTGCTTGACTCCAACTCCACCTCGCCAGCCAAGTCTATTTGGGGCTGTAAGCCTTAATCCATAGGCACGTTGATCTTCCTCAACACCCTCTGTATTCGATTCTTGGTACCAAGCTTCGCCTTGTAGTGAGCGGTTGTTGGCTAATCTTGTATTGTTATAGAGAAAATCGAAGCCCATTAATGTGTTATCAAGGTTTGATCTTGGATCACCACTGGTCGCAATAACGCCAACAGCAGATTCTGCTAGCACATTAGTGGACAGACGAGTAACAAAAATATCGCTGGCGTTAATGTCTCCATATTGTTCCTGCTGTATGGCCAATGCCCCAACATTCCAGCGTCCAATCCGACCGCTTAACTTCGTGCCAGCACTAAGATCCACAGGCTGTCCATTTGCACTTAATCCGATTCGGCGAGAAAAATAAGGGCGACCATTTTCAAGGTTTGATGGTGAGATGGTACTGGTGCCGGTAAGTCCACCTCTTACTCTTCCTCCGATACGTGCATAACGGAACATATCTGAGTCTCTAAGAAAAAACGTACGCTTTTCCGGAAAGAATAAACTGAAGCGAGTGAGTTCAACCTGACGATCATCAACCTCTGTAGCAGAAAAGTCTGTGTTTAATGTAAGTGCGGCATTGAACGCAGGGGTAATTTTATAAAACAGATCGAGCGATGGTTCAGTACTGGAGTTATTTGATGAGGGGTTATAGTCCTTGTTTGTTTTTAGAGTGAGGGAAGGAACAATATCGAGTCCTCTGCCAACTTGAAGGTCTTCGAACCCGGTGACTTCACCGGCAATACTGGGGTCTTGAATGGAATCCCGAGAGAACCAGCCAATTCGTTCATCATTACGGCCAATATTTCGTTGAAAATTAATACCCCAAGTATCGCTACTAGGATCAAAAGACAGGGTTTTGAAGGGAATTTCAATCTCAGCGGTCCATCCTGCTTCATCTCTACTTGTAGCGCCATGCCAGATACCATTCCAGTTCCAGTCGGTTCCGGTTGTTTGATAAAACAGGGATTCCATTCGAATCGCATTAGGGTTTATGAGGAACCGATAGCCTGTACGTTTGTCATTAAAGGGATGAAGATTGATTGAAATGAAATCATCGCCCCATACCATGGCTCCTTGTCTTAGGACATTTGCGTTTATTTCCTCTGCTGCAGAGTCATGCATTCTTGCGCCAATGTAGAGCGCATCATCACCGTAGTAGATACGGATTTCCATTGGCTCGGAGGGCTCTGTATATTCGAAGGGTATTATTTGATGAAAATCATCTATTAATGTTGCTTGTGTCCAGTCTGCCTCATTAAGTTGCCCATCAACAATAGGCGTCTCACCCCGTCCTATGGAAACAGATTTTAGATCTGATTGATTTGGTTCTTCATCTTCTTGGCCTAAAGACAGCTGACAAACGATCAATAAAAATAGAGAAGAGCTCACAGAAAAGCATTTAGATTTTTTATTTGTTTTCACTTTTTTATTTAGTGAATTTCCCCTAAACATACATTTGTTAGTGGTTATTAGGGGTAAAAACTATCTATGTATTTGCCCAAAATCGTAAAAGATTATGGTAGATACCGGCAAGTGTTACTAATGATGGATGTTCAGGGACATCAACTCCTAAATGTTGTATAGCTTTATCTAATTGAAACAATGTTTCACGTTGAGCGTTATCTCTTACCATGCTTTCAATCCAGAAAAATGCAGCCAAACGAACTCCACTTGTTACAGCTTTTATCTGATGGATGCTTGTTCCAGGGTAAAGCACCATATCTCCAGCCGACAGCTTTATAGTTTGTTCCCCAAACGTATCGCGTACAATTAATTCACCGCCTTCATAGGTATCAGGGTTACTGAGAAAAAGGGTTGCTGATAAATCAGTACGAATTCTATGCTGGCCTCCAGCCACTGGCCGAATTGCCCCATCTATATGGCCACCGTACGATTCACCATCGGTATAGCGATTAAAAAGAGGCGGCAAAACTTTGAGTGGAAGAGCAGCTGCAGTAAAAATAGGATGATTTTGAAGAGCTTTTAGGATTGTTTCTCCAAGTTTTACAGCAATAGGATCATCATCGGGCAATTGCTGATTATTTTTGACTCCTTGGGATAGGTATCCAGCACTATGGCGCCCATCTGCCCAAGATGCATTGTTTAGCTTGAGCCGAGCTTCTTCAACTTCATTTGGTGTTAAAACACCTTCTATGCTTATCAGCATGACTTTAGAAGATTACATTGAGCGCTAAAGTTGCTGTGCGACCAGGTCCTGGAACAATGTGCCAAGGGTGTGACTGATCGAAATAATATTCATTAGTTAGGTTGGTGATGTTCATTTTTATAGAAATAGTATCTGTCAAAATAAAACGTCCCATGGCATCTACAAGTTGATAGCTTGGCACTGATTTGCCGCTTCCTTTGTTTGTGGCTAATAGTTCTGAAATATGCCGTGCTCCAATTCCAAAGTCTAGGCGATCGTTGAATTGATAATTAAACCAAAGAGAAAGGGAGTGCTCAGGAGCATTTGCTAATTCTGCACCAGTAGCAGCTCCTGGAGCTGCTTTTACTACCTCTGTGTCTAAGTAGGTGTATCCTGCTGTCAGGTATAGTCCATTAGAAATCATGCCGTTCATGTCTAATGAAAGACCTCTGACCTGATGTTCTCCACCCAGAGTGTTAAAACCAGGGTTATCTGGGTCTGGTACTCGTGCGTTCTTTTTTATGATTTCAAATATGGCACCTGCAAAAGAAAGGGCACCTTCATTAAGATCAATTTTTACGCCAGCCTCAAGACTTTCATTTTTCTCTGGGTCCAGTAACTGATTCCCTAAAGCTAGTCCACGGCCGCTGGTAAGCAAAGACAAGCTCTGAGCAGATGGATTGAACGATGTGCTGCCAGCTAAATAAACACTGGATTCTAATGTTGGCTTATATACTAAAGCTGCACGATAACTTCCTTCTTTGTCAGTCTGGTTAAATGTTTCTTTCCCTTCAGATTTTCCATCATTAAAAGGCGTTGCTGGTCCTTTGAATCTTGTTGCGTTGTAGTCTGTTTCAAACTTGTCCCAACGACCTCCGAGGGTTAATTGCCAATTATCATTTAGTTTGATCGTGTCCAAGACATAAAGAGCAAAGGTTTCGCCGGTTGTGTCTGATATTACTCTAGGGTCTGTGCTGCCTGTAAAAGGCATTTTAGAGTTTGGGTTTAAAAGATTAGTTCCTGATGCACCTATTCCAAAAGCAAAGGTTGGTTCTGAAGTTTCTTTAGTAAATTCTATGCCTCCAGCTATAACATGTTCCAAGTTACCGGTTTCAGTTTCCCACGTAACGTTAGCCTGTGTGGTAAAAAGAGTTTCTTCGCTGTTCCCTAAAAAAACATTTCTAAATATAGATACGTCGTTAAGTGATGCACCAGAAGCAATAGTTTCCGTAATTAGTGGTTCTGTGATGCGGCTATCACGCTCGTAGTGCGCATATCTGGCTATTGCGTCTAAATTAAGCGTACTACTAAATGTGTGCGCCATATGACCAGTAAAAATGTCTGCATCTGTTTCCAGAAAGTCACTATCAAAGCCATAAAAGTTTTGACGAGATACCGGAGCAGGTTTCCCGTTAAGCCAGGGTAAACCATAGTCTGGCCTATCATCTGCCGTCTGTTTCATATAGCTTAAGGTGAACTGTGTGTCTGATTCCAAACCAAACGTTACACTGGGCGCAAATCCGAATCGCTTGGCTTCAGCTCCATCTCTGTCTGCTATTTCCCCCTGATGTGCCAGAATATTGAATCGGAAAGCTGCTTCGCTTCCCAATAATGAAGCGGGACGTGATATGTCTGCTGTTGCCCGGACAGTTTCATCTGATCCTAGGTTAACGCTAAAATCGGTTATTGAATCAAGGGTTGGTCTTTTTGACACTTGATTGATGGCACCACCTGTAGAGCCTCTCCCAAATAAGATTGATGAAGGCCCAAGCATTACTTCGAGTGACTCTAAATTGAATGGATCGCGGGGATAACTTCCAAAGTCTCGCATGCCATCTAAGTACATATCGTCCCTAGCACTAAATCCTCTAATATTAGGAGCGTTACCTTGCCATGCAAATTCACCTGCCCCAAGGGTGATTCCTGGGATGGCGCGTAGGGCATCATTTAAGCTATTGAGCCCACGGTCTTCGAGTAGCTCGCGGGACATTGTTTTAACTGTTTGTGGGGTATCTAGAAGACCTTCTGTTAATTTAGATAGTGAACTTTGATCAGCGCGATATCTTTCTGACTGTCTTTCAACAACTCTAACTTCTTCCATATTCTGGTTTGTGTTTGAAGTTGTGTCCTCATTTTCTGAGGACTGGGCAATCGCTAAATTCGAAAATGTAAGACTAATTCCTGCGCCAACAAGAGCTTGAGTAACTGCTTGAGCAATGGGAGTCAGAGCCCCAAAATCATGCCTAACAACTTCAGAATAATTAACCTTTCTGAGTGATTTTTTCATTTTTTTAACAATATACGCCTAATTTTTAAAATTAATGTCCCTTAAGGGATTTTAAGGGGGTAGTGTTTCAGAGCGAGTGTAAATTACTATTATTTTATTACAAAATTGTTACGACTAGGACCTCAGAAGCGAAAGGTGTAATTAAGTTTTATGGCAAGATCACTTAAAGTGGATTCAAACCGGTTGTTCAGGTCCATATCTTGAAGATTGTGGTTAAAAACAATAAAAAATTCTTTTCCCGCTTCAGGAATCCAATGAAGCCTAGAATTTAGTCCCGCTGTTTCGGTGACATTATCGTACTGTATTAACGTAAGCCAAGAGACTTTATTGGAAAAGATTATGTCGGTTCTAAATCCAACAAGCCGAGTATTAAAAATGCCATTTGGAAGTTCTACATCATTAAAATCATAGTTAAGTCGAAATTGAAAATGATTGCTTGGACGCCAGCCAATGGATGTTCCAATTCTTGTGCGCGTTCCACCATAAAAATCCCCGGTTCGATAATTAGCACTTCCCCATATCCTTCTAAAATCACCAGTAGAGAATGATAATTCTGTTTCATTGAATGCATAGCTATCAGGTGGAACTATTATTTTTTCAGAACCTTTTTTCCAGATCACATAGGGTTCAGTGAGAACTTCTTTAGTAGAATGGAAACGAAGATGTCCTCTATCACGAAGATGAGACTCTAGTTCTAGCGCGCGAAGGGTAACTACCTGCGATTGTAAACCACCACTAATTAAATCCACTCGATGCGCGTCAACAGCACTGTAGACTGTTCTTAAAAACTCTCCACCAACTCGTCGACTGTAGCCAAGCTCAAATGTTTGGTCACGAATACCAGCTCTATTGACAAAACCTAGAGCTGGGAAAAAATTTTCTTCGATTTGTTTGACACCAATGCCACCACGCCATCCTAAAACATTTGTGGCACGGATTCGCATGCCATAGGCGCTTTGGTTTTCATTGATTCCATCGGTTCTTGATTCTTGGTACCAAGCCTCTCCTTGTATCGACTTTCCTCCGGGTAATCTGGTGTTGTTATATAGAAAATCAAACCCACCAACACTATTTCCTACGTTGGACCTAGGATCGCCATCTGTGATTAGAATACCGGCAGAAGATTCCTCTAAAACATTTGCTGTTATCCGTCCGACAAAGATATCACTAGCATGAATGTTCTCATACTGGTCCTGTCTGATAGCAAGTGCTCCCACATTCCAGCGACCTACTCTGCCACTAAGTTTAGCTCCAGCATCTATATCTACTGGTTGGCCAGCCGAACCTAAACCAATTCTTCTTGAGAAGTATGGCCTACCATTTTCTAAGTCTGGTTGTGAAAAGGAACTAGTCCCAGTCAGACCGAATCCAAGTCTCCCACCAACTCTGGCATAACGAAAAATATCGGCATCTCTCAAAAAAAATGTACGTTTCTCAGGAAAAAAAAGACTAAACCGGGTGAGTTCCAATTGACGGGTATCAACCTCAGTAGCGGAAAAGTCTGTATTCAGAGTGACTGCTCCGTTAAGGGATGGCGTGATCTTATAGAATAGATCTAGTGAAGGCTCAGCATTAGTTTCATTTGAAGATATATCAAAGTCCTTTTTCTCCTTTAAGGTTACTGATGGAACAATGTCGATACCTTTGCCTAATTGGAGTTGCTCGAAGCCAACGGCCTCACCTGCAATGCTTGGGTCTTGGCTTGAGTTTCTAGAAACCCACCCACTCATTTCACTTATGCGCCCGAGATCTCTGGTGAAATTAATGCCCCAAGTGTCATTTTGCGGATTGAATGAAAGTGTTTTGAAAGGAATTGATATTTCGGCTACCCATCCAGATTCATTTCTGCTTACAGCCCCATACCAAATGCCATTCCAGTTCCAGTCTTGTCCACTAGTGTCATAGAACAGCATTTCCATCCTGACGCCATTAGGGTTAATTTGAAAACGATAGCCATTTCTTTTGTCATTAAATGGCGCAACAATAACCGACAGATAATCGTCACCCCAAAAATGAGCTCCCTGTCTCAGGGTATTAGCGTTCATAGTCTCTGGTTGTGAGTCAAAAAGTTTTGCTCCGATGTAAAGCGCATCATCATCGTAAAAAATACGGATCTCAGTATTTTCTGTTGGTGAGTCATACTCAATGGGCCTTATCTGATGAAGGTCATTAATCATTGCAGCCGATTCCCAAGCTTCTTCATCAAGCTGTCCATCAATCGTTGGAGTTTGGTCACGATTAATAGATACAGTTTTTGTTTCTTGTTCTGTAGACGGCGTAATCTGGGAGTATGCAAGCCCTGTATAAAGTATTGGCAATAGACTAATAGCGATCATACACAACATTTCAAATGCTCTTGTGGTGTATTTTTTCATAGCCTGTACTAATGTTACTGAAGCGTGAATTGACTCGCGTTATTTGGGTCACAATCAAATCCAAGCATTGGGAAATGCGGGGCATAATGCCAAATCACTGTACCTGTGAATGGTGTTTCCAAATATTCTGGGTCTTCGAGAACATAATCGATGTGTAGTTCGGTGCCATCTTCGTTCAAGGTGAACCGTTCAGTTACGTGTTTATTTATGCCAGAGGGCACGCCACTACCTATCACTGGAGATCGGTGAGGTTCAAATAGGGAAGTTTCTACCACTAAAGTTTCTCCTTCCCACCTTCCAATTGAGTAGCCTTGGTTACTGTAAGGCTCTTCTGCTGGTTGTTCTCTTCCATCAATATAGATAGCACGTTCAACATTGAAACGTTCATTACGAATAATCAATGAATTTTCAGTAATCTTAATCTCATTTAAATTGGGAGATATCAGGCTAGCCGGACTAGGAATCGCTATGCATTGTGCCTGAGGACTGTCAGATATAACGCTATAATCAGCGCGAGCAGCAATGCCCCTATCAGTAAGCATTGCTTCTCCCCAATTCTCATAGAACTGAATAAAGTCGGAATAGCCAAGTTCCCAAATCCCAGATATATCAGATGCGCTCGATCTTAAGTCCATGTCATCTGTCTTTCTGAGAAAATAAGAACGAGCTGAAAGAGTTTCGGTTTCCGTTGAGATTGATACTAAAAGAGCATGTTTGTGTTCTATTCGTTTGTCCGGATAAGCACGAACCAAAACTTGATCTCCGGGCATCAATGATGTTGATGTCCATCCACTTCTTGTCAAAATTGGCGTTGCGTCAGTCTCAACTTCCCACTCAACAAGCTCACCATTTTCCGTTTGCGTTTCCACATAGATATATACGTGTGGATTAGTCCAGGTAAAGCGTGTGACCTTTCCTTGAAAGACAGTTACCGCAGTTCTATCAAAAATAGTTGCACTATGATGACTTAGGGCAGGCGATAAGCCTAAAAGTGCTGTTGTTGTGATAGAAATAATTAGAGGTTTTACCACGAAATGACTCCTAGAATTACTGTCCAAACTTATCAGGATATCAGTGCTTTAAAAGTAGATAAGATTATAGAGAATCATTTTATCTCAGCTATTCGATATCTAAAACTTTGGGTATCGGAATATCCTTGTTAAAAATAAGTTTGCATTATTAGACTCTTTGTAAGAGTTTCTATAATAAGACAACACAAAATCAAAGGATATTTCGTAGCTTTTAAATAGAAAAATTGCAAATAAAGAGAAATATAAACAGATTTTTTTTAAGGAAATCCAATTAGTCGACCACAGACTGAGATACAACCCCAAAGAGAGAGGGAAATTAAAGCAATTGTTTTTTTCTTGTTCTGTGACGTGTTTGCATTAAGTAATGCTGCTTTCCTAATAGTAAAAGTAAATGTGATAGCTGAAATAAGAGCAATTAGTTTCACCCAAAAAGCACTCAGATAATAATACTTTGTAGCAAAACACATAAAAAGCGGAAGCCCAGTCAACCCCATGATGAGAATTCCCGTAATTTGCAAACGTTCTATTTCACGCGCAATTTGATGAGTAGGTTGATTTGCTAGCCCATAGCCCATCAAGCTCAGATCTCCCAATAATACAGCACCACCTACTACGACAAGGCCGAACAAATGGACAGTTGCAATAGTTGGGAAAAGCCATAGCGAACTTCGCATTTCAACTAGTAAAGGCAAATGCTCAATCATATGGCATATTTCCAATAGAGACATTAGCCAAACCAATACTGCTGATAGGGAATAAATCGACCAGTAGTAATAATCCCCATCCAGAGCGCTAGTCCTAAACCACCAGTGAGTCTAGCGCTAACCGGCGGCATTGGAGCTTGATCCCATTCCGCAAGATTACGACAAACAAATTTTAGAAATAGGAAGACATTTATACCCGCTAATATCAACATGGCTATCTTTGCTCGAAAAAATATATTGTCGTATTTATCTACTGGTGATGCATAAAACATTAAAAACCCAGTAATTGTCATTATTGCGAAACCTAACATGTTCCATGAAATGAGACGTTTCATCACCACAGATGTTGGTATATACCTCATCATTAAGCCCAAGAGTCTTAAGTCAATAATCAGCGCTGTTCCTCCAAACACAGTTAAAGTGAGCACATGAAGCGTAAGAATAAAAAGATACACGTAATGAGATTCGTGAAGTGAAACACTCCACGAAGTCAATGCTAGCCATTCTAGGAAGCTAACCAACTAAATCATCTCTATTTGCAAAGGGTCCGATTAACTATCTGGGATTAAAGTTGCCCGATTACCATACCGCAGCAAGGGATTTGCAAAATGGTTCGAAAATATCAGCGGTTAGGCCGTGGGTTGCCGTCTGCACCTGGAGCAGATCCCCCCATGAATACCTTTCGTCCATCAAGATATTCAAAGAAAACTGCCACACCTTTGTTTTCACCGCTTTTTGCTTGATAAGCAAAAACCCGTATTTCTGATCCCTCGGGCAGAGTGTCTTTGCTAACTCCATTGCGAAATAAGTTAACAGGAGGTCCTCCTTCAAAGCCCCAATTCGTAACTGTTCCATCTTCGCTAGTAACATCTACCCAGAGCCAGGAATGGGGGTTTGTAAGTTCAACCCTTGTTACTACCCCCTCCATATTGAGAGGTTTGTTTTCATCATAAGCTGCCGCAAAGGAATGGTGAGCTTGTGTTGGTAAAACCAATAGAAACGACACAGCGCAAATTATCTTCAGGAGTAATGCAATTGTTATTCTCATGGCGTCAATTCCCCCTACCTTGATTCAATTTTTTGGGCAGCTTGGTACTCTGCTGCACGGGTTCTAGCCCCTCTAAGTACATTAATAATGCCATAGTTTTGTTCATGGCAGGCGAATTCAAATAGCCAACCAGGAGAATCCATCATTGGCCAAGGGACTTCTATACTCCATGGAGTTTCCCAAGTGCTGGGATCCGTTAATGTAGCTTCATAGAGTAGAGTTTGATCATCAATTCTTGTAAAGCGTTCTTCTAGCTGTAGTCCTTCGCTAGAGCCATTCCACTTTCGGTTTTTATGAAAATTTGTAGTTTCAACAACTAAGGTATTGTTTTCCCAATGACCTCTAGAATCCCCTAAGTAACTTCGAACAGTTTCTGGAGCATGATTGGAACCGTTTAAATGAAAGATGCGGACATCACTATTGGCTTGCGTAATTAATATCACGTGATTAGGGGTTTGAATGATTTGGGATTGACCTATATTTTGCACAAATGGAATCCCCGGCGGGCCTTGATTTCCTTGTATGCAACGTTCATAGAGTCCTCTGGATTCAAGTGTGTGTCGACGAGCTTGGGCTTCATGTCTTGTTTGCCCTTCAGGCGTAAGTTTTGGCACACGCCCATTCAAAGGATTTGTTATAAGCGAAGTGCGGCGATTGGGCCGTATTGGGCTTTGCCAATTATCCATTCCAAACTCAGTCCAGTCGTAGTGAACGGTGGCTGGATCTACTGAAGCATCCTGTGTTGCTCGATGCACAAAAGCGGATATTGCTTCTTCCCTAGTATAAAAAGGTTTGTTTATGTTTTCTTCTGAGCGCTCAAGGGGCGTGTAGGCTACATTTAACCAATAACCGGCGATATCAGGGTCTCCCCAAGAAGTTTTCGAAGTAGGTGAGCGGGGGGTTGAGGGATCCCAAATTATTTCAGTTGCACTTTCAAGAAAGGCCTCAGCTTCTTCCTGAAAGTAGGCATAGGTTGAGTCAGATGTGTGTGGGGAAGCTGCTCGCGCTGCCTCAAGGGTTTCTTGTGAACGCTGGTTGATAAGTGCCGAGGGAGGTGGCGTAGTTTGGCTCTCTGCAAGAGTAGTAACAGCTAAAACGATTGCTGAGGACACTATTACACGTATTTTTAAGGTTTTTCCTGACAGTAAAATTATTTGCGACATTTAGAAACCTTAGTTTAGGGATCGTTCGATACATCTTCCTCATAAAAACCAAGTGGCTTGTAAAACATGGGTTCTACTATTGGAACGCAATTAAATTCTTTTAGTTCAGCATTCTCCTCTATGTGTTTATATAGAATAAAACTCATTTTCCAGGGGCGGGTAAACACATTTGGATCTTCTATAGTTGCTTCATACTTCATGTGGTAAGGGCTGAGAGGCGTCCATCTTTCTGTAACATGAAGGTCATCGCTGGCAAAATTACCCTCTCGATCTAACCATGTATGCTCATTGAATCCTTTCACATCCACAACTAGGGTATTTCCTTCCCAGTGTCCGTTAGATGTACCCATCCAAGATGCGTCAAGTGCTGGTCTTTCTTCGTCCATATAAATTGTTCTATAGGCGCCTTTGTACTCATAGACAATAAGTATTTGATCAGCAGTCTGAAATATCTGAAATGGGTATGGCATATAGTTCGCACGTGGAACACCCGCACGGAAACACAATAGCTCAGGATCACCTGTATCAAATCTGGTTGGGTCATTTGCAGCAGTTACTACAGCGCGTGTTTCATAATTTCTCTGTTGTTCTGCAACTGCCCATTCTTGGTATGGCAATTCATTTCCTTCAACAATTCCATAGCCTGCGCGTCCCGCTCCCCAAGCACCTGACTGCTCAGCGAAGGGGCCAGCCTGAACAGGGTGAGACAAGATATTCCAATTCGCTGTAGTGAATGATTGCCAGATACCAGATATATCTGGTGTCCCATGTGGGGTACGGGGTGGTGTATATTCCGGAAACAGATCTTGATCGGGTAGCTCTTGCGCTAACCCTAAAACGCTATAAAACGAAAAAATTACTAGAAAAATAAATCGCTTGTTTAGTCGCAGGTCTTTCAAAATTTTCGCCCCCCAGTTTACTAGCTACTATTCTTTTTTGTATTAGTCTGAGCCTACCACTGTCCGCCTTATTAGAGCATATTATTGTAGAGATAGTTATTTGTTCGGGTTATTAAAGCACTATTCATTTGTTTGCGTCATTTCCATGTAAGCATAGCATTCATATTCCAGAATTTGCGCATGGTCTTCTTTTCGTCGATATAACGGCATACGAACTGTCCAGGGTTCCGAATAGATTTTTGGGTCCTCAATAGTTGCCGCATAAAGTATGTGGTCCGGTCCGGAAAGGGTATAGCGTTCAGTCACATGGAGGTCTTCACTATGGTAATTTCCCGAGCGGTCGAACCAAGTTTGATCTGTGAAGTGGATAACATCGACTACCAAAGTATCACCTTCCCAGTGTGCTCGCGAATCTCCCATCCACCATTGAATAGGGCCTGGCGGATGATCACTGTCTAAATAAATATTGCGAAAAGTATGTATATATTCATACAAGATCGTAACTTGGTTGTTCGTCTGCATTATCTGAAATGGGTAAGGCATGTAGGTGATCCGCGGGACACCAACCATAAAACACTTTGCTTCAGGGTCCTCAGTTAATCTATTACTAAAATTCTCTTTGCGTTTTTGTATTGCATCCTCTCTATAGGGCAGTTTGCCAGTGTCTATATTCCCATGTCCTGCTGGAATGCCCAGTTCAGCAGGATGATCTTCTATGTTCCAAACGGCGCTACTAATCGTTTGCCATATACCTCTAAGATCAGGTCGTCCATCTTTCATACGTGGAATCTCGTGGGCCCAGCCCACTACTGAGACTGTAAGAGTCATTACACAAAGCACGATTCTGAACATCCCTATCTTTCTCCTGGACGATTCCCACCAAATAAAGTTCGTCCATCCGGTAACTTTGTCTCACCCCCATACAATTCCTTGGAGCCATCCCTTGCAGGAAAACCACTAACAGTAATCATAGCTCCTATAGGCAAATCGTCAGCACGCCAACCTCTCCTGAATAGGTTGTTGGCACTACTGAACCAGATAGTCCAAATTTCAGTGTTATTTTCATTAAGTCTCTCGACAAACATGCGAGCATGTGGATTTATAAAATCCATTTCTTTTATAGTGGCAGTCAGCAGGGTCTCAGAATCCATATCAAACCCTGCTGCAATAGAATGGTGGCAGTAAGCATCATTTAAAAACAGCAGATAAAGTCCCGATAGTGCGATTAACCAGACTATCGTATGCTTGGTTCTTATCATTGCCTTTGCTCCCAAGCTATTTTTAGCTGTCTTGCTTCTGCGCCCGTAATACCCGGGTAAAGCATGTAGCCATTATTTAGAAATAGTCTCATTTGTTCCTTATTGTTTTCATAGCATGCTTCCTCCCAGATCTCTGGGTTTTCATCAGCATCTCTCCTGAAAGCAAAAGCAACGGTAAAAGGCCGTTTATAAACATTTGGATCCTCAAATGTTGCTGAGTAGTGAATTGTATTGTGATCTACCAGAGTCATTCGTTCAGTAATTGTTGCTTCCTCAGTTATAAAATGCCCTCTTTGGTCTAGTAGGTATTTAGCATTATGGTTTGGGGAATTGATGATTAATGTGTTCCCATCCCAATGACCTCTAGGATCACCATTCCACATTAATATTTCAGCAGCATGAGGTCGTCCATCTAGAGGGATAATTCGGTATGGATGGGCAGTCAGTTGTTCTCCTACCATAATTAGGTATTGGTCATCTTGCTGGAACTGAAACCGACTAGTCATATACATTGTCCCTGCTGGTCCAGACAAAAAGCATGCAGCATTGTGGTGCAAGTAACGCTCTGCATTTTCTATACTTTTTTCTTTTGCCCAAGGTTGTATGGGGATTTTTCCATCTGGAGGATCTACTATTCCGCTAGTCCCGCCGAAATCATCTGCAGTCACTGGATGGGCTTCAAAATCTTCAAAAATCCATGCTCGACGTCGCCAATAGCCGCTGAAGTCAGGCCGATTATCTGCAGTTGTGAGCTGGGGCCTCAAGGCGGCTGCTTTGATTGCGCATGCATGGAAAATTGCATGTTCATTGCTTTGACAAATAGAGTTTTCAAAGCTTCCAAGAGAATTAATTTGACTAGAGACAGGCTGTAAAGACAGCAGCAATATAGTAATAACTTGAGAAATTAATGGTATTGAAATTTTTAATTTAAATCGGTCCATTCAAGTTTTTGAGAAACAGATATATAAAATTTAGTTAGCTAAAACTTTTCGTCCATAAATTGTGAGTTGAAGTTTATTGGCGGTCCTGAATTAATTTAACTTGTTCATTAAAATTATCAGCTACTTCTTCCATTGCTTCTATTCGTCTATTGTAATAGGAAGTTAGAAGTGCTGTTTCCTCTTTTCTTAATTCTCCCTCATCGATAAGTTCTGATAGACATTCAAGTTGTATATTGGTACTTGCTACAAAATTACGAATCTCGGTCTGACCAATTATCATTTCTTCAATTGATGCTGATCTTCCGTCAGGCATAACTGGTATTGCTTCAGGAGTGCAGTGACCAGCAATCTCTTGAAGGCTAGGCATCATTGCTTGTGTGGCTTGGTTTTCCTCAGGATCTGGCACTATCGACAAGTATATTTTAAGAGCACTTGCATACCTAGGGTGAACATCTTTAGCTACACGCAAGTATTCCTCAAGAGAAGCTAGTGCCCTAGTTTCGTTTAAATTAGTTACCGCTGCTTCAGCTTCAATAACTAATAGATCTGGGTTCATTGCACCACAGACATTTCTCATTTGCTGCGCCCAGAATAAAACAGCGGTTGAATCACCAGAGTCCAGTGCCGTTTGAATTTCTGACCTAATTAAATCGGACCGTTCTGGAGGAGAAATATCACCATAGCGTTCCTCTTCGAGCCGAGTAACAGAATTTATTGAAATAAGCGGGTCAGGCACATCTGCAGGGAATACTCCACTAGGCCCAGTAGGAAGTTCTGCAATAGCATCAATAACTGAAATGCCTTCAATTACTTGTCCAAAGACAGTGTAACCAAGTTCTCGTCGAGTGGCATTGAGATCTTCGTTGTCACTTAGATTAATGAAGAATTGTGAAGACGCAGAATCAGGATCACTTGTTCTAGCTGCTGCTATAGTGCCACGCTCATTCTTGCGCTGATTCCGAGACTCATTTACAACAGGTGTTCTCGGTCTTTTTCCTCTCAAGTCTTTGTCAAAACCACCGCCTTGGACAACAAACCCAGCTATAACTCGATGGAAAACTGTTCCGCCGTAAAATCCACGGTCTGTGTAATTAAGAAAATTTGCAACGTGTTGTGGTGCGTCATCATCAAAGAGTTCAATAACTACTCTTCCTAGGTCTGTACACATTGTTATATTTGTTGCGTTTGCAAAGGAGGCCCCAAAAAACGTCACAAGTGCACACATGTAATGCTGTCTTAATCTATAAAAAGGCTTTGTCATGTAAGACCTATGTACTGTCATTTCTTCGTTTTATTTTTTTATTAACTACCAGCTAAGCTATTTTTAAGGGCAATTTTTTCTCTTTCTTCAATTAATCCGCGCATCTTTCTTTGATACTCGCGGCTAATAGGGTAACGCCACATTAAGCCAATGACTATTAGGTAAGCTATAACCGGCATGCCAACGATTAGGTAACGCAAACGCTGTAGCGCAGTACTAGTATTTTCGGCTCCCATTTCAGGCATAAAATCAAGTATTCCAAGCACTGACATGACAATAAAAATTGCTATCCCTGATGCCATTTTGCTAGATGTTTGAAGTAGCGAATAGTAAAGTCCCATTCTTTCTGAGCCACTTTGAATGTGATCATGGTCACACACGTCTGCCATCATTGCTCTAGGCAAAAATTCATTAGCTGATGAATTAAGCCCTACTAACAAAAAAATGATTGTAGTTAAGAGTATGGCATTTGGAGGTAGTACTAGAAGTAATAATGAAGTTATAGCTCCAGTAGTCACAGCCATTTGCATTGTATTGTGCTTGTTCCAACGTTCAGACAGCCAAATCCAAAAAGGGAGCCCTAGAAGACCACCAACCAAAAGAAAAATAAGAATAAATCCTTCACTATCTTCTAGGTTCAAAGTAAAGGCCACAAAGAAAACAAACAGCGCCTGAACAAAGTAGGTTGAGAATGAAATCATAAAATTTGCTAGTAGCAAGCGTAATAACGGCATATTTTTAAAAACTACACTAGCGCCTTTCTTAAAGCCGATATGAGACCGGTTTGCTGTCTTTCTCTCGGGGACGCTTATCAGGCAAAAAATAACAGTTACAGGTAATACGACAAACATAAACCAGCTGATAACTGAGGCGGCTTCTTCAAGGGAGGGTACATTTTCTTGCAGTTGCATTATGGCCCAGCCACCTCCAATTAGAATGCCACCAATCATTGTCATTGCTTGGAGTAAGCCGGTTATGCGTGACCTACGATCATAATCACGCGACAATTCAAGAGCCCAAGATGTATGACTAATAGTCCAAGCACTCCACCCTACATACAAAGTGGCAAGCCACATAAATAAATAAAGTCCCCCCGCATCTTCTGGCGGGTTGTATACCATGAAAATGGCTAGCATTAGTATTGGAGCTGATAGAGCAAGCCATGGTCTGCGTCTGCCCCAGCGAGTGCTGTAGCTGTCCATAAATAGCCCCCAAAGCGGTGCGGCAGTCATGTCAACAACTTTTGCAGCAAAAAAAATAGCCCCAACAGCGGCCCCTACACCTACATGATTAGCATAAAGCGGAGGTAAAAAAACAAAAACGGCGGTTACGAGCATATTTAAACCCAAAGAAGGCAGGGAAAATCCTGTCATTCTCAAATTAGTAGCTCGTATTTCGCTCATACCTAAGCATAGTGTGTGTTGGCTGAGAAGCAAGAAAAATTAAAAACTTTTAAAGGCCGCTTATAAGAGGTTTGATATGATACTGGCTACCTGATCAGTGGAAAATTATTATGCCAGTTCTATTTAATTATGACGAAGTTGAACCAGTTACCATTGGAAACGGAGTAAAAAAACAAGCTTTAATCACTCCAGAGCGAGTTAAAAACGACTGTATTTTGCTTGACCGTTTTATACTTGATGAAATGGCTATTATGGAGCTTGCAGTATCTAATACTGATTTAGCTTGGTTCCAGTTGCTTGAAGGAGATGCTGTGTTAGATGGGACTGAAGGTGCCCATGATCTAACAGTTTCAAATGTTGTATTTCTTCCTCCAGGCTTTGAAGGTAATCTTTCTACTACTAAGGGGGCCGTAGCTCTTTTTGGAGGTGTGCCTGATGCGGCTCGCTTTGATAAAAATTTTGGGGAGTCTTTAGAGTTTCGCTGTATCAATTGGCGGGCAGAGCCAGCACTTTCATCTGTTCATGATGAAAGAACGAGAATATATCTTGTAACACCAACACTTTTTGGCACTAAAGCAGTAAAGGGTGAGATGATAATTTATCCGCCGGGCACTACCGCGGCACTGCATCATCATGAAGGCGCTGAGCATTTTCAGTACATCATCAGTGGAAGTGGGACGGCAATTCTCGGAGATGAAACAGCTCCCATAAGAGCAGGTGATACGCTTTATAACTATGAGTTTGAAAAGCATAATTTTATAAACGGTGATGAAGAAGATTTGGTTTTTGTTGAGTATTTCGTGCCAGCAGAGTGCAGCACAATTTGGGTTAATCCCGCCATCGTTTGCTCATGGGAGCCAACAGGAATGAATGTTGATGGAGGTGATCCGTCAAGACATATAGATGCACATACTTCTGCAGAGACGGTTAACCCTGAAGGAGTGTAGCTAGATTAGGTAGGCTTATAAGAGCGCAGGGTTGATGCTTACTTAAGGCATCTATGCAAACTTTAGTAGTGCATCATGGATGTTTGGTCGAATTGGGACCAATTTGGTATTATCCCTGGTTGGGTGTACCCGATTTGTTAATAGAACCACAAAAAAATCTTTCTCTCTATCTATCCATAATGAGGTTCCGGTAAAACCTGTGTGACCGAAGGAAGTTGCTGAAAACAAGTTCCCGCATGAGTTTCCGGGGCTGGCCGTATCCCAACCGAGAGCTCTTGTACTGCCTGTTACTAGATTAGTCCGAGTAGTAAAGAGGCGTGTGGTTTCAGCGGTAAAAACAGTGGTGCCACCCAAAGTCCCGTCACATAAAAACAACTGAGCGAGTGGAGCTATAGCACGGGCTGTTGAGAAAAGACCGGCATGGGCTGCTACCCCTCCAATTCCAAAAGCATTTTCGTCATGTACTGAGCCCTGTAATAGAGGGCCTCGAAAGGTGTCTTCTTCAGTAGGAGCGATTTGATTACGAATATTTTCGTCAGGATTATATTGAATGTTGTCCATTCTAAGTGGCTTAAAAATTTCATTATTAGCTAATTGATCCAAGGGTGAGTGCATCAGCCTTTCAATAATTTCCCCTAATAGTAGAAAGCCTAAATCTGAATAGACGGTATTTGAACGGGGGGTGTAGTCTAGTGGTAACGAACAAATTTTTTTAATGTATTCTTTTTTAATATTCGAGGAGTTTTTTTGTTGAGTCAGGAGGTATAGATCTGTCCACCAACGTACCCCACTACAATGAGCAAGGAGATCTAGAACTGATACGCTATTTTTTCTCGGCCCTGAGAATTCTGGGATATATTTTTTTACAGGTGCTTCAAGCTCTAGCAGTCCACGTTCATATAAGATCATTGCCAAGGGTGTAGTTACAATAACCTTTGTTAGAGATGCTAGATCATAAATTGTATCCGCAGTTACTGAAGGCGAATTGGGTTTATATGTTAGATGACCAAGAGCTATTTCATCACAGACTTGGTTGCTGTTTCCGGTTAAGCATACGGCCCCAGGTGTTGCACCGAAAGAGATGGCCTCAGTTAAAAGTTGTGTTGCAATTTCAGTACCCACACGTTTTAACGATTATCGTCCCTCAATCTGGATAGAGCCAATAGTGCTGCTGAGTTATGTGATAACTCTGGTTTTCGACTAATCTCATAGTCTATAAGTCGTTTTGCTTGGTCTTTATCTCCGTGACAGGCTCGAATCAGGTCCGCCTCTATGTTTATTCCTAACATCTTTTGATTGTGTCTTGTTAGCAATTGCGATTTTAGTTTTTGATAGCCCCAAATCATCAGAATTATTGCTAGGCCAATCCAATAAAAAGGTATTTCAGTCATTTTTTCTGCTTCATGTTTAATGTGTCATTGCATAAATGATGTAATTGACCGCAAAACGGTAAGCAAGAGTAGTCATTGGGTTAGGGTACCAAGGGTCATCTGCATGCTCCCATGCATCTCCCATATCCATATTAAAGTTAATGGCTACCAGTAGCCTTCCAGAGTGATCATAGATTCCTCTCCAATGGGGAGATCCTCCTGGCAAATTAGCGCGTATTTCTCCATTGGACCCTCGATAAAGGTGACGAGCTCCTGGAATCTGAGTGTTTCTATCTAAATCGTAGAGGACGTGAAGTAATGGGTCGTCATCAGGGATTTCAATTATTGGATGTTCCGGAAAAACGCGCTTAATCATTTCAAAAAAATTTGCCCAGTCACTATTGCCATGAAAGTCATCAACAACGAGAAATCCGCCACGCATCAGGTATTCTCTAAGACGATCTGTTTCTTCAGCAGACAGGGTCCATCGTCCAACCTGTTGTGCAAAAAGCCAAGGGTGATTAAATATTCGCTCATCAAGCGTTTCTATGTGAACGCTATCATTAGCAACTTCTAGTCGTGTAAGTCTTCTGAGACCTTGTGATAGATGATCTTCAGCTTCAGGCCAATCTATGGCGTACCACGGGCGCCAACCACCGAGCATTGCTTGTGAGCCATTTGGCATTAGCCTTGCCATATGAAACTCAGCTTCTGGGGATGTCACTTCCCAGCCTTGAGCTTTTGCTATATTTTGACTGCCTGCAAAATAGGCGAAAACAGTTAATACTAAAAACTGAACCATGCTGCGTATTGTCTTATGGCTCATATGTTCCAAGTATAAGTGGCGAAATAACACAAAATGCTTTTTAGTTGCCTAATAACCTTTCCATTATCGCGTCTCTGATGACGTCTTGCGCTTCACGCAGAAGTATTTCTCCAAAATCCGGCAGAATAATTGGTTCACTAGTCGTGCCACTAAGCTTTAATGGAATTGAATTGCCGACTGCACCATCAAGCGTATTGCATTGCGAAATGGAAATGGCCTCGGTCATTTCTGCATCAACATCGTAGTTAAGATTCTTAGAAGCTAGATCCATTCCCCCTTCAGCAGTTATTTGCAGATTAGGAGTAGTGGCCACTAGTTCATTTGTAGTGGCAATTCCATCATTAACTAAGTTGTTTCCTCGAAGCAAAATAAATTCTGTGAAAGGATCTTGGGTTGGTTCAGGTCTGGGATAGTTTCTTAGCCGGTTAAAATTATCACACAAACTATGGTTAAGATTGAACCCGTAGATTGCTCCCTCTCGGACCGCTACATCTATGAAACCTGTGGCACTGGATAATGATTCTTTAAGGCTTTCTCCTTCCCCGCTAAGTTCAAGTTCCAATGTTCCTGACCCTGATATGGATGTTTCTCCTGATAAGTCTGCTGTCATCGATGCGAGATCAATTGAAACACCAGATCCATTTATTGAAAGCAAGGAAGCTCCTGCACGTGAATCAAGTTCAACGTCTCCATCTAATTGACCTCCGTAGAAATCAGCATTAGCAGAATTAATTCTGCCTACGCCATTTTCAATTAATAGGCTTGTTGAGATATTGGAAAAGCTTAATCCGATAGCGGTCAAATCAGATACTGAAATTTGACCATTTACTCTGACTTGGTCTAATGCATTTTCCGGTAACAGCAAATCTTCATTAGTATTCTGATTAGAGCTGATGGCTTCGTTATTTTCAGTAGGTGCTAAGTACCGGTCAAGGTTCAGTTTGTCCAGTGTTAGGTTGAAGGAATATGTTGGTAGTTCAAAGTCCTCTACTGTTAGATTGCCAGTTACTGAAGTATCGTCCAGCTGCATTCGAATGTTTTTAAAAAAACCATTATCTGAGTTAATAGTTACGTTGGTATTTATAGTTGCTGAAGTTAGTGCTGAGCTATCTGATGTAGACGGTAATTCTTTGCCAAGTCTTTCGAATAAATCTCTAGGTGAAAATTCCTGAATTCTAAGATTTCCAGTGGTTTCTGGGATGTTCGAAAAATTTTGCATACTTAAGCTACCTTCGACTTGTAATCCAAACGCGCCAGCACTTAAATCTTCAAGTTGTAGAGAGTCAGTTTCACTTCTGTAGTCAAAGGTTGTGTTTACGTTCACGATACCTAGTGCATCTGAGCCTAAAATACCAGGGATAAGAAGCGGGAAAATTGCCGGTAAAATTCCTGCGTCAATATCACTTGTCTGAATCCTGCCACGTAATCTGGCGCCATTTTCTAAGCGATCTAAAGCCCCGTTTACCGAAGCTCCTGGAATAGCAGCATTAAAGTTTCTTATAGACAAGACTTGGTTGGTGCCAATAAAAAACTCAGTATCAAGTGTTAAATTTTTTAATTCAGAAAAATGTACCTGTTCTAAGACTTCGTTTGAAAAAAGGTTTGTGATTGTTGTTGGATTAAAAGAATCAGTGTTCACAGCTCCACTTATTTCACCTTCAGCGGTGGAAAGAGCGCCCTCAAAGCTTATGCCTAATGCCGTTCCTCGGACATTTTCCAGAGCTAAATATTTCGTGCCCATCTCCAATGTGAAGTTAGTGTAGAAGTCAAAATTGCCAATTTCCGAATCTGATTCCAGACTAACTTCAAAAAAATTAAAGGCATTCTGTAAAGGAGCATCATCAATTCTTGCTTCACCAATTAGCATTGGTGTATCGGTTAGGTTTAACGGTGATATCTCCCAGTTAGTTACAATGCCGCCGATGGTTGTGTTCAGCAATCCAATATCTAAAATCTGCCTTTCAAGATTAAAAGACACTCTTTCAGTATTTGCGTCTATAACTAGCTGATTAGGGCCTAATGGTGGGTTTGTGAGATCTGCCTCCAGCTGAGCAGAACTTATTTGAATGAGATTACTCTGTCCTGAAAATTCCACATTTCCTTGGGCTAGGCCCGTGGCGCGTTCATCGTGTTGTCCGTCTTCTAGTACAAACTCAAATTCTACATTATTTGCCTCGTAGTTCTGTGAGTTTATATCGACTGAAGTGACGCTATGAGCGTTCACGATGACAGAAAAGGCTGGACTGACACTTACTAGCTGAAAGTCTAAAGAAACACTAATAGGTTCATTTGTTGTTATAGACCCAGTTTCTAGCTCAAGTTCAGAAATTATATATTTCACCTCGTCAAGGTTTTCGCGCCAGAATACAATTCCATCTCTTATGCTGAGCCCGGCGATATTGA
Organism: Rhodospirillaceae bacterium; assembly: GCA_002718345.1. Taxonomy (GTDB): domain Bacteria; phylum Pseudomonadota; class Gammaproteobacteria; order Steroidobacterales; family Rariloculaceae; genus UBA6522. Next base: position 54,661 of record PBDA01000017.1, read on the forward strand.
GACTTTGAATTAATGGGTTGCTGTTGGTTTCTTGTTCAGTTTCAGGAATATCACTTTGAGCTTGCGGTATAAAACTTTCCCAGTTCGTAATCCCAGCTTGATTACGCGCTAAATTTAACTCAAGTCCTGCTAATTCAATCGTATCTATCTCAACGCGTTTTTGAATCAGAGGAAATAAACGAACTCTTGCAATTAGTCTTGCAACACTCGCAAATGGCTGAACTCCAAATCCCTCAGTATTTCCAAGATGAACATTACTAGCTTGAATGCCAAGCCATGGGAAAAAAGTCAGTTCTAAATCGTCTTCAATGATGAAGCTGCGCCCTGTCTGTTCTTCAATCAGATTTGATAGTTGATCCTTATAGTCGTTCGGGTCGAATAGAAATCCGACTGCAATAATGGCGCTAACCAACAAAATAGCCAGCGTTATGAGAATTGTGGCAAATTTTCTAATGATGTTATTAATTTCCTATAGTATGTTGCCGTTCTGTACGGGCTAATTGTTACCTATTTTATTAGTGTATCAATATAAATAGTAAGGGAAGATACTGTTTTAGTTCGTTCTCTCGGATTTTCAATCCATAAAAAATGTAGTAAGCAAACAGGTTAAATATAACTATGAGTAATGAGTTCGCAAGTATTTCGGAAGCAGCATCAATGATAAGGAATGGCACTACTTCTGCCTTTGATCTAACCAGCCACATGTTAGATCGAATTGATAGCATGAATGATGCTTTAAATGCTTATGTAACAATTACTGCTGAAAGTGCCCTCAAGGAGGCAAAAATAGCCGATGATGAGCTTGCCAATGGTTTTGATAGAGGGCCTCTTCATGGTATTCCTGTCGCTATAAAAGATCTGATCGATACAAGTGGTGTTCTTACGACTGGCGGGTCACTGCATTACAAAGATAGGGTTCCATCAAAAGATGCGGCTGTGGTTGATCGCCTGAAGGAAGCCGGTGCTGTTTTACTAGGAAAGACAGGGTTACATGAGTTGGCATTTGGATCTACTTCAATTAATCCGTTTTTTGGTGCTATCTCCAATCCTTGGAATCTTGATTACCATCCGGGTGGATCAAGCGGTGGTTCGGCGGTAGCAGTTGCCTCAGGGTTGGCATATGCAGCGATCGGGACAGATACAGGATGTTCAGTTAGACAACCGGCTCAGTGTTGTGGGATTGTTGGGCACAAGCCCACTTTCGGAATAGTAAGTAAAGCCGGAGTCATGCCGCTTGTTTCTTCAATGGATCATGTTGGACCAATGACACGCTGTGTTCGTGATTCTGCACTTGTTTTACAGGCAATAGTCGGCGCAGATTATAGTGATTCATTATCTTTTGGCGGACCCTTTGAAAACTTAATTAAAAATCTAGAAAAGCCAATTGCAGGCGCAGTAGTGGGGATTCCAAGGGATTATTTTTTTGAGGGAGGCGATGAAGAGGTGATAGGGGTTGTAGAAAAGGCAATTCAAGTTTTTTCTGATCTTGGAGCTACAGTGTGTGATGTGAACTTTCCTGATTGTAATGAAGCATATGAAGCAGCAGATGCAATATTTTCTGAAATTGCTGGCGCGAATGGTGATGCATTAAATAGCAATCCAGGTGGATTTAGCGAAGAGTTTAAAAGTCGTTATGAAAGTGTAACTAAACATATAGGCAAAAATTACGATGAAGCTCAAGAATTCCGAAGCCACTTTAAAGAGGAAGTAGAGTCTGTAATGAGCATATGCGATATTTTAGCAATGCCTACCTCAACAGTTACTGCCGCTTTGAAATCAGAACAGCCCTCAGATCATGCAAAAGAGCGTCGAAAGAATGCATGTATATTTAATTTTACAGGTCAGCCATCTATTTCTGTGCCATGCGGCTTCACTGGATCAGGGCTACCGGTGGGATTAATGTTGTCAGGTAAACTAATGAATGACTCCGCAGTATTGCGCTTCGCGCATGCTTTTGAGTCCGTTACGCAATGGAATACACATCATCCTCCAGATTTAAAAGAGCAATAGTCTCATGTCTTTCTCTATACTTAAGTTAGTGCATAGTTGTAATGAACGGTGCTTATAGTGAAATTTGTTTTAGTTTTTTTTCTCCTAGGACTCCTGAGTGCATGTGCCGAGTCTATATTTGAAATTCAAGGACCAGAGATGCTCGCTAGCCCTGCGGGCTCTGGTAGCGCACAACCGCATCTTTCTATAAGCGCTGATAATGATCTTGTATTGAGTTGGCTCGAGCCGACGGGCTCTCGATATGCACTTAAATTTTCAACTAAACAAAATGGTCAATGGTTGCCACCAAGAGAATTGGCTTCTGGATCAAACTGGTTTGTAAACTGGGCTGATTTTCCTTCAGTTGTACCTATCAAAGGAAATCTTTGGGCCGCCCATTGGCTTGTAATTCAAGAGGATGGTTTTGGTTATGACGTGGTGCTGTCGATTTCCCAAGATTCTGGCAATAGTTGGTCAGAGCCTATTCCTTTACATTTGGACGGCACCTTGACTGAACATGGTTTTGTAACTCTTTTTCCTATGTTATCAGGAATAGGAGCTGTGTGGCTTGATGGACGAAACTTCATTCAAAATGGAGAGTTTGCCTTTGAAACATCGACTGGAGAATTACTTGGGATGAGCCTTCGTTACGCGCAGTTTGATGCTAATGGGAGCCACGTGATAGCACAGGAGCTTAATGATTTTGTTTGTGATTGTTGTCAGACAGATGTTGCGTTGATCGAAGGAGATGCTTTATTGGTTTACAGAGGCCGAACAATTGAGGAGGTTCGTGATATTGTTTTTCAGCGCTTCAGTGATAACGAATGGAATTCACCTGAGGTTCTTCATGATGATAACTGGGTTATAGCAGGTTGCCCCATAAATGGGCCTGCTATAGATGCAATGGACAGTAATGTGGCTGTAGCTTGGTTTAGTGCAGCGACAGACCGACCCTTGGTCCGCCTAGCGTGGTCAGACAATGGAGGAAGAGATTTCGCAGAACCTATTGATGTTGATTTAGATGGAAGTTTTGGTCATGTCGATGTGGCAGTTATTGGTGATGATCAAAGTGCAGTTAGCTGGTTGAGATCAGAAGAAGATGGGCTGAGCTTAATGGTGAGAACAGTTCATAACTCTGGGGAAATGGGTCCTCCTAGACTGGTTGCCAATATTGGAAGTATGCGTCCTTTAGGGTTTCCCCAGATGGTTTTTGACGGGTCAAATTTAATTTTTGCCTGGACTGATCTTAGTGATACACAGCATGTAAGAACTGCGGTTGTTGGTATTACATCCCCATAAAAAATAACCGCGCCTAAGCGCGGTCATCATTTATTTGCTAGTAAATAAATTTTTACCAGCGGCCACCACCACCACCACCTTCATTTCTTGGTCGCATTGGCTTGGCTTCATTTACTGTCATTGGTCGGCCATCGTAATCGGTGCCGTTCAGCGCCTCGATTGCTGCTTGTGATTCCGATTCAGTTGACATTTCAACAAATGCAAACCCTTTGCTTCGACCAGTATTACGGTCAATGATAAGGTTTGCTGATTCTACTGTGCCGTGTGCAGCGAATTTAGATTCTAAATCTGATTCACCAACTGAATACGGCAAATTACCTACATACAGACGCTTACCCATGATACCTCCTAGGTTTTGGGAACCGCTCGAGAGGATCTGGACACCCGTCCGGCGCTCAACTACTGCGGTCAGCTATAACCCGCCTATTTTAGCGTGAGAGATCGTGAAAGATAGGGTTTTTTAAAAATTCTTTGTTTTTTTATTTCCTTGATCCAATATTGCAAAAAGCATTTCTGGAGACTCGCCAAGTGGAAAATCCTTTGGTTCCTCAAGTCCCAGATCATCAATGGATGGAACAGTCGATATCTCTGTGCCTGAGCAGGCGCTCAATAAAAATAGGAATAGTGCTTTTACAATTAAACAAGGAAAATTCATTTTTTAATTTTTCTAGTCACTCAACTTCTAATATAAAAGCCTACTAGTGCTTAGACATCATTTCAATTCAGAATAATTAGAATAGACCATTTATAAGTAATAAGGTTATTGATATTAGGTATGCTGTGCTGCATTGTGGCAAATAGTTGTATGTAAAGATTTAAAATCATGGTTCGTTTGGCAGATACTGACGTGCTAACTCGTGAAGTACTTAGTTGGAAGGGGTTACATCTCCTTCATTACACTACTTCCAGTTGCTCTCAAAAGACTCGCATTGTGCTAAATATGAAAGGCATCAGGTGGGAATCACATTTAGTAGATATCAGCAAAAAACAGAATAATGATGAATGGTTTCTAGGCATCAATCCTAGGGGGTTACTGCCTACCTTAATTCATGATGGTGCAGTACATATAGAAAGTGACGATATCATTATGTACTTAGATCAGATATATCCTCAGCCCAAGTTGGTTCCTGAAGGGCGAGAGGATGAAATGATAAATATGCTTGAACACGAAGATAATTTGCACCTAGACCTTAGAAATTTAACGATGCGCTATTTGATACCAGTAGATGTGGTTGGAAAATCCCAAGAAGTGTTAGAAAAATATCGTAAATATGGTTCAGGTACAGTCCAAGGAGACTCTGATACGAGAAGGCCTATAGAGCTGGATTATTGGGAACGTTTTAATGCTGAAGGCGGTATCAGTGATCGAGCTGTTAAATCATCTGCATTACGTTTTCATGAGGAATTTAATTTTTTTGAGAAAACCCTTTTAAAACAAAAATTTTTATTTGATGACGTGATATCTCTTCTCGATGTTGCTTGGTTTGTTTATGTTACACGCATGAAATTAGTGTCGTATCCCATTAAGAAGCTACACCCTAGACTAGATGCTTGGTATGAAGGTCTTAAAAAGCGCCCTGAATTTTTTGCAGAAACTGTTGTCCCCGAGCATTTGCAAAAACAGTTGCTTAGCCGTCATGAGACAGATTTAACTAATGGGAAATCACTCATTCATTTGGCTGGATTTCATACTTGAGGTTTGCAGAGAGGGTGGTGTCAATGAGAAAGACTTATTTCGTTTTACTGCAAGTTTCGCTTTGAGAGTTAAACCTAGGCGGTTCATCTTGTTCAAAAACAAGGAATCCAGTAGCCACAATTGCGGCAGTAATCATGACTAGAGAGATATCTCTGATCATGATTTTTCTCCGGCAAGCACTCGGCTGCTTGTTTTTAATGAAACCTTATCGTGCAGTCAGTAACTGCTGTTCACCTAAAACTGAGCTTACAAACTGAAGAATAGCTGCACTGAGCTGAGTATCCTGTGTCCCAATACTTGGGTTTGGCGAATAATGATTATGTTTCATTAGCTGTACGATCCGTGGTAATTGCCCCGCTTTTTCTGCGTACTCATTAATCAAGGCTGCCGTACCTATCAGTGAAGTATTTAAGTCAAATTCTGAAACGGTGAACATCACAGGCGTTTCAACGCTACTGACATTACCAATGGTTGATATTTCTGGCCATCTAGAGAAGTCATCACCAAAATAAGCTATACGATTTTCTGCTGCTCTGGATATATCGGCATCATAAGTGCCTGAAACCATAATTACCCCTGTTGCCATCTCTATTTCTGTATCAAGTAAATCAGGCCTAAAGACATAAGTGGCAGCGTGCGCAGCAGCTGCGGACTTTGCTACTACAAAAACTTGATTTGGATTTCCACCAAAGTCGGCAATATTTGCTTTTACCCATGCTACGGCTGCACCTAAATCATTAGCACCATCAGGCCATTTTGCTTCTGGGGCCAGGCGATAAGTAGCGTTAACTCCGACAAGCCCTAGGCTGGCAAAATAATCAGCCACATTGCGATTTCCATCCTTATTGCCTCGAACAAACCCGCCTCCGTGAAAATAAATAATTACTGGCATTAGTGTGTCTGTGCTTCGAGATTCATGGGTGTGAACATCAAGTAAATGGCGTTCATGAGGTCCATAAGAGAGGTTTTGTGCAACGTGAATTTTTCCTAGGTCATAAACTCTAGGTTGGGTGCTGTAAAGAGGGCTGGTATCCCTAAAATGCGTACCCTGTTCGGTAACACGTTTGATATCAGCTTCAAGTGACACGGGCATTTCATCCCCAAGGTGTTTCACACTAAGCCAATAATTTCTAGGGTCATCCTCAAGTGTTTGTGCAAAAACTTTCATAGGTAGACTTAGTACTATTAAGGTAAAAATTGAGTACCATTTAAAAAGGCTGTAGCGGCTAAACATATTTAATGCTCCCGTTTATTAGTTTTTTAGCTATTTTTAATCATTATACATAGGTAATAACTACACATTGAGCACAAAAGAAGTTGTAAGGGCTTCCTATGAAGCTTTTCTGACGCTAGGATGCATCGCTTATAAAAATGCTAGGGATGGTGGTTGATGCCAAAGATTGTCTACATAGAGCCTGACGGAACTAAAAAAGAATTAGATGTTGAGGTCGGGTACACCGTTATGGAGGGTGCCACCATGAATGGCATAGAAGGTGTAGAAGCTGAGTGCGGAGGTGCTTGCTCATGTGCGACCTGTCATGCGTATATAGATGAATCTTGGTTAAATAAATTACCAGAAATGGAAGGAATGGAAGATTCTATGTTGGAGGCTGCTGTGGAACGTAAGTCAAACAGCAGACTTACCTGTCAAATTCAGGTTACTGAAGAGCTAGATGGCTTGATTGTTGAAGTTGCTCCAATTTATTAAAAGGGATTGGTAGGCAACAGACGTCATTTGTCTGTTGCCTACCCTAAATTTTAAAAACTGAATTGATATCCCAGTGTCATCTGGTTTTCCAGTTTGAGTTGAGGTCCCTCTAGGTCTTGATGAATTGGTACTAGATACTCTAAACCGATACGGTGACCATTCTCCATAGCAAAATTTAGTCCCAGACCGATGCTTATTATTTTGGCGCCATAGTTATCCGGGTCTGCTGTTTGTACAGGACCCATAATATTGGAATCCATGCCTTGAATTTTCGCTCTGTCAAAATATTCTAAGCGTGTTGACCAACTGAAATTGGATGCAAAGGATCTACTATACCAACCATTAATGCGATGTTCGTCACCAAGTGTATAGCCCTCATCATTAGTATCAGTTCGAATGGTACTTAGCCATTGTCCACCCCAACTCCAACTATCATAAAACCTTGAATAGGTTAGGCCGCCGATCACATCTGTAGTTCCTGAGCCAAGTTGCATACCGTAAGGAGCTCGTATTGTTGGATTCATTCCCATTGGGTTAAGAATCGTAGCTGTCTGGTCAAGTTCACCAGTTGGCAATGAAATTCCTGCTGTGATATGCAGTCTATCTGACTGTGTTTCACGAACTCTGATTAAAGAACTAAGCTTTGTATCTCCTATGCCGCTGGTTTGTGTGGTGAAGCTACCACGGACTGTTGTTCCCATCATTCCCTTATATGTCAAATGAGACATTTCATTTTCTAATTTGTTGATCATTACCATTAGGGTTAGCCAGTCGGTAGGAGCGAACATGGCTCCCAGCATATGCATGTTCATTGTCATTTCGGTAGGTACAATGCGCAGAGTCGGTGGTTGACCTTCCATAGATGAGAATCGATTGGGTATTGTTGAAGCTATTAGGTCTGATGATATTTTGCTAGTGCCTAGTTGACTCTCTTTCATAGTCATTGGCATATAACGATACGAAATCATAAATTCGCCGGCCTCATGATAATGGTCTCCCATAATACTTATAGGCGCATGATCATCAGCACGAACCTGTGAAAACGTTTCTTTAGTTACGCTGTTAAAAAACATAACAGTAATTATTAAAAATAACCGCATTTTTATTCCTTTATAAAAATACAACACACGAAAATCGGCCTGTTGCAAAGCCTGTAAGTAGTGATTTGATGGTGTATCTAAATAAAGAAGGGCGGGGCCCGGGATAGAAAGCCACTAAGATATGATGAGTGTAGCCTGGTTTGGGTTAAATTTTTTTGTGTGCTGAGTATAAATTGTGGAATCAGGAAACGAATACTTGGTGTTAAAATAGTTGTATCGGCCAACGCACCAAATGGACAATGTTCCCAAAGCAAATTATGGTTTTGATTGCCTTCAGAATCATGATGATGATCATGGTGAGATTCGCTAGAAACGTCTGAGGGGATTCCCGTAGGACACAGAATTACTGGTCCCCCTTTGTCCCAAGGTGCAGCCATATAGCCAACGGGGATTAGAACACGGCACGAAAGCGCTACATACGTAAATAATAAAAGTAAGCGCCTAGCGTTCTTAAGAAATCGGTTGTTGAATTCCCGAACCATAAAAATGATTTACAGAACCCCAAGCATAGTCGGTACGACCAAGGAAACCCATGGGATATACGTAACAATAATTAAAACACTAAAAAGCACTACCAGCCATGGTACTGCTGCCCTTATAACTTCTTCCATAGGCGTTTTTGCAACACTAGCTGTTACAAAAAGGTTAAGCCCAACTGGCGGAGTAACAAGTCCAATCTGCATATTCAAAACCATCATAACACCTAAATGAATTGGGTCTATTCCCATTTGGGTTGCAATTGGAAAGATGATAGGTGTGAGTATAAGTACCACAGATGTTGGTTCCATAAAGTTACCAAATACTAATAACAAAATGTTTACAACTATGAGAAAGCCCCATGGCGGCAGCCCTAGACTGATAATCCATTCAGATGCAGCTTGGGGTATCTGTTCAGTTGTTAGAACAAATGCAAATAGATAGGCATTAGCAATAATAAACATCAACATTGCAGTTGTTTTTGCACTTTCCGTTAATACTTTGGGTACATCCTTAAATCGTATGTCTCTGTAGACAAAAACGGCGATTAGAAATGCATACACTGCTGAAACTGCCGCTGCCTCAGTCGGGGTAAATATGCCCGCATAGATTCCGCCTAAAATAATCAGAAGGAGAACAAGACCCCACAGAGCTTCCCATCCTGCTCGTATTAATTCCTTAAAGCTTGCCTTTGGTTGACGCGGCAGGTCCTGACGCCGTGCTATAAAAGCAACCGTCCCCATCATTGCCAGTGTCAAAATGAGTCCGGGCAGCATACCTGCAATAAAAAGGTTGCCGATTGAGGATTCGGTGACAGCACCGTAGATAACCATCACCAGTGATGGGGGAATCAAAATTCCTAACGTACCAGCATTACATATCACCCCTGAGGCGAATCTTGGTGAGTAGCCTGAATTGATCATTCCTCCAATCATGACGCTACCGACAGCAACTACTGTTGCTGGCGCAGACCCAGAAACAGCAGAGAAAAATGCACAAGCAAGTAATGCTGCCATTGCCAGACCCCCACGAAAATGTCCGACTAAGGCATTAGCGAAATCAATCATTCGTTTTGCAACACCACCTGTGGTCATAAATGTTGCGGCTAATATAAAAAAGGGTACAGCTAGCAGCGGATAGATTTGCATAGTGTGAAAAAATCGTTGAGCTAGCGACAAGAGACTCTGATCAGCAAAAAGAAGAATTGTGGATATGCTGGCAAGCCCTAAAGAAATTGCTACTGGAATGCCGACAGCCAGACATGTGAAAAGAATTATGAGTAAAAAAATTGCGCTCATCTTTCTATGTCATTCTTCATTGCGGTTAGCGGCACCATGATCTGCTGTCAGACCGGTTTCGGTGCCCTTATTGATTGCCCATGCAAGTTCTATAAATCTGTAGGCTAGTAGTGTAAATGCTATTGGCATAATGCCAGTCAAGACCCATCGTGGAAGCGGAATATCTCGTGCATTGTTGCCAAGGGTCATTAACCGATCAACAAATATACTGCCTCCGTAAAACATAAACCCGCAGTACAACAAACATAGTCCGACTGCTATTAATGCCACAATTCGTCGTATATGAGGCGGTAGCTTTCTTGCGAACAGGTCAACAGCGATATGACTTTTAGTACGCACGCCATAGGACATTCCAACCAACACCATCCATGCAAAGGTATAAGTAGTTGCTTCTAGTGACCAGACCCAGCCAGCTCCGAATTCACGAAGAACAACCTGCGTAAAAGTTAGTAATGTCATAAAAGCTAGGGCCAAGGCCATAAAGCCCTCTTCTAGACGGTCTATAGTATTTTTAATTAATGTGGCTATGGACATTCTATGCTGGGGGCTTGTTAATCTTTGCTAAAGCGCTGCCGCTGCCTCAATACGTTCAACACCAATTTGTTCTTCGAATTGTTGCCATACAGGCGCCATTGATTCTCGCCATGCAGAAAGTTCTTCACTGTTCAGCGTCACAATTTCGCTGCGTCCAGATGTCGCTACGCTTTGTCTTGCTTCCTGATTTATTTGTTCTGATTGAGCATTGCCCCAAGCAGTTGCCTCTTTGAGCGCCTCTTCTACTCCAGATCGTATATCTTCAGGAAGTGATCCCCAGAAATCTGGATTCACTGCTACGAAGTAGCCGATATAACCATGATTTGTTTCCATAACATATGGCTGTACTTCAAAAAATTTAGAAGAAAAAATGTTGGACCATGTATTTTCCTGTGCATCAATTGCGCCAGTTTGAAGCGCTTGATAAACCTCTCCCAAAGCCATTTTTTGAGGATTACCTCCAATCGCTTGAACTTGAGCCTGCAACACATCAGATTCCATTATTCGGAATTTTAAGCCACGAGCATCTTCTGGAATACGTAAAGGCTCGGGACCAGAAAACTGTTTCATGCCGTTATGCCAAAAGGCGAGCCCTAAGAAACCTTTATCCGTGATGACATTTAGTAGGTCCTGCCCAGCTGGGCTAGCTTGAAACTCTTCAACTTTATTTAGATCTGAGAATAAAAAAGGCAAATCGAAAATCTGGAACGCTTGAGTAAGGCGATCAAACTTAGAGAGTGAGACCGCAATCATTTGAATTTCTCCAAAAGCTAGTGCTTCGAGAGAGTCATCATCATTCATAAGTTGACTAGAGGGGTAAACTTCTACTGAAACTCGATCGGGATATCGAGCTTCAACAAGCTCTTTAAACCGCTGGGCAGTTTGTCCTTTTGGTGTACCAGGTGCAGTAACATGCGGGAATTTAATGAGGTAAGAATCTTGGGTTGTTTGACCTCCATCCATCCCGCCACTGCAGGCATACAACATTAAGGTCATTGCCACCAAAGTAACGATTCGTGCGTGATTCCAAAAATCAATTAGGTTCTGCATTTTTTTACCTTTGTTGCTGTCTGTCATCAAATTAATGTTATCTTTTATTTTTTCTAGCACTAACTATATAAACCCTATTATTCCAGATTCTGATGTATATAGCGTATATAGTTATAACTTTAGTTACTAATTAGCACTTATCCTGATTTGCTGGAATCAAATAGGAACCCATTTTTATTGAAACCTTGATGAATAAGTCGGTTATTTGTATGAGCGATTACTTTGGGTGAACTAACCTGGGATGCTTGGTTAATTGTTGCTTTTGCGCTTGCTGCGGGAGGGTTAACAAAAGGAATTACGGGGTTAGGGTTGCCGGCGGTTGCGGTGCCTATAATGGCAAGTTTTCTTGGCGTTAAGGATGCAGTGATGATTATGCTGTTTCCTACGCTAATCACTAACGCTTGGTTATCTTGGAGAGAACGAGATACTCGCTTTGAAATTCCTGAATTACCGTGGCTTCTATTGGCTGGAATCCCGGGTATCGGGCTTGGAGCAGCTATTTTGTTTGTTGCTAGTCCAAGACTTCTAGCGACAGTATTATCTGTTTGGGTACTGGTTTATCTTGCGTTAAGGATTTTGCACCCGGAACTCCAATTATCAACAAAAGCACGTCTTGGGTTTGCTCCTCCTGTGGGATTTGCTTGTGGTGCTCTTCAGGGCGCAACGGGTATCTGTGCTCCTGTAATTGTGCCTTATGTGGATGCATTGGGAGTAGGCCCACGCACCTATGTTTTTGCGTTTTCAACGGTTTTTATGTTTTTGGGGTTTGGCCATATCACAATTCTTGGAGTGCTTGGGGCATATCCTCAGGAACAACTAATTCAAAGTTTGATTGCTGTAGTTCCAGCTATGTTTTTTGTGCCAATTGGAAGAAGGTTGCGGAATTACATCCATCCAGATACTTTTGGGCTATTGATCAGGGTCGTGCTTTTTGTAACAGCAGTTAGACTATTTCATGGGGCTTGGTTTGCCTGATATCCGCTAAGTGTAGCTAATAGTTCAGATTATTTGAGTCAGTTTATCAATTAGCCAACTTCTTTTTGGGCTACACTACACGCTTGAAACAGTAGGAAATCCAGATGCCAACGTATGTTTATGAATCAATTCCTCTAGGAGATGAGCTGCCAGATCGTTTCGAGCTTGTTCAGGGCATGAATGATGAGCCAATATCATCTCACCCTGAAACTGGTAGGCCGGTAAGGCGCGTTATAACAGGCGGACTAGGGGTTATGGGTAAACCAATACGCCGGAGTACAGTGATTAATAAATCTTTAGCAGCAGCCACCCCTTGCGGGTGCAGTAGAGATACATTAGCTCAGAGCGTTCGTCCACAACACGATAAACCACGCTTAACTTCGGCTAAAGTTTGTAATAGTCACGGTTCTCGCCCGCACCGTCACTAAAGTGTTAATAAATTGATTGCGCCTATCATCACTATCTTGCGTTGATTAATAAGCAGTCATTTTAAATGATGAGAATGAGGAAATTATGACAACGAACGAGATATCTCCAAACTGGAGCTGGGACAGGCCAATAGCTGCTCCTGGGGCTATGTCTGTGGATTTTGAAGAGCGCGTAAATTTTGATCGCCTTCGCGATTACCGGGTGGCTCGAACCCGTGCTGCCCTGCAAAACTCATCGTTGGGCGCAGTTTTGTGTTTTGATAACAATAATATTCGATATATTACCAGTAGTGTGATTGGCGAGTGGTCTAGAGATAAGATCTGTCGGTACGCACTATTTACAGGTAACTCTGATCCCTATTTGTGGGATTTTGGTTCGGCCGCAACTCATCATCGTCTTTTTGCCCCATGGTTAGATCCCGATAGATGCAAGGCCGGTATGTTGGGATTGCGTGGTTCAGTAGCAGAGGAGGCCGGCCTATTTAGGCAGGCTGCTGAGGAAATTAAACAGTTATTGCAGGTCGAAGGTGTAGCGGATATGCCGCTAGGTGTTGATATCTGTGAGCCTCCAATGATGTTCGCATTACAAGCGGTTGGACTTGAGGTTCGGGATGGTCAGCAAATGATGCTGGATGCTCGTCAAATCAAGAGTATGGACGAGATAATTTTGTTAAACCAATCAGCTGCAATAGTCGATGGAGCTTATCAGGGTATTGCGGAAGCACTAAAACCCGGTGCAAGAGAAAATCAAATGGTCGCTTTGGCTAATAAGTTGCTATATGAAAATGGCTCAGATGATGTTGAGGCTATAAATGCAGTTTCCGGGGAACGTTGTAGTCCGCACCCACACAATTTCACAGATCGTATGTATAGACCTGGAGATCAGGCTTTCTTCGATATTATTCAGTCTTACCTAGGTTATCGGACTTGTTATTACCGTACTTTAAACGTTGGCTTGGCAACAACTGCTCAGCAGGATGCCTATCGTCGTGCTAGGGAGTGGATTGATATTGCTATTGATATGGTTAGGCCTGGTGTTACAACTGATAAAATCGCAGAGAAATGGCCAGCAGCAACGGAATTTGGCTTCGCTAATGAGATGGAAGCCTTTGGGTTACAGTTTGGTCATGGGGTAGGACTTGCGTTACATGAGCGGCCAATTATTAGCCGACTTGTGTCTTTTGATAACCCATTTGAGATACAAGAAGGAATGGTATTTGCCCTTGAAACATATTGTCCAGCTGCTGATGGAAATGGAGCGGCACGCATTGAGGAAGAGGTTGTTGTAACTCCAGATGGGTGTCGAGTTATTACTCTATTCCCAGCTCAAGATCTATTTATAGCAAACCAATACTAATTAGTCTTATCCCCTTCATTTAGAGCAATTCTACTGTTATGAAAACTGAACTTTTTATTGGAGGCAATTGGGTCTCCGCATCCGATGGAGAAACATTTCCTGTCGAGGATCCAGCAACGGAACAAACCATTGCTCACGTGGCTAGCGCGTCTGTTGATGATGTAACGAAAGCTGTGGACGTGGCTCATGAGCAGGGAATTGAATGGGCAAGACGGAAACCCCGAGAGAGAGCCGAGGTGCTCCGTTGTGCTTGGGAAATGCTAAGTTCTCGACGAGAGAAAATTGCAGAATTAATAGTACGGGAAAATGGTAAAGCTCTTAATGATGCGTATGGTGAAACAGACTATGCAATTGAGTTTTTTCGGTGGTACTCAGAAGAGGCTGTTAGAAATTATGGCGAAATCTTAGATTCACCCTTAGGTAATAATCGAATAGTGGTAGTCAATCAGCCCATTGGAGTTAGCGTGCTTGTCACGCCATGGAATTATCCAGCTGCGATGGCTACCAGGAAAATTGCTCCTGCTCTTGCGGCAGGTTGTCCGGTAATTCTAAAGCCAGCTTCAGATACTCCCTTGACTGCGCTCTTTGTGGCTGAAATTCTAACAGAAGCAGGGGTTCCTTCTGGTGTTATGAATGTAGTGCCATCTAGGCGATCAAGTGAGGTTGTTAGTGCGCTTCTTCATAATCCGCTTGTTCGTAAACTGTCCTTTACTGGTTCAACAGAAGTTGGGCGTGCTCTTTTACGAGAAGCGTCTGATTGTATTGTAGATTGCTCAATGGAATTGGGGGGTAATGCACCTTTTCTGGTATTTGATGATGCTGATATTGATGCGGCGGTAAGTGGCGCAATGATTGCTAAAATGAGAAATGGTGGTGAGGCTTGCACAGCCGCTAATCGTTTCTATGCTCATGAGAACATATACGAGGAATTCACTGAAAAGTTTTCCGCTGCCATGGCAGCAATGAAAGTAGGGCCTGGGCTTGAATCTGGTGTCGAGCTTGGTCCTATGGTCAATGCATGGGCGATTAAGGACATTGATCGCTTAGTAGAGGATGCAAAAAGTAAGGGGTCAGACGTGATTACTGGCGGTGCACCTTTGGATCGCACTGGTCATTTTTACCCGCCTACTGTATTAGCTGGTGTGCCAAACGAAGCAGATATCCTAACAGAGGAAGTATTCGGGCCTGTCGCTCCGGTTGTTGCTTTCAGCGATGAAGATGAAGTAATTAATGCAGCGAATAATACGGAGTATGGTTTGGTTTCTTACTTGTACACAGGAAATTTGGAAAGAGGTATGGCTATTTCAGAGAGGCTAGACGCAGGCATGATTGGTTTGAATCGAGGGCTAGTATCAGATCCAGCGGCACCATTTGGCGGTACCAAACAAAGTGGCTTGGGTCGAGAAGGTTCACACGAGGGGATGATGGAATATATGGAGAAAAAGTACATCGCTGTTGAATGGTAGTAAATCAAATTTTTTGATTGGGTTAGCATGAAGTTTGTTTCATTATGTTCATTTGAATTTTTTACAAAGAGTTGGGGTATTAGTAGTGGTTAATTCTGATAATTCGCTTCAGCAATACACAATTGGCTGGATTGGTGCGGGTCGCATGGGCTATCCGATGGCAAAGCGTCTGCTTGAAAATGGTTATGACGTATCCATTTACAATAGGACACGTAGTAAAGCAGAGCCACTGGAAGAATTTGGAGGAAAGATAGTAAATACTCCTAGTGAACTAGGGGATCGCGATATTGTTTTTACTATGGTTTCAACTTCAGATGATCTTGTTGCGGTCACATTTGGAGACAATGGCCTGCTTACAGGTAGTTCTGTTCCCAGGTTGTTAGTTGAGTGTTCTAGTGTATCTGAGGAGGCATCAGCTCAAGTTAGATCACAAGCAGCTGGCATAGGAGTCGATATGTTGGCTTCCCCGGTCAGTGGTAATGGTAAGGTTGTAAAAGCGGGTAAGCTGACCATTGTGTCTTCAGGTCCGAAGGCTGCTTTCGACATGGCAGAACCCTATTTAAATGCTATTGGTCGTGGTGTGACCTATGTTGGTGA
Organism: Rhodospirillaceae bacterium; assembly: GCA_002718345.1. Classification (GTDB taxonomy): domain Bacteria; phylum Pseudomonadota; class Gammaproteobacteria; order Steroidobacterales; family Rariloculaceae; genus UBA6522. Next base: position 70,635 of record PBDA01000017.1, read on the forward strand.
GGGAGAGTTAGCGCGTATGGTAAAGATTTGCCATAACTTGCTGTTAGGGGTTTACACGCAGTGCCTTGCAGAAATTACCGTTCTTGCAGAAAAGGGTGGTGTATCAAGAAATGCATTTCTTGATTTCATAAATAACAGTGTGATGGGTGCAATGTTTTCGCGCTATAAAACACCAACCTTTGTGAACCTGGATATGACGCCTACATTTACGCCAGAATTATTGCGAAAGGATTTAGATCTTGGGCTAAAGGCTGGAGAATCTCTTGGGGTGCCGCTACCGGTTACCCAACTCACACGGGATATGGTACAGGCTACAATCGATGCCGGGCATAGTGGCCGAGATTTTGCTGTGCTATTAGAGGAGCAAGCAAAAGCATCGGGACTTGAGCTTAAATCAGAGAATGTTGAGGTGAGTGATGGTCTTTAACAAACGACATAAAATTAGTTTTTGGTTTGCATGAAATTTAAAAAACTTCTAGCCATAGGGCCTGGGTTGCTTTTAGCCGCTACTGGAGTAGGTGGTGGCGATCTCGCAACAGGTACCTTTGTTGGAAGCATGTTGGGTACTGCAGTTCTCTGGGCGGTGCTAGTAGGCGCACTTATGAAGTTTGTAACTACTGAGGGTCTAGCTCGTTGGCAACTTGCAACTGGCAACACTTTTTTGGAGGGGTTAGTAGATAAGATAGGTCCGGCCATTATTTGGGTGTTCTTGCCTTACTTATTACTTTTTTCTTTTTTCGTTGGGTCCGCTCAAATGAGTGCAGTAGGGGTAGCACTAGTGGCTTTGTTTCCAGTGTTCGAGGACCCGGATCAAGGGAAAATAGTTTTTGGTATGGCGGCTAGCCTCGTAGGACTAGCTTTGGTTCTAAGGGGAGGGGATAGCCTTTTCGAAAAAGTTATGGGTGTCTGTATAGCGATTATGTTTGTAACAGTTGTTGTTACTGCGGTAGCGCTTTGGCCTGGAACAAATCAAGTAATCCAAGGGTTGTTTATACCACGGATCCCTGACTTTAGCGGAATTGGTTTGACTTGGACTGTAGCTTTAGTAGGTGGTGTTGGAGGAACTCTGACAATCATGTGTTATGGCTATTGGTTGAGAGAAGAGGAAGTCACTGATGCAGCCGACCTCACTACTTGTCGAATTGATCTTGGAACAGGTTATCTTATGACGGCAGTCTTTGGGGTAGCTATGGTAATTGTGGGGAGTACTGTTGAAATTGAAGGTCAGGGTACGACCTTACTTGTAAGCTTGGCAGACAGACTTGAGGGCCCCCTGGGCATGTGGGGACGAGCTCTTTTTCTTATCGGTGCCTTTGGCGCTGTTTTTAGCAGTTTACTAGGTGTATGGCAGTCTATTCCCTATCTGTTTGCAGATAGTTGGCGTTTGATCACTAAGCCTTTCGATTCAGATGCAAAAGAACCAGTAGACACCAAGGGATTACCCTACCGAGGATTTATGATTGCCCTTGGCATTATTCCAATGATTGGCCTATTTTGGGGCTTTCAGCAAGTTCAAAAACTCTATACTGTCACTGGAGCTTTATTTTTTCCGTTTCTCGCTATTGGCCTTTTAGTTTGGAATGGTCGCTCAGATTGGGTGGGAGCTCAGTACAAAAATCGTCCGATTACTTCTATTGCATTGATTGGGATTTTGATTTTTTTCTCATGGTTGGCGGCAAGAACAGTTTTTGGCCTTTAAAAACAGAAGGCATGCTGAATGTTTTATGAGCCCAAGAATGGTCATGGATTAGCCCGAGATCCAATTAAGGCTTGTGTTGTTCCTCGACCAATTGGATGGATTTCAACAATCAGTATCGATGGTATCCATAATCTGGCTCCCTTTAGCTATTCAAACTTGGTTGGTAGTGAGCCACCGATGTTCATGTTTTCTGCAAACGGAGCTCATCTTGATGGGGGGGTCAAGGATAGTGCCTTGAATGCTCGTGAAACAGGGGAGTTTGTCTACAATCTTGCAACCTGGGAAACAAGGGATGAGATGAATAGTACGTCTTTGCATGTTAATCGTGGTATGGATGAGTTTGATTTATCAGGCTTGACGAAAGTGGATTCTATAATTGTAACTCCACCAAGGGTAGCGGAATCACCGATCAGTTTTGAATGTAAAACATGGAAATTAATTGATTTGCCGGCAGCAACTACCGGCGCTCATAATGTCATGGTTATCGGAGAAGTAGTTGGCGTCCATATAACAGATGATGCGCTCAAAGAAAAAGGTTATGTAGATGTTACCTTGCTTAGACCACTTGCAAGATTAGGGTACTTGGATTATTCCGTGGTTGATGATGTTTTTACAATGGCTCGACCGAAGTAAAGCTAAGAGTTTTTTGGAGGAACATATGATGAATTTCTTTGATCGTTTAATTTATTCATACGTTATTTTGCTGGCTGGTTTTATTTTGAGTCTAACAAGCTTGAGTGCTTATGGTGAGGATGAGAATGCCTATGCAAAGGTACAGGCCGGTGTGGCAAAGCTTGGCAAGCAGTGGAATGGCAATGTAAATGTTGCAACAACGGATTTATTTATTGAATTACATAAATCATCGGACCAATCTGGTGTGACGGTAGCTCCCGATATTAGTTATGGTGCTCACGAATTGCAGGTATTGGATATAGTTTCACAAGAAAGTAAGCGAGAGGAGTTACTACCTGTCATAGTGTTTTTTCATGGGGGTGCCTTGGTTAGGGGCAATAAAGTTCTCGCTTCAACGGATTTGATGCTCACTAACATACCGGTATTTTTTGCACGAAATGGAATGATAGGAGTAAATGCGAATTATCGTCTTGCGCCTGAGGTTAGTTGGCCTGCTGGTCCAGAAGATGTGAGAGATGTGTTGGCATGGCTTCGGGAAAATATCGATGAATATGGTGGCGATCCTCAGAGACTTTTCGTCATGGGTAATTCAGCTGGGGGGAGAATTGTGGCGAGTTACCTTTTTCACGAGCCGTTTCATTTTGTTGATGGACCTGGAGTAAGTGGAGCCTTATTAAGTTCCGCTTCTTTTGGAAGTAGCGATTCACAAATTCAAAGAGATTATTATGGTGAAGATCCTGAAGTACGCGATGCGCTAGTCCCTTTAGGGTTAGTTGATTACTATTTTGGGCCACAGGTTCCGCTTTTTATGTGGAGTGCAGAATTTGATCCACCTCGGATCGAGGGACCCATAGCTGCAATGTATTCTAAACTGTGTGAAAAATACGAAGACTGCCCACGTTTTACCCAGTTTCAAGGGCATAATCATGTCTCTCATATTTTTAGCCTAAATTCAGTGAATGAAGAGGTGGGTCAGGAGCTTTTGGACTTTATATACTCGATCGTGGATTAGCATAAATAAAGAAAACGAAATATCTATATCATTAGATGAACTTTCTCCTGATAGCAAAAAAGCCAAAACTTTTTAAATGCAATTTGTATCTGTTGATCAGCTAGCCTTATTTATCAGTAAGTGCTTTATCGCAGTAGGCATTTCGAAGCGTGAAGCACAGGTCGTTGCTGGGCTTATGGCAGAATCAGATCTGAATGGTTCTGATGGGCATGGAGTTTTTCGCTTACCACAATATATTGATCGGATTCAGAGTGATGGTATAAATCTCAAGCCTAACATTCGTATTATTGAAGACAAAGGCGCTATGGCAGTGGTGGATGGAGACAATGCGCTTGGGCATCTGGTTATGCATCATGCAACTGAAATTGCGATCAATCGTGCTGTAGAGCATGGCGTTTCGTGGATTGGAGTTAGACATAGTAACCATGCTGGCCCTGCCGCACTCTATGCGAAGATGCCTTTAAAGAAAGACATGATTGGTATTTACGTGGCAGTCGGAAGTGCAAACCATCTTCCTCCATGGGGCGGTACTGAGTTGTTGCTAAGTACAAACCCCATTGCTGTAGCTATTCCAGCTCTTGAAGAACAGCCAATAGTATTGGATATGGCAACTACCGTAGCAGCTTACGGCAAAATAAAAACAGCTGCTCAGCGTGGCGAGTCAATTCCAGAAGGATGGATGATTGATGGGGAAGGCAACCCGCTAACTGACCCTGCCAAATCACATGAAGGGTTTCTTTTGCCGATCGGTGGTCCGAAAGGCTATGGGCTCTCTTTGGTTTTTGGATTGCTTGCAGGTACTTTAAATGGAGCTGCCTTTGGGAAGAATGTTGTTGATTTTAATGCAGACTCGACGTCTTTCACAAATACAGGGCAGTTCATCGTGGCCTTATCAGTGGAATCATTTGGAAATTTAAAGCTATTTAAAAAGAATGTTGATGAGGTAATTCGCAGTATGAGAGCTTCGCCAAAATTACCTGGTTTTGATGCAATAAGGGTTCCCGGAGAACGTAGTTTTCAAACCAAATGCCAACGAGAGCAATCGGGCATACCCATACCAGATGAGTTATTTGAGGTGCTGAACACTCTTGCAGATAACCTAAAAATAGAGCCTCTTAGGTTGTAGTTCATCGTGTTGTTAGGTGACAATCACGTTATGGCAAAAATAATTGATTTAAAAGATAGATTTCGAGCTAACCTGAGCGTGCCTATTTTATTGGCATTAGCCATTGCGGGCTGTGGTTCTGAATCAACTACAATGGATAGCTCTGCACCATCAACGGGATATTATGATGGTGAGACAGTAACATTAATTATGGGTCTTGATGCCTCTGCTGGCGGCACAACCGTTGGACGTTTACTTGCCAAACACTTGGAGTCTTCTCTTGAAGGTAATCCAAATGTGATTGTTAAAAATATGCCTGGCGCTTCTATGATGAATGCGCACCTTTTTGTGTTATTGAAAGCACCGAAGGATGGAACAACTGTATATTATGGACCTAGATCTTCATTGGGTGAGCTGTTGGATTTTCCCGGGCACTCTTTCAAATATTCTCAATTCACTGTGCTAGGAGGAGTCCAGCTAGCACCCCTAGTAACTTATATGCGTAAAGACATGTTAGAAGACGGCATTCAGTCGCCCGCGGATGTTCTAAGGGCCGAAGGGCTAGTTTTTGGAGGTATATCTGCTGAGCATGGTCGAATGATAGCTAGCACAATGGGCCTCGATCTCATTGGAGCTGAATACCATTTTGTCGGAGGTTATCCTGGTAGCGGCAAGATCAGAGCAGCCGTTCTTGGTGGTGAAGTTAATATGGCTACAGATGCGGCTCATGCATATCTTAACGAGGTTGTTCCTACACTTGAGCAACAAAACTTGAATGCTCCTTTATTTAGTTTGCCATTGTTGTCTGAACAAGGCGATCTTGTTAGGAGTCCTCTAGTGCCAGATATTCCAACAATTAACGAGCTCTATGAAGATATTTATGGGAAACCGCCATCAGGTATTAACTGGGATGCCATTTTGACCATGCTGAAGATAGATCAAACTATGCAGCACGTTTTTTTAGGTCCGCCTGGAATGGATGAAAGAGCTGTTGAAGCATTTCGATCAGCAATTGCTCCAGCCATGGCCACAGAAAGTTTTGCAAATGAAGCTACTCGTATTCTGAGTTATGTTCCTGATTCTGTAGATGCTCAAAGAGCTACGGAGGTTTTAAGTGAAACTGGACAGGTGACACCTGAAATCCAAGAGTTCATAAGAGCTCAAATCGTTCGTAATAGTACCTATTAAAAACTTGATGCCAAGATTATTAAAGATCTAGTAACTTTGGTCTAACGTCCTGGGTACCAGGCAGCGTCCCTAAATTCAATTCCTTCTCCTGCAATTGCATTTTGAAAAGTCTCAATTGTTGCTGGTGTGTTCTGAACATCAGGGGGCGGTTCACCTTGTGGGTTATTAAGCCATCCAGCATAAATACGGTCATAATGGTTCAGATAAACAATACTAGGTTTGAAGGTTTTTACGCACTCAGCTACAGGGATAGGCCGCATTCTATCTACAGGAAGGTTCATGGGCATGACTGCAACATCAATATTTTCTAGTGCTTGAATTTCTGGAATACATTCACCCACACCAGAGAAAAAGAGACGTTTACCTCCAAGATTGATCACGTATCCGTTAGCTTCACCTTTCGGATGATAAGGAAGCCCCGGGGTCATATCGTATGCACCAACTGCCTCAATTAGAATATCTGCAAATGTGCCGCTTTCGCCATTGGCAAGAACAATGCCATCAGAAAATTTTGAATATGCAGTTTGGGTTAATACAACAGGCGCTTCGGGTTTCCTTAGGCTGATAATTGCTTCCGGGTCCAGATGATGTCCGGGATCATCTGTAATTAAAATCAGATCCGCAGGCTTCGCGTTCGACAAATCGCCCGCACTCCATGGGTCGATGTGAATAACTTTTCCTGCATATTCGACTTGAGCGCTTGAATGAATGATTGGGGTTATAATAATTTCACCCTTGTCACCATCAATTGTGTTTTGTGTTTGAGCTAAGCCGATGATTGTTGCTGACATAGTCGCAATTGCCAATAAAAATAATCTCATTGATAAAGCACCTTAAAAACGGTTTCCCTGAGTGTCGCTCGACAATTAATTTAATTCAAGGAATTTTAACTTGGTATCTTAAGGTTGGTATTAACTTGATTGGGTATAAAAAGTAGTTTTTTTAGATAATGAGCCACTCAGGAACGACGCCTGGCAAGACTGATTGCAGCCAGACTGTCAAGTAAGAGGGATGAAATAGAAGACCCATTATCTCACCATACATAAAGACCAAAATTGCCCAACCTGTAATTGCATAGCTTATGGCAAAACGTTTTCTGTATTGCCCCCACCTCACTAGATAAATACCAATGAAAATTGGCAAGGCAAGTTTTTGACCAATAAGAACTGTTAGCAAAAGCATGCCAATTAAATAACCGAAAAAAGGTAAAGAATCTTCTAACCAAGCATCTTGGCGAGCTTTCAATATGCTTCCTTTCCATGTTCCTATTTTAATTTTTTCCTTTGATAAATTCATTATGTCTTGTGCAGATAAAACAAGTGACAAAATAAAACCTGGAATACAAATAACTATTGGAAATTGACGAACTGCTGGCGGCCAATTAAGTGAGTTATAGCCAGCCCACGCAAATAGCAAGCAAAGGCCAATTGAGAAGGGTAATGATATGGCTGGGTTTTTTTCAGAATCAACTGCAGTCGGTTTGTTAGTTGTGAGTTTTTGTTTTGTAATTCCTCTTCCGGCAAAGAAAAGTGTTAAGAAAATAACTACTGCAAGAAAAATCACAATTGGTCTTTGCAGCCAATCAATGCCTTGATAGACCCGCATACTAATTTGAAATGACCCCTCCAGAATCCCTCCTAATACAAGTGCCAGAACAACAGGAGGTCTTGGCCAACCCCCACGTTTCATGAAAAAACCTAGTGCTCCAAAAAATGTACAACTCACCCAGTCCCCAAAAGATGCGCCGCCTAACCAAGCTCCCATGTATACAAATAACAAAACGCCAGGGACAACCATATGACCAGGAAGTAGAGCAACCTTTGAAACTTGTTCCACGCTCATTAACAAAATTAGCGTTGCAATTACACTGGCAAAGGCAATCATCCAAACAAAGCTAAAAGTCATGGGAAGTTCTGTATCTAGCATGCTTGGCCCAGGACGTAGTCCTAACATGATAAGGGCACCCATAAGGACAGCTGTACCAACACTGCCAGGAATTCCCATTGTTACAGTAGGTATTAGAGCTCCACCACGCAATGCATTATTTGCTGCTTCAGGAGCTAAAACACCCCTAACATCGCCTTTACCAAATTTTGATTTGTCCTTCGCACCTTGCATCGCATGCCCATACGTAACCCATCCTACAATTGAAGCGCCAAGTCCGGGTAACATGCCAATATAAGCACCAATTACACTGCAACGTACAACCAGCCACCATTGTTTCAGAGCCTCACGTACACCAACTAAGAGTCCTCGACGAGTATCAGTACTTTCACCTGTTCTAGAGATAGAGACATTTTTTATTGAAAGTTCGGCGATCTCAGGAATAGCAAAAAGGCCAAGCAAAACAGGAATTAGCGGTAATTGATCGAGAAGATAAAGAGTGCCAAAAGTGTATCTCGGTATGGCTTGCGATTCAGGAAATCCAACCATAGCTAGTAGAAGCCCTAAAATTGCTGCAGCAACGCCTTTCATAATAGAGCTTCCTGATAGCGAGCCAACCATAGTTAGGCCTAACATCGCAAGCATAAAAGTTTCAGGAGATTCGAAAGCTAATATCACCGGGAGTATAAGTGGTAGTGAAATACCTAGGGCCGCGGCACCACAAACCCCGCCAATTGCAGAAGATGTGAAAGCAGCTCCAAGTGCGCGTGCAGATTCTCCACTTTTTGCCATGGGATAGCCATCTAGAACAGTGGCTTGTGATGCAGCAGTAGCGGGGATGCCTAAGAGAACTGAGGTTATTGCGCCACTCGTAGATGTCGATGCCCAAGATGCTAGAAGAAGGGCAAAAGCTGATACAGGCTCCATGCCAAAGGTAAATGGTAAAAGCAGTACCAAACCAATTGCTCCGCCAAGCCCCGGTATAGCGCCTAAAATAATTCCAACTACACAGCCTATTATGAAATAAGCTAAAACGTGCCATTGGAAAATTAAGCCTAGCCCGGAAAATAGGGCTTCAAACATGATTTGTAGCATTGAATGGCCTTAAAATTTTTTCTATCAGGGACAGATTAAGAGGATAATAGCACTGCCTTTAACTAGGAGATAAATAATGGCAAATCCAATTCCACTCAAGGTGCTTCTTAGCCTTAAAGATGCAAATGTTATTGTTGATGAAGCACTCCGTATTGCTAGGGAAAATAATATGCAACCAATGACCATAGTAGTTTTGGACACTGGAGGACATCAGATTGCTTTGAAACGTGAAGATGGTAGTGGAATCATTCGAGTTCAGGTTGCTTGCGCTAAAGCTTATGGGGCCTTAGGGATGGGAAAGTCTAGTCGCGATTTGGGTGACCATGTTTCAGATCGACCACTTTTTGGTAACTCACTAAGCGTAATATCTGGGGGGCGGTTTGCTACGGTTCCCGGGGGTGTTCTGATTCTAGATGATGCTGATTTAGTTATCGGAGCCGTTGGTGTAACTGGGGATACTTCTGCAAGGGATGAATATGCTGCCATCGGAGGGATTAGAGCTGCGGGTCTAAAATCTTCTCCAGGTCAGGCAGCACCTGACTGGAACGGATAGAACTGAAATTGTTTGTAAAGCTAAGCTGAGGTGGCTATAGGGAAATGGCAAAGAAACGAGTAAAACCCCTAGGTGGTCGAGTAATTACATTGGAATACAACTCGAAACTCCTGAAAGGTAATCCTTTAGGAGATCCCTATGTGCGTCAGTTAGATATTTGGTTGCCCCCAGGGTATGACGAGGGAAAAAGCAAAGGACTTGGTAAACGGTATCCTGTTTTGTTTGATCTGGTTGGCTATACAGGCTCAGGAAAGTCACATACTAATTGGAGAAATTTTGACGAAAATGTGCCGGAACGTGCTGCACGACTAGTTCACGAAAAGAAAATGGGCGAATGCATTATTGTTTTTCCCGACTGCTTCACAGCACTTGGCGGAAACCAATATATCAATTCATCTGCATTAGGGCCTTATGCTCATTATTTAACTAAGGAACTGGTTCCATTTGTTGATAAAGAATTACGGACGCTAGCTACTAGGGATCATAGGGGTTGTTTTGGAAAATCATCGGGTGGTTATGGGGCTATGCTCCATGGGATGAAGTATTCAAAGTATTGGGGAGCTATTGCTAACCATTCAGGAGATGCCTATTTTGATTTTATTTATCGTTGCGATTGGCCTAGTGTTTTAGATTGTCTTTCGTCTCATAGGCGTCGTAAGCGAAAGTCAGGGGTTATTGAGGTTTCTAGGGAGGAAAGAAATTGCGCGATTGGCTTTGATGATGGCCGTGTAAGTCGTTTTCTGCGTTATGTTTGGAGTACTAATAAATTAACCAATTCTGAAATTTTAAGTCTTATGATGGTTGCTATGGCTGCCAGCTATGATCCTGACCCAAAAGCACCAAATGGTTTTAGGCTGCCTTTTAATCTGGAAACCGGTGAAATCATTGCTGAGCGCTGGCAAGAGTGGTTGAAAAGCGATCCTATTAATCTTGTGTCACGTTACAAGAAAAATTTAAATTCGCTTAATGGAATTTTTATCGATTGCGGTTGGCATGATCAATATCGTATTCATTACGGAACTAGAATACTTTCAAAGAGGTTGGTAAAAGCAGGCATCAGGCATCGTTACGAGGAATTTCCTGATACGCATTCGGGGATTGATTATCGTATGGACCGGAGCTTGCCGTTTCTATATCAGTCGGTAAAGTGATACTTATGAAAAATATTTTGTTTGTTATTTTTGCTACCTTTGCTGCGCCTGTTCTGTCTCAGCAAAGCGAAAAAAATTCAAATACTCTTTTAGATGAGGTCGAAGAGATTCCAATTGATTTTGATGCACCACCTGCAAGTGAGGCGGGTTGTTTTAGCGTTAGAGGAATTCGAAATTTCTCATCACTGCATGATTCGTATTTGTATGTAGAGGGACGCGGAAACACTCACTATTTACTTACTATGAACAGAGTGTGTCTGGGGCTGAGAAATGCCCAGGCTGTAGCAATTCAGAACCACAGAGATCGCGTATGCTCTAATAGCCAGGCTAGTGTTTCTTATCGGGGGGTAGGTGGCCGCATGGAAATCTGTGACATTAAAACAATAGAAAAATTGGAAGATGAGAAAGCAGTGCGTACTCTAGTAAATATTCGTACGCGCAGCGGACGGTAAAATTTAAAAATCTGCCACTTGGTGACAGGTAACTAATAATAAGATGGAGAAAGTTATGCGTAAGTTTATCTTTGGTGTCGGTGTTGTTTCAGTTCTTGCGGCTTTTTATCTTGGGCGTTTATCTGCTCAGGGTACTGCCACAGGCCCAGCGCCTAGTTGCAACATGTGTGAAGCGGATTTTGTTCCCAAAGAGGAACTAGACTCCTATGAGGCGATTTCCGTTGCACAATCGCTTACAGATCAGCAAGTACGTTCTATTGATATCGGCAATGCTAATATTCAAATAGCACTTGCTCGACGAGGGGCACTAGAAAACCCGAATCCCCGTTCTGTTGCTGAACATTCACTTGTTACTGAAGTGTATTATGTGCTGAGTGGTTCAGGCACTAATAAACTAGGTCCGGATCTAGTTGATAGGCAGCAGCGGCCTGATGACAATAGGGCAGTCCAATTTTTAAATGGCCCCGGGAGTAATTCGCTTGATATTCGAAATCCTCAGGAAGTTGAGTTAGAAGCTGGAGATGTTTTGGTAATACCAGCCGGAACAGGACATCAATTCACAAGAATTGATGATCACATTACATACATTATGGTTCGAGTAGATCCAGATAAAGTCGTTCCACTAATGAATGCGGCAGATTCCGCAGCCTATATAAATGAGAATCTTCCCTAACAGCATGAGTTTGTTAGCGTTGCCGCTCGGCGATTTCCATAAGGCCTTTGTCGAGGGCAGCGCGATCAAGCCATCTGCCTCTAATCATCACGCCAAGGGGACGGCTGACAGAAGCAACATCAGATAGTGGATTGTTTTCTACAAGAATTAAGTCTGCGGCTAGGCCCACGCTTATTACTCCAAATTCGTTTTCTTTTTCGAAGAATTCAGCTGGTGCAACCGTTCCTGTTCGAAGCACTTCATATGCTGTTAGTCCAGCGTCAATCATTGACCGAATTTCATGATGAATTGAAAATCCGGGGACGTTAAAAACCTGGGGTGCATCAGAACCGAGTAGTAGGCGGGCACCTTCATCATTAAGGGCTTTGATCAGTTTTTGTCTAATTTCTAGCAGACGTGCAGGACCATCTGGGGTATTTATTGTGCTTACGATCTGCTCTTTAGCTTGTACCCATCTTTGCACCATACTAGATGGCATATATGCCATATCTTCTCTTTTAGCTAGCTCTTGGGCAGGAACATCAGAGATTCTTTGTTCAAAAAGAATTTGTGTGGGTACTACCCAAGCATTTGCATTCCTAGTTTCTCTTGCCGCTTGCAAAATTCGAGAGGTATCAATAATTTCTATAAAACCCATTCCATAGTAGCCAGCTGAGTAGTCGGAGATATCTATTTCTGGGGATACAAGGTAATGAACATAGCCATCCATATGATCTATAGCCACTTGCCCTTTTGACAAAGCGTGTGCAAGGCCCACATCCTCAGGTACGTGTCCCGATAGTGTCATTCCTGATTCAACAGCTGCCTGCATGGCAGCATCATATTGAGGGCGAGTAATTCCAGGATGAATTTTTATAAAGTCATAGCCAGCATCAGCTTGATCCAATACTATTTGCCTAGCATGTTCGGGGGAGTCTACTCGGCCCCCTCTCAATGAGATGCCTGGCGTAAAGAGGCGAGGACCTAGAGTTTGTTGAGTTGAAATTTTGTCCCTAAGTTCAAGATGAGCTGGCTGACCAAGCATACCCCGTACAGTGGTTACACCATTTGCAACATATAGAAAAAGAACATCTTCTAAATATTGTTGATCATCTGGTCCCGGAATATGTCCATGCATTTCTGCCAGACCTGGCATTAAATAAAAACCTTCAGATTCAATCACAGTTGCATTTGATGGAATTGGCAATTCTTTTGAATCCCCAAGAGCAGATATTTTTCCGTCTGTGACAATTACCGTTTGGTTCTCAACAATCCCTTCGTAGTGCATTGGAACAATATGCGTGTTTATAAAAGCATAGGTTTGTTGTGCCTGTATGGTGGACAGGCAAGAAAAAAGTAAAGTTAGGATTATTAGATAGCGATACATAGCTTTTTATAGATAGTAATTATATTTTTAGTCTATTCTATCGTAATGGAAGGAAAAAAATGAAGCTAGGCTCAGTTCGTATCAGTGCGCTGATATTTTTTATGATATACGTTATAGGGCTAATTTTAGTGGTTAGCCCCTCAGCATCGTATGCGCAGGTTACGCTTGATGAACCCGATGGCAAAGCCCTGATTGAGAGTTTGCGAAATGGGGGTTTAGTTGTATTTTTACGTCATGCTGATACTGCTGGTATGCCTTGCGATAGTCTTTATCGAATTGGGCAGCGTGAGGGGCAAAGAAATCTCTCCCGGGATGGTCAAGAGCAGGCTAGGCGAATAGGACAAATGCTCGCCGAGCTGAATATTCCTCTTCAGGAGCCTATTCTTTCAAGTCCAGTTTTTCGTGCGCGTGACACCGCAGAGCTTGCATTTGGTTTAGAACGTGTGGAAATCACAGATAGTCTGATAGCAGACGATTATGCTGGGACTTACGGTGTAAGCTGGGTAATTAATGAACATCAACGTTTATTTGCTATGCCGCCATCGTCAGGATTAAACCAGATTCTGGTTGGTCATCGTACGCCAGCTTTAATCTCATTGGGAGGACGGGTAAGCCGTACGGAATTTCCTGAGGGTGCCGCTATTATTATGCTTCCAGTCGATGGAGAGGTTGTTGTTTTAGGGGTGCTTTCTATCGTTCCTTCCCCAAACCCTGGCGTGGATCGTTGTTAATTTCACTCATTTAGTTTTGTTTTAACCTAAATATAGCGAGTGGCGTAGTATTTAAAATTAAGATAGGTAAAAATTACCTTTATTGATCTAATAAAAAAACAACATAAAGGTACTGCAAACGGGGGAGCAGGCATGAAAACGCATCAATTAATTGTGGGCATTCTAGGTTCGATTGGTTGTGTATATGCCAATGCTCAGATTCAAATCAATCAAGATATAGCAGGTAATATTGAGGCACCACTAGCGCCTGATTTTTCTGGTACTTATATATCGGGAACACCAGTAGAGTCCCTTACGTATACCCAGCCCGATACATATCCTTTTACCCGCCAAGGCGCGCGGGCACACGCAAGTTTTGATCCGATTGTGGCAGACCCCCAACAACAGGATGATTGTGCGGGAGAAAGTGTGCCGTCGGTGATTTGGGGGGGCAACCCCATGGCCATTACTCAAGAAAATGGACTTATTCTGATGCGTTTTGAGAGCGGGGATACAATCCGACAAATATTTCTTGATGGCACTATCCCGGCCTTAGATCAAGAGCACACTATTACTGGGTTTTCGATAGGCCATTGGGAAGGTAATGAACTGAGGATAGAAACCACTCATCTGCAGGCTGGGGTTCTAACAAGCCGCGGTTATCCAATGAGTGAGAATGTTCGACTGGCAGAGCGGTATTGGCGTGATCCTTTATCTAACAATCTTCACATGGAGTTGGTAGTTGAAGATCCAGTTAATTACACGGAATCTGTAACTCTTTCTAGAGAATTTATATGGTCTGATGAAGAGCAGGTTCAGTTATGGAATTGTATTAGTCTTGGCCCTAGATTTGCTGAGCCAGACATTGATGAACTGGTACGAATGCTTGAAGGGTTATGAGTTTTTTCACTCAAGAAAGTGATTGAGAATTATGCAAGTTATGAAAAAAATAAAAATTTTCTTAGTAGGAATGCTACTAGTGGCCCCAGCGATTGCACATCATAGTGATGCTGGTCTTGACATGGAGAACTCAGAAATTCTGGAAGGAACAGTAACCGGATACTTTTGGCGAAATCCCCATGTCTATTTTACCCTTGAGGTTATTGAGGAGAACGGCGTTGCTATCGAGTGGGAGTTGCAAATGGGTTCTACTGGAACTTTAGGCCGGAGAGGATGGACACGAGAGAGTCTTATTGAGGGTGACTTGGTTACTGTGACCGCACATTCAGCCTTAAATGGTGAGCCATATGGAATTGCAGAATTGGTTGAGCGGTCAGGCAAACTTGTAGCAACACTGGAGCAATATCAACCAGAGGTAACAGCAAGTACAACAACATTAGAGGGTAGTTGGATGGCTAATGCAGCAGAGCTTGTTAGTTATCCTGGTGGCTTTGATGGATTTTTTCTGGCAAATCTTGTATTAACAGAGGAGGGTGAGCGAGCTCAGGCAGTTTATGATCCATTGTCTTTAGAAAACCCCGAGTCTACCTGTGTTGGAAGACCAACTCCGGGCATGCTTGTTTCTAGTAATCTATATCCAATCGAGATCATTTTTAATGATGATGAAACAATCACGATTCGTACCGATTATTATGATGAAACTAGAATTGTATACATGGATGGTCGAGAACATCCCAATAGCAATGAACGTTTTCAAACAGGGTACTCCATTGGATTTTGGAACGGGGATACATTAGTTGTTGATACGCGGAATTTTACTGATCATCGCTCGCCTTATCAGGTTGGCGTGCCATCGGGGGGGCAAAAACATGTGGTAGAGAGATACCAATTAATTGAAAATGGTACTCGTATAGCAGTGGACTTTATGCTTGAAGATCCTCAGTATATTGCAGAGCCATTAGTTCATTCCAGAGAGCTCATCTATTCCCCCCAATTAGGGTCGAATCTATTCGATTGTGACCCAGAAGCAGCGAGTCGTTTTGTCCCTCAAGATGATTGATCAGAAAATTAGCCTTTAATCTTTATTATTTAATAAAAAGGAATAAAAAATAGCTAGATGAACAAATTGACCATTATTGCAGCAACCGTTTTGTTTATTAGTACTCCTGTGTACGCACAGAATTCATTAAATGGTGCATGGCGAGCGACAGAGATGGTGGTAACCGGAGGAAATGAAGCTGGGATATATACAGATGTTCAGTCAGTCATTATTTTTTCTGAAACACATTTTAGTATGTTCACCAATTTAGGAGATCGTCCAGATTCGCTTAGTAGCGCGGGGCAACTTAATGCTGAGCAGTTGCTGAATTCATTTCAGAGTTTTAATGCTAACGCCGGCATGTATAACGTTTCTGGTGGTAGGTTAATTAGACAACTGGAATATTCTAAAAGCCCCTTGGATATAGGATCAATTGTCGAGTCGACTTATCAAAGAATGGGCGATACGCTAATAATTACAACGCAAAATTCAGATGGCGTAATTAATCGAATTATTTACACTCGCGCAGATTGATTTACTGGATGCTCTGATGCAAATAGAAACAGTAGGTGTCATCGGAACTGGTGATATGGGCAGTGCTGTAGGACGCACACTGACAGATGAGGGACATCGTGTAATCACAGATTTGAGTGGTCGGAGTCAGCATTCCGTTGATTTGGCCCGTTGCGCTGGCATTGAAGATGTTAAAAGCCTTGAGAGAGTGATAGAAGAGGCTGATTTATTGTTATCAATCTTGCCTCCAACAGAAGCCATTAACTTTGCGGAAAGAGTAGCTGAACTTATACGTTTAAAAAGCTCTTCATTAGTTTATGCAGATTGCAATGCTGTATCACCAAAAACTGTTTTGAAGATAGAGCAGTTTTTTTCAGCTCTTGGTATAGAATTTTTAGATGTTGGGATAGTTGGAGCTGCGCCACGAAAAGGTAATGTTGCTACTAGATTTTATGTGTCAGGACAACAAATTGGAGCACTAGAAAAGCTAAACAATTCTAAGATACGTGTGATTAATATGGGGACTGAAATTGGTAAGGCCTCTGCCCTAAAGGCGGCCTATGCAGGTCTCAATAAAGGAACTCAAGCACTACATGCAACTGTTTTACTTGCTGCTGAGAGATTAGGGGTGCGTCAAATGCTCATGCGTGAATTAGAGGAGAGTCAACAGCAAGCAGAAGTTAGAATGAAACAGGAAGTTCCTTATCTTGCTGCTACTGCAGTAAGGTTCGCTGGAGAAATGAAGGAAATTGCCTCTACCTATGAGTCAGTTGGCGTGACTGGGAAGATACATGAGGGGGCTGCTTGGCTTTTTGAGGGACTTGCTGAAACACCGCTAAGTTCAGAAACTCGAGCGACGTTGGATCGCAGTCGTTCTTTAGATGAAGCGATTGATATTTTTACCCGGTTTATCAACAAGAAGTCATGACTACACACGAAACTTGCTGACTATCTCTTTTATGTCTGGTCGAGGACGTTCATTAGGCTCTTCTGCAGCAGTGCCTATATGAATAAAACCTGCAATCTGTGTTTTGTCATTATGACCAAGAAACTTAATAACATCTACATGGTACGCAGGCCAGTCTGTTACCCACTGTGCGTTGTAGCCTAGTGCTTGTGTTGCAACAAGGATATTTTGGCACATGGCGCCAGTTGATAGGAGTTGTTCTACCTCAGGGATCTTTGCCAATTTTTTTTCGTTTGGACACATTGTAATAATTAGTAGTATGGGCGAGCGCTGTGGACGATTACGTTCTAACTCTATATGTGTTTCCTTTGAATCAGGATTCTCACTATTAAATAATTCAGCACAAAAATCTCCTAATGAGCTTTGAGCCTCTTTATCGAGAATTTGAATTTTCCATGGTTCTGCTCGACCATGGTCAGGAATTCGAAGTGCAGCGCTTAGAATACTTTGCAATTCTTCCGGGCTTGGTCCCGGTTCTATAAGGTTTTTTGCTAGCACAGATCGGCGCTTCAGAAGTAAGTCTATTGTGCTGTTTGCCATAGAACATAACTCTAACATCTTGCTTTTCTCTGAGCATCAGAAGGCGATCTCAATTTTATGAGAGTTGCTATATTTAATACTCTAAAGCTAGGTATTATGAGCTAGCTTTAAACAAGTTCAAGCCAGTTTTTTTGCTACCAGAGGGCAACTAATGTCGTTAGAGGCACCATATGCTAATTTAGATCCTAATATGGTTCTTAAGGCAGTAGAAGAATTAGGGTTTCGCTGTGATGGTCGAATTCTTGCGCTAAATAGTTATGAGAACCGCGTTTATCAGTTGGGAATTGAAGATGGTGCATTCGTAGTTGTAAAGTTTTATCGACCAGAGCGCTGGTCCGATGAGGGAATAATTGAAGAACACCTATTTTCCCAGGAACTGGTGGAACACGATTTGCCAATAGTGGCTCCGCTGGCGGTTCAAGGTGCCACATTACATAAACACTATGGGTTTCGTTTTGCTGTCTTTCGTAGACGTGGTGGCCGGTGGCCTGAACTTCTTGAAAAGGAAGAACGCGCACTAATGGGTCGCTTTGTAGGAAGAATTCATTCAGTTGGTGCAACTGCGAGTTTTCAATATCGCCAGGATATATCAATACAAAGAATGGGCCAGGAAGCAGCAGAGTATGTTCTTCAAAGCGATTGGGTACCTCCACATTTGTCAACTAATTATGAGTTAATAACAAGCCAGCTAATAAATATGATCAGTGATCTTTTTAATTTGGCTGGTGATTTTAGGCAGACACGAATTCATGGTGATTGTCATCCTGGAAATGTCTTATGGACGGATAATGGACCACACTTTGTGGACTTGGATGATTGCTTGACTGGACCTGCTGTGCAAGATCTTTGGCTTTTTCTATCAGGTAATCGGGAATCGCAATCATCTCAGCTTAAGGATCTGCTTGAGGGATACAATCAATTTTATGATTTTGATTACCGCGAGCTACATTTGATTGAACCTCTTCGTACTTTGCGGATGATTCATTATACGGCATGGATTGCAAGGCGCTGGAATGATCCAGCTTTTCCCAAGGCATTCCCATGGTTTGCTGAGAATAAGTATTGGGAGGAACATATTTTGGCATTGAAAGAACAGATTGCGGTCCTTGCTGAGCAGCCACTAGATTTAGTTTGAAAAAGGTTTTTTCTTATCAACTTTAGTTGTGTGTTCTTACGGCTTGGAACTATAGTTGGGTATTAGAGATTTAATTGGAAAGATGATGAGAGGAAAGGTAAAGAGGAGTCACCAATGACAGATGAGAAGACC
>PBDA01000018.1 GCA_002718345.1 Rhodospirillaceae bacterium
AGGATTAAAATATTCTGAGGCTATGAGGTTTAAATCTGTATAACGCCAGTCTTCATTTTTACGGTCTGGGTATCCAGTTTCTAAAAAGCATTCTAATGCCTCAGAGCGTATTAATTTTGATGTTTTTGAGGTATTTAGTTGTAAAATAAATTTGTCAAAAACCTCCTTTAAGTTGCTTAGATTCACAGAGTTTTTGCCTCTGATTTAACCCAGTCATAACCTTGCTCATCGAGAGTTCTTGCCAGCCTTTGGTCCCCTGATTTTATGATGCGGCCCTCATGAAGAACATGCACATGATCTGGAACCACTAGTTCTAACAGACGTTCATAATGTGTTATTAAAATGGTCGCTCTTTGGGGATCACGGAGACTGTTAATGCCAGTAGCTACAACTTTTAAAGCATCCACATCAAGTCCTGAGTCTGTTTCATCTAGTACGGAAAGTTGTGGTTTGAGCACTAACATTTGTAAAATTTCATTCCTTTTTTTTTCTCCGCCTGAGAAGCCTTCATTTACACTTCTATTTAAAAATTCTGTAGAAATTTGCATAAGCTCTATTTTGTCTTTAATAAGCTTCATGAATTCAAATGCATCTATTTCTGAGTCTCCATTTGCAGAGCGCTGAGCATTTAGTGCTGCTTTTAAAAGATAGGCGTTATTGACCCCTGGTATTTCAACTGGATACTGGAATCCTAAAAACAAACCCTTTCTGGCGCGTTCTTCTGGTTCTAAATCAAGTAGGTTTATTCCTTGATATTGGACCGAACCGTCAGTGATCTCGTAATTGTCACGACCCGCTAACACTTGGGCAAGCGTACTTTTCCCGGAGCCATTTGGTCCCATTATCGCGTGTAATTCACCTGCCTTAACATTTAAGGTTAGGCCATTTAGAATCATTCGGTCATCAACACGCACATGCAAATCTTCTATCTGTAGTAACTTTTCTGTGGCCATATCTATCCTACTGCCCCTTCTAGACTGACATTGAGTAAGGCTTGGGCTTCAACTGCGAATTCCATTGGAAGCTCTTTAAAAACCTCTCTACAAAATCCATTTACAATCATATTGACGGTATCTTCTTCTGAGATTCCTCGCTGACGACAGTAAAATAATTGATCCTCACTTATTTTGGATGTCGTAGCTTCATGCTCAATTTTTGCACTTCGATTACGCGATTCAACGGCGGGAAAAGTGTGTGCTCCACATTGGTCGCCAATTAAAAGTGAGTCACACTGAGTGTAATTACGAGCTCCGCGCGCAGTTGGCATGACACGAACTAGGCCTCTATAGGAATTCTCAGCCTTACCAGCGGATATACCTTTAGAGATTATAGTGCTTCGAGTATTTGCACCGATATGAGTCATTTTTGTCCCAGTATCCGCTTGCTGAAAATTATTAGCCACAGCAACAGAGTAGAATTCACCAATTGAATTCTCTCCCCTAAGAACGCAACTTGGGTATTTCCATGTAATGGCAGAGCCTGTTTCTACTTGGGTCCAGGAAATTTTTGAATTAGCGCCTCTGCAGTCTCCACGTTTAGTTACAAAGTTATATATGCCGCCAATACCGTTTTCATCTCCGGGATACCAGTTTTGGACTGTGGAATACTTAATCTCTGCATCCTCAAGAGCAACTAACTCAACGACAGCAGCGTGTAGTTGATTTTCATCACGCATTGGTGCAGTACACCCTTCCAAGTAACTAACATGACTGGCCTCATCAGCAATTATGAGCGTTCGTTCAAATTGACCTGTATTGGCTGCATTAATTCTAAAGTATGTAGAAAGTTCCATTGGACATCGAACTCCTTTGGGTACGTATACAAATGAACCGTCACTGAAAACAGCAGAATTCAGTGCTGAAAAAAAGTTATCCCGAGGAGGTACAACGCTACCTAGGTATTTTTCTATCAGCTCTGGATGGTTTTGAACAGCTTCTGAAAATGAACAAAAAATTACGCCAGCTTCACTCAATTTTTTCTTAAAGGTTGTTGCTACAGATACACTATCAAATACAGCATCAACAGCTACTCCTGCAAGCTTTGCGCGCTCATGGAGAGGTATCCCAAGCTTGTCGTATGTTTCTAATAGTTTTGGATCAACCTCATCTAGACTTTTCGGGGCATCATCTAAATTTTTTGGGGCGGCAAAATAGGAGATGCTTTGATAGTCGATTGGAGTATATCTAACGTGTGCCCAAGTAGGCTCCTTCATTGTTAGCCAATGCCGGTATGATTTTAGGCGCCAATTAGTAAGAAATTCTGGTTCATTTTTCTTTTTAGAAATTAATTTAACAACATCCTCGTCGAGGCCTGGCGGAACTAATTCTTGTTCAATATCAGTAACAAAGCCATGCTGATATTTTTGTTTTACAAGATCAGAAAATTCTTTATCTTTAGTTTTCATCGTTATGATAATACTAACCTTTTAGGATAGTTTATTTCTCCTATTTAAGGGGTGCGTGAAATTCTGCTGGGTTGTTGATTGAGTGCTTTGTTGCAAGTCAGTCAAGCTGACTTCTTCGAGGGCCTTTCTGATTTTTATATTTATACGTTGCCAAGCACTACCAACTTGACAAAATGATTCTAAATTACATAGGCCATGTTCAGAACTACATTCAGTTATAGCAACTGGACCCTCGAGAGCATCAATTATTTGAGCAGCACTTATCTCTTCTGGGGGCCTTGCTAGTGTATAGCCACCTTGAGCCCCGCGTTGAGAAGTGACCAAGCCTGCTTGGCTAAGCGCTTTAAGGAGTTTGCTCACAGTGGGTCGTGCTAAGTGAGTACTTTCAGCTACCTGGTGTGCACTGTATATACCCTCTTTTTCTAACGCTAATTGTGCCAGAATAAGAGTGCCATAGTCAGTGAGCTTGCTGATTCTTAGCATAAGAGAGTCCTTGCCAATCTTAAATAGTACAATTTTAGTACTATTTAATGATTGGCGCAAAATTGTGATGTCAGTTGCTGCATTCAAAATTATTTAGTCAAACTAGAGGGCAAAGGAAAGGCATACTGAGCTAGCAGCAGAGATAGTTATTCTGTGGTACTTATTTGATAGGTTTCCAATTCAGATTCAAATCTTGCTCGATCAATGATATTTACATCAGGCGCTTCCAATGCCAATTGAATTTGAGTCAAAGCATCAGGGTAGTTACCAATGCTCGCATAATAGTGGGACATATAGTGATGAGCGTTACCCATATCTCCATCAGCATCAGCCGCTCGTGCAATAAGACGAAACTGTTCTGGTGTAGGAGTTGAATTATTAAGAAGATCAAGAAGGATTCTATGTGCTTCCTTAGCATGACCGGATGTAATTAAGGCATTAGCATAGCTATTTGTGAGAGGGACATTTCGTGGGAATAACTCAATTGCATTTGCGTATTTATCAAGCGCAATATCAATTTGATTATTTTTTACTAATGATTCTGCTTCACCTATACGAAATGCAATGACACCCGGGAATTCAAAGACTAAATTTCCAAATTCACGCTGAGCATCATCATCTAGTCCAAGCTCTGAAAGACTAAGCGCAAAACCATATCTATCACCAACATTTTCATTATTAATCTGAATGCGGGTACGCAGTGAGTCAAATGCCACATCAGCTCTCGGTGCTTGCAAAACTTCTAGGCGTGTCTTCATGATTTGATATTCTGTACTGCTACTGACTACCTTGCTTGGCAACAATCTTGCTCGATCGCGAGCCTCGGCTATACGCTCAGTTGTTACAGGGTGGGTGCGAAGTATCGCTGGACCTCCTGTACCGTATCTTCTGGATAATTTTTCAAAAAAAGTACCCATCCCCGATGGATCAAATCCGGCTGAAGAAAGCGTTCTAATGCCAATGCGGTCAGCTTCATGTTCATTAGCCCGGGTAAAATTTATTTGCCTTTGTATTGCCGCACCTTGAGTGGCAGTTACGAGCCCACCTATTGCATTACCTCTGACATCAGTTGTTAGGCCAATAATCATTGTGGCGATTGTTGCAGCCATAGATAACATGCCACTTCTTTGGTTATCGTAGGCGCGCCGTGCCAAATGTCGTTGAGTCACGTGAGCTATTTCATGGGCTAAGACGCCAGCAAGTTCACTTTCAGTTTCACTCGCAAGTATTAGGCCTACATGGACCCCTATAAAGCCGCCAGGTAGTGCAAAGGCATTGATTGTTTCATCGTCAATCATAAAAAATTCAAAATCTTGTCCACCGTTACTGGCATGTCCGACTAGTTGTGATCCCAGTGTGTTGATGTATTCTGTGACAAGCGCATCTTCCATGATTGCGCCACTACCTCTAAGTTGAGTAATGACACTTTTGCCAATTTGGGCTTCCTCAGTTTTATTTATCACTGAGTCACCACGACTGCCAAAATCAGGAAGAGTGACCTCCTGTGGCACACTAGAAGCACAGTATGTAATAGATAAAATTAATATTAGAAAACGAACCATTTTTAAATTCGGTCACACTTTTTTAAGAAACATAATCTAATTCTAAAGTTGCTCACATGCAGAAATTACCTCATCCACATGACCCTTAACTCTAACTTTTCTCCATTCTTTTCTAAGTATACCTCTATCATCGATGAGGAAAGTGCTTCTTTCAATGCCAAGGTATTTTTTTCCATACATATTTTTTTCCTTTATTACATCAAATTCTTTGCAAAGTTTTTCATCATGATCAGAGATTAATTCAAAGGGAAAGTTCTGGTTTTTTTTGAACTTTTCGTGAGATTCTAGGCTATCTCGAGATACGCCAAGAATAACTGTATTTTTCTTATTGAATAAGTCAAAATTATCACGAAAATCTTGACCTTGTTGGGTACACCCAGGGGTACTATCTTTAGGGTAAAAATAAAGAACTATATTTTTACCTCTCAGATCTTTTGATTTAATAGTTTTCTGGCTTGTGGCACTAGCGCTAAAATCTGGTATCTTCTTGCCGGTTTGTATTAAGGGCATTTGTTGGTCTCCTGCACGTGTATGTTCCTAATAAGAAACTATTTCATCTAAACTCATTACTAGATAAGCTTATCTACAGGCTTATTTTACCTAGATAAAATGGTCTTGTAATTTATGAGATAAGTACGTTTGTAGATGGATGGTTGCGACTTGGGAGTCGTCTAAGTACCATCGCGACCAGTTTTAAGAGAGGCTAAAATGGTTTTTACTGGTAGTATCGTAGCTTTGGTAACCCCGATGGATAGTTCTGGTGCGGTTGATGAGTCTCGTCTTGAGGGATTGATTAATTTTCATTTAGAAGCGGGAACGGAAGCTTTTGTTATAGCTGGTACAACTGGTGAATCTGCTACCTTAAGTAAGGATGAACATATTTTCCTTATTCAACGGGCATGTGAACTGGTAGATTCACGCGTACCGGTTATTGCAGGTACTGGGTCTAACTCAACATCTCAGACACTTGATTTATCAATAGCCGTAGATTCTCTGCCAATTAGCGGATTTCTTGTGGTTACGCCTTATTACAATAAGCCAACTCAGCGCGGAATGATTGAACACTTTTCTGTTGTGGCAGATTCTGTAGAGAAACCTGTACTTTTGTACAATGTTCCGGGTCGTACTGGCGTGGATTTACTACCAGATACTGTGACAAAGCTATCGGCACACGACAATATAGTTGGTATTAAGGAAGCAACCGGAGATCTTAAAAGGGTACAAAGTTTACGTAATACCTGTGGTTCTGATTTTTCCCTACTAAGCGGAGATGATATTACTGCTTGCGATTTTATGTTGCGTGGTGGTGATGGGGTTATTTCTGTAACAGCTAACGTCGCGCCACAAGCAATGCGCCTAATTTGTGATGCAGCTCGATCTGGGAATCATGCAGATGCAGAAATGGCTGATGAGCAACTTCGCTCACTTCACGACACTCTTTTTATTGAAAGCAATCCGATACCTGTCAAATGGGCAATGATGCAGTTAAAGCTTGTAGGAGATGGTATACGATTACCTCTTACCACGCTTAATGAAGAGCATCACAATATTCTTATTGAGTCCATGGTCCAAGCAGGGATCGAGGTCAATAAGAATTGAATTAATGTTGCGTATGGTCACAGCTTGTTTTGTTTTTTTATGGTGCTGTAGCGCATGTAGTATTGTTGAATTTCAATTGAGTTGTTTGGATCAAGACCGTTATCTAGATAACGGAGATATTGGGGTAATTCAAATTCCAGATGACTTGGATTCGCCCGATCAAGCTAATGCCTTGCAAATTCCAGAGAACACAGTAACTGATCAAAGTGCTTTTGTTACTAACTCGGAGAGTTGTACAGAATCACCCCCTGATTTTTACCAGGAAGGACTTCCAGGATAATTTAGTAGTCATTACCGATAAAACGTATTTAAAATTTGATGGTTAGTTCCTAAGACCATAGTGACATCAGCAATTTTCGGCAAACGATCAATATTTGATCTTGTTATTCGCTCGTAATGTTGAATAAATTTGTTTATTTGTTGAGTGTCCATTATTCCTGATTTTGAGGAGTGTGATTTTTGAGCAAGCTTGGTTTCTTGTTCTTGGCGCCAATGATGTACTGCAGAAATATTTGGCGCTTGGAGAAAAATTAACTTATCAAATAATTGAAATAGATCTGGATAGTTATTACGTAATTGATTGTTAACGTACGTTCTCCAAGTTGCATCAACATCTTTTTTTTCTTCCAACTCATTTATTGGATTGGAAAGTAAAGTGTCAGCTTGTGCCTCGCTACCAAGACACCAGCCCTCAAAAATAACAGCATCTATTGGACCAAAAACAGTAGGCCAGTTATTAGAAGATAATCGATCATCTATTGATTTATCGAACCTTGGTAGCTTTAGTGTTTCATTTTTTTTTAATTTTCTGAGTTTTGTGAGGGTTTGTATGCAAAAATTTAGATCATGGGTGCCAGGAGCTCCACGAGTACTAAGTAATGGATGAATGTTTTTTCCTAAGTTTTTACGTTCCGATCGCGTAAAGTAAAAATCGTCAAGAGATAACCTTGCAACAGACCAATCATACTTTTTTCTCAAAGCTAGTTTGAGAAATTTGGCTAATGTTGTTTTTCCGGTGCCCTGTGCACCGCTTATAGCAAAAATCTCTGTACCGGACTGCTTTATGTTCCTTAGCCAGTCTGAAAGAGGCAGGTAATGATTCTTAATGACACCATGAAAACCCTTTGGTAATTGGTGTCTATGCATAAAAGCAGAGATTTGTTCTGAGTTAAGGTCTGCCATTTCACTAAATGCAAATAAACGTTCTACTCTTGGGAGAGCTAAAATCAAATCACTTAAAAACAACGTATTAAGATATTACATGACGACTGCCAGATAATGATATTCCCAGATGCACAAAAGAATCTTTAGTCCAAGGAAGTTGGGCTATCTTTATGTGCACGATGCATCAAAAATTGATTGGATAGAGGTATCAAGAGCCGTATTAAATTCTTTGTCAGATTGTTGGTCATTGAGGCTTTCTGTTAGTGCGCGTGAAAAACTAGCAATCATGCCGTTATTTAGACTTAGCCTGTGATTTGCTTCTACCCTAGTATAACCGCCAGATAAAGCGACCAGTCTGAGAAGATTAGGATGATTTTTGCAGGAATCATAGAAGTTAGGTTGTTCTGGTAATGTTAGCTTGAAAATTACCATTTCATCTGCGGTTAGTTCATCAAGATGAATGAGAAGTTGATCTCTTAGCAAGGTTTCTGCATGTGCTTTATCACTAGCATGAATATCAACTTCCGGTTCAATGATAGGGGTTAATCCAGCACTTATTATTTTCTTGCCAACTTCAAATTGTTGGGCTACAACTTTCTCAATACCCTTTTTATTGGCTGATTTAATTACAGAGCGCATTTTTGTGCCAAAAACATCATTATCCTTGGCTTTTTTTAAAATATTCATAAGGGTTGGATTTGGGTTCATTACTTGAACACCATCTGTTTCTTCATCTAAACCTTTATCTATCTTTAAAAATGGCGCAACATTTTTTTGCTCCCAAAGGTAGCTTGCTGTATTCATCCCATTAATTTTTCGATCCAATGTGTTTTCAAAAAGAATAGCTCCGAGTATTCTGTCGCCATCAAATGCAGGGCTGGTAATTATTCGACTGCGCATTTGATGAACAACTGAAAACATTTCCTCATCATTCTGGTAAGCATCTTCACCAATACCATATAGTTGGAGTGCCTTCGGCGTGCTACCACCGCTTTGATCAAGAGCAGCAATGAAGCCATTAGCGCTTTTCACTTTATTTAATTGATTTTCATAGTTAGACATTGGGTTACACCTATTTTTTTCAAATGTGGCGGAGAGAGTGGGATTCGAACCCACGGTACGCTTTGACACGTACACTTGCTTTCCAAGCAAGCGCCTTCGACCACTCGGCCACCTCTCCATTATGAGAGTGGATTCTAGAGGCTAAAACTCATGAGAGCCATTAATTAGGGCATATTTACCATTACCTATAGGTTTTCTAGTTGTTCTCTAATTGCCTCTATATCAAAAGAATTAGAATGTCTTGCCCTAGACTAACGAATTCGCATGTGCGCCGCGTTATACAGACTGTTAAAGTATGGTAGTCCGCGTCGGTTCCCTCGCGACGATTGGCTGTTAACCCCGTCAGGCCCGGAAGGGAGCAGCGGAAGCGGTTAAATTGGGTGCCGGGGACGAGCTGACGCGGATCTAACTTTTGCTGGTGTTCTAGGTGATTAAATGAGTTATACCGTCCTTGCAAGAAAATGGCGACCTCGGGTTTTTAAAGAACTTGTCGGTCAAATGCATGTGGTTAAGGCATTAGTTAATTCACTTTCTGCAGAACGTTTACATCATGCATACCTTTTTGCTGGGACCAGAGGGGTAGGAAAGACTACACTTGCACGCATTCTTTCTAAAGCTCTGAATTGCAAAGAAGGAGTTGTAGCTGAGCCCTGTGGAAAATGTAATGCTTGCATAGGTATTGATGAGGGAAGATTTGTGGATCTTCTGGAGGTGGATGCTGCTTCACGCACTAAAGTAGATGATACGCGAGAACTTTTGGATAACGTCCAGTACCGACCTACCGAAGGTAGGTTTAAAATTTATCTTATTGATGAAGTGCATATGTTATCTAAACATTCGTTTAATGCATTATTAAAGACGCTTGAGGAACCTCCACCACACATTAAGTTTCTTTTGGCTACAACCGATCCTCAACAGCTTCCGGCTACTGTTTTGTCGCGATGCCTGCAATTTAATTTGAAGCGTTTAAGTGTTAAAGAAATTTTTGATCAGCTGAAAAAGATTTGTACAGAAGAAAGTGTTTCAAGTGATGCCGATGCTTTATTTGCTGTTGCAAAATCTGCTGAGGGTAGTATGCGTGATGCTTTGAGCTTGCTTGATCAGGCAATAGCATTTGGTGGTGGAACAGTTACTTTAGATTCAGTTAGCTCAATGCTTGGAAGTATAGATGTGGGTCATGCTAGAAGTCTTGTCTCTGGTCTTATAGAAAGAGATGGATCTATTTTAATGAATGAGGTTGCACGCATAGACGAACAGGCACCTGATTATGAGTTGATATTAGATGATCTTATGGGTCTTTTTCAGGAACTGGCAGTTGTCCAGCTTGTTGGTACTTCTCATAAAGATGAGGTAGATGAGGAGCTTTGTAGTTTTGCAAGTAGGTTGTCTCCTGAGGACGTGCAATTGTATTATCAGATTGCTTTAAATGGTCGTCGAGACCTAGGTTATTGCCGAGACTTTCGGTCTGCATTTGAGATGGTTTTGCTGCGGATGCTTGCATTCAGCCCTAGAATATCAGGCGCATCAATAGATGAGTCTGATGCTAATAATTCTTCAGGGAAAAAATCCAACTCTGATAGAGAAATTAAACCAAGTACAGAATTAACTAATACCAAAAAACAATCAACTATTGCAAAGCCAGATGGTCAAGCCCAGACACCTAAACTTCAAAAGGAAAACTGGACTAATCTGCTTAAGAAGTTAGATATACGTGGGGCTTCGCGTCAGTTAGCGGAGCATTGTATGCTCAGGAAAATAACCGATAACCAGATACATCTTATTCTTGCATCTGAAAATGCGCATTTAAATACAGATCAAATACGAAGCCGTCTAGAGGCTGCATTTAGTCAATACCAAGGTAAAAAGGTAGTGGTCTTAATCGAAATTAGTAAAACTTTAGAAGGTACGCCTGCACAGGTTAGGTCAGCGGGAGAAGATGAGCGAATGCGTTCAGCTAGAGAGGATATAGAGGGAGACCCAAAAGTGCAGGAAGTTCAAAAAGAATTTGATGCCATTTTGGAGGTAGACAGTATTCAGCTTAATAACGATGAGTCAGTAGAGCAAAGGAGATAAATTGTATGAAGGGTCTTGGGCAGCTAATGAAACAGGCACAGCAAATGCAGGAAGATATGCAGAAAGCACAGGATGCATTGGCCTCAATTGAGGTATCAGGTGAGTCTGGAGGGGGAATGGTCAAAGTGCGCATGACATGTAAGCATCATGTTGTTGGGCTTGATATTGAGAGTGATTTGCTTAGTGATGATAAAGAGATGCTGGAGGATCTTATTGCTGCCGCTTTAAATGATGCTATTCGAAAAGTTGAAATAACCACACAGGAGAAAATGTCTGGATTAACAGGTGGATTCTCCTTGCCTGCTGGTATGAAGTTGCCACTTTAGTTGATAATAAAATGGCTGAGTTCTATTCACCGCTTTTAGAGCAGCTTATTAAGGCTCTTCAGTGCTTGCCTGGGGTTGGAGCTAAATCAGCACAACGAATGGCTTTTTATCTTTTGGATAAAGATAGGGATGGAGCACTTAGACTTGCTGAATCGCTACAAGAGGCTAGTCGATTGGTACACCACTGTGATCGCTGCAGAATGTTAACTGAGCAGTCATTATGTAATTTTTGCGCTAATAATCGGCGAGATGATACTAAATTATGCGTTGTTGAAAGTCCTGCTGATGTTCTGGCGATTGAACAGTCTGGAGCATATATAGGACTTTATTTTGTGCTTATGGGCCATCTTTCCCCAATTGATGGCATAGGTCCGGTTGAACTTGGTTTGGATCTTTTTGAGTCAAGACTACAAGAGGGACTAATTTCTGAAGTAGTTTTGGCAACTAGTGTGACTGTAGAGGGAGATACTACAGCTCAATTGGTTGCAGCAATGGCTAAACGGCATAAGATTCATGCAAGCCGAATAGCTTATGGCGTTCCAGTAGGTGGCGAGTTGGAATTCATTGATGGCGGAACACTTTCTCGAGCACTGGCCGGTCGACGTGAGATGGGCTTAGATGAAACAGAAAAGGAAATAACTTAATCTCAGGAATTACTTATGAAGATTGAATCTTTGCCAGATTGCCTTTTTTGTAAGATCGTATCCAACGAAATATCATCTGAACGCCTATATGAAGACGAAGAAATATTAGTTTTTAGTGATATAAAGCCCCAGGCGCCATTCCATGCGCTAATTATACCTAAAACTCACATTTCAACGTTGAACGATCTTGAGCTTAGACACGAAAATACTTTTGGAAGATTATTTTCAATAGCCAAAGATCTTGCTGAAAAATATGGCTATGAGGGTTACCGCGTAGTAATTAATACAAATAAAGAGGGTGGGCAAGTAATCTATCATGTACATATGCATATGTTGGCAGGGCGTCAAATGAAAGGTCAGCTTGGTTAGAAAAAAATCTAAGGTACCAAAGTATTAATTATTTACTCGTGACTTTATTTTCTTTGTATGCTCATAAAATTGCTTGTAGCTTTTGTAGCGTTCAATATTAATTTTTTTATTGACTAAAGCAATTTTTATTGCGCAACCTGGTTCGTCTAAGTGATGACAATTGTTAAATCGGCAGTTTTCTCTTAGGGTCTTAATTTCACGAAATCCATGCTCGGCTTGTTGGGCGTTTTCCATATAGGGGGAATAGGTTCTTGCGCCAGGAAAATCTATAATTTCTCCGCCGCTTGGTAGTCGGTAGAGTATGGCTGTTGTCGTAGTATGTTTTCCTAGTTTTGCTTTATCAGACAATTCCCCTACTTTTTGTACGCTATCTCCCATCAAGACATTCATTAAGGATGATTTTCCAACACCTGACTGGCCAATGATAACGCTTCGATTCTTTTTTAGATGATGCCTAATGTTTGATGTGCCTATGTTCTTATGGGCGCTAACTGCTAAAACATCATAATTAAGGTCTTTGTATATTTTAAAATTAGCAGGTAAGTTTTCTGTTAGGTCTATTTTATTAAAAACTATTATCGCCTTTAAGTAACAAATTTCTGCTGCTACTAGGTATCGATCTAATAAAAGCCAATCAGGTTTGGGCGTTTCTGCAAGCACGATGACTAGTTGTGTAAGATTAGCTGCAATAATTTCAGGTTTTCCTTTGCTATTAATTCTATTTAGGTATGAAGATCGATTAAAAATAGATTTTATGATGCCTGTGTTTTCGTTGTTTTTGTTCCAACTAATTGTGTCTCCAACAATGGGGTTTAATCTTCGGTTGTGAAATTCACATAAATATTGTTCTTTTGACTCACTTTCAATGAGAGCATGGTTTTTAAAGCGAGCAATAACTAAGCCGTTTTCTTTCATAGGTTGATTGAACTAGTATTTTTAATTTTATCCATAAGTTAAAAAAGTCCTGCCCTGCTACAATTATGCCTATGAGGTTAACAAATTGAAGTCAAAAGAGCATTTGATCTGGATTGATCTTGAGATGACTGGGCTTAAACCAGAATCAGATCTTATTATTGAAATTGCAACAGTTGTCACTGATAAGCATCTTATGGTAATTGCAGAGGGTCCCGTTCTGGCTATCCATCAAAACGACTCTGTGCTTAATGAGATGGATGAGTGGAATACTCTTCAACATAATAGATCAGGATTGGTTAAAAGGGTTCAAAAAAGTCGAGTAGATGAGTATGAGGCTGAACAGCAGACGCTTTCTTTTCTGCGTCAACACCTTGATAAGGGTACGTCTCCAATGTGTGGTAACGGAATTTGTCAGGATAGGCGCTTTCTTAGCCGATATATGCCTGAGTTGGCATCCTATTTTCACTATAGAAACCTAGATGTATCAAGTTTAAAAATTTTAGCCAATCTTTGGTCTCCAGAAATTAGCAATAGATTTGAAAAACAGTCAACGCACCTTGCATTGGCAGATATATACGACTCTATTAGGGAATTAAAGTTTTATCGAGAAAATTTACTTAAAAACTAATTAAGGCTTATTTTTTGTTTGGGTTTTTTTTGCTAAAAGAAGCCAAGTGTCCAATACAGAATCAGGATTTAAAGACATACTAGTTATTTCTTTTTCTAATAACCATCTGGCTAGATCGGGATGATCAGATGGCCCTTGACCACATATTCCAATGTATTTTCCTTGTTTTTTGCATGCAGAAATTGTCATAGCTAAAAGCTTCTTAACTGCTATATCTTGTTCGTTAAATAATTCAGCAATTTTCCCAGAATCTCGATCTAATCCAAGGGTAAGCTGGGTCATGTCATTGGATCCAATTGACATACCGTCAAAGTATTCTAGAAATTCTTCAGCTAATAGAGCATTACTCGGTAGTTCGCTCATCATAATAAGTTTTAAATTATTTTTGCCGCGAATAAGGTCATTATCTGTTAACAATGAGATTACTTTTTCTGCCTCTACAATTGTTCTAACAAAAGGAATCATAACTTGTACATTTTCCAACCCCATGTCATTTCGAACCTTTTTGATTGCTTCACACTCTAATTCAAAGCATCGCCTAAAATCTTCATTTAAATATCTTGATGCACCTCGAAATCCTAACATAGGGTTTTCTTCAGTCGGTTCATATTTTTTTCCACCTATCAGATTTGCGTACTCATTAGATTTAAAGTCAGATAGTCTTACGATCACAGGTTTTGGTGAAAAGGCGGCTGCTATTGTTGCTATCCCTTCGCTAAGTTTTTCTATGTAAAAAGATACTGGATCACAGTAGCCTGATATGTGTTCGTCAATAAGTTCCTTAACTAATATATCTTGATTGTCATAATTTAGAAGTGCTCTAGGGTGAATGCCAATCATACGATTTATAATAAACTCAAGTCTGGCAAGTCCAACACCATGATTGGGTATACTGGAAAAGTTAAATGCGCGATCTGGGTTTCCCACATTCATCTTTATTTTTACAGGTATGTCGGGGAGTTTTTCTAGTGCAATTTCTCGCTGTTTATATTTTAGGATTCCCTCATATACGAAACCTTCTTCACCTTCTGCACAAGATACAGTAACTTTCATGCCATTTGATATATCCTCAGTTGCATGGCCACAACCGACTACCGCAGGGATACCTAATTCCCGAGCAATGATAGCTGCGTGACAAGTACGTCCTCCACGATTAGTAACGACTCCAGCAGCTCTTTTCATGACCGGTTCCCAATCTGGGTCAGTCATATCTGATACCAGAATATCTCCAGGTTGAATGAGGTCCATTTCTTCAATATTTCTTACTACTTTTGCAATGCCACTGCCGATACGTTGGCCTATGCTTCTCCCCTTGGTCAATATTTCTGATTTTTCTTGGAGAGAATAACGAACCATTACTTGCTTGGCTTGACTCTGAACGGTTTCAGGGCGAGCTTGTAGTATATAAAGTTGATTATCAGTACCATCTTTTCCCCACTCAATATCCATTGGTGTGCCGTAGTGTTCCTCGATTAGGATCGCTTGTTGTGACAGTGTTTCTATATCCTTATCATTTAGAGAAAATCGTTTCTGCTCACTCTCAGGTACTTTGATTGTTTTAACTCTTTCTGCAGGATCATCTGCATAAATCATTTTCACCTGTTTTGTTCCTAAGTTTTTTCGAATGATTGCCTTTTTATTAGCTGACAAGGATTTTTTGTATATATAAAATTCGTCTGGATTGACTGCTCCTTGAACAACTGTTTCTCCGAGACCATAGCTTGATGTTATAAAAACAACATCTCTGAATCCCGATTCAGTATCAAGCGTGAAAATTACTCCAGATGAGCCAAGGTCGCTACGAATCATTTTCTGTATGCCAACAGAAAGTGATACATCTTGATGTTTAAAGCCCTGATGAACCCGGTAAGCGATTGCTCGATCATTATAAAGAGATGCAAAAACTTCATGTATAGCCGTTAGTACATTATCTATGCCGCTAACGTTTAGTAGTGTTTCTTGTTGGCCAGCAAATGAAGCTTCCGGGAGATCTTCTGCTGTGGCAGAAGAGCGTACTGCAACAGTAATATCATTTCCGTCTTTAAGTTTATTCCATTCATGTTTGATCGCTGTCTTTAACTGATTCGGTAGCGGTGTTTGAATGATCATCTGTCTTATATCAGCTCCGGCTTTTGTCAGTGCTGGTACATTGGTTACGTCAAGGTTTTCCAAACGAGAAATAATTTTCTTATCTAGGTTTTCTTGTTGTAAAAAATCAGTGAATGCTATTGCAGTGGTAGCAAATCCATCTGGAACCCTAATCCCTAGCTTGTTAAGGTTTTGTATTAACTCACCAAGTGATGCATTTTTCCCGCCAACTTGACTAATGTCATTTTTTCCTATCTGAGTGAATCTTATGACATACGGTTCCAAGTTATACTCCAAAATTAGAACTTAGCCATGACTAGTGGAGTAAGCATGACAGAGCGAACAGTTTATTTTGTATCTGATCAGACCGGTGTGACCGTTGAAACCCTAGGACACAGTTTATTGACCCAATTCGATGGGATCCAGTTCAATTCTATCACTGTGCCATTTATAGACAATATTGACAAGGCATATGAAGTTTCAAAGCGAATTGATAGAGAAATGGAACATGCTGGAGTGCGCCCAATTGTTTTTACAAGTTTTGTTGAAGAAACAATAAGAGAGCCATTGCTTAAATCTAAGGGACTGATTTTAGATTTCTTTGAGGCTTTTCTCGGCCCTTTGGAGAGTGAGTTACAAATGCATTCTTCTCATACTCAAGGTAAAGCTCATGGTATGGTTGACATGAAGACGTATGATGCTCGAATTGAGGCAACTAATTTTGCAATGGATGCTGATGATGGACGCAGTATTCAAAATTATGATCGCGCTGATGTGATTCTAACTGGCGTATCAAGATCTGGAAAAACTCCAACCTGCCTGTATTTGGCGCTTCAATACGGTATTTTTGCTGCTAATTACCCCCTGACTGAAGATGATCTTGAATCAGGAAGATTGCCTGAAACCCTTTTGCCATATCGCAAAAAACTGTATGGACTTACTATTGCACCAGATAGGCTTCGTCAAATACGTCTTGAGAGACGTCCTGTTGGCAGATATGCAACTGCTCAACAGGTGAGCTTTGAGTTGAGATCAGCAGAGAGGCTATATAAAAAACTAGGTATGTTTTTTATAGATACCACGCATTTCTCTATTGAGGAAATAGCAAGTACTATTTTGAATGAGACAGGGGTTGAACGTAGAGTAGGCCCATAATTTAGGTTTCTTACATCATAAACTAGTTTTATGAAACATATGTGATACAACGGGAAGATAATTCTGAAAGAGATGATGGCAGATAGTTTGTTATTACCGGAGTGTGTTTTTCATTCAGGCACACTCGGCGGCTTAATGACGCTTTATGAAAGTAATTTCATTAAATTGACTCAATTAATAGAGAATATGGAGTCTTTGTTGCTAGGTAATTCAAATAAATATACATCTTATACGGATTTAGATTGTGATCTGCATATGGCAATTATAAAAAAAGAGAGATACACAACAACACTGACTCTCACTTATGAGTTTTCTGTTGATAATGGTAAAGGTTTTTCTGAATCTGTGTTAGATCCTGATCTGACAATCCGAATTTATCATGATGCTAAACTGGTAGATGTGGTAGACAGCACTAATATAAGCAAACATCAACACAGAAAACTACATGAGATTAGTCAACTTCAATCTCATGAGTTAAGCGCTCGTTGGAAAAGAAATATGATGTTAAATAAATGGTTGGATTATCTGCTTGATATGGAGCATAGTTTTTCTGGGTTCATGAATGAGTGATCAAATCTTATTATTGAAAGTTAGTTTTTTAGCTATAGGCTATTTAAGCAAGGCCTGAGAGTATGGATATAAATTGGATTTTATTGGCTATACAAGCGCTTATAGTCTTACTAATACTTGTGCTTCTTAAGCGTCAGAGTCTAATTAAGCAACTAGATTCAGATCAAAAAGTGCGAGCAGAGCTCCAAGGTCACAGAAAAGAAATGAGTGAAGCTGGTAGTCAACTTAGGCAGGAACTGACCAGTACAACCCTTAAAGCAGTTGGAGAGCTTGGTAAGAGTCAGGCTAAACATCTAGAGGGTGTTGAGGCGCGTGTAAAAGAGCTTACCTTGTCAACAGAAATAAGGTTAGACAAGTTGCGTGAGACACTTGATAAACAGCTAAACATATTGCGAGTAGAAAATAAGAAAGAACTTGATGAGATGCGTAAGACAGTGGATGAAAGGCTTCAGTCAACCTTGGAGAAGAGGTTAGGGGAGTCATTTAAGCTTGTTCAATCACAGTTAAAGGACGTTCATGAAGGTTTGGGAGAGATGCAAGCTTTGGCCACTGGGGTTGGTGACCTTAATCGGGTACTTTCTAATGTCAAGTTAAGAGGTACATGGGGTGAATATCAATTAGAAGCACTTCTTGAGCAAATGTTTGCTCCCGAGCAGTATGAGTCAAATGTGGAAGTTAAGACAGGTTCTGGTCAACGGGTAGAATTTGCTATAAGGATGCCTGGAGAGTCTGGCAATATAGAGTCGCCCGTTTGGCTCCCTATTGATTCAAAATTTCCTCATGATGCTTATGACAGGCTTATTGAAGCTTCTGAGATCGGAGATGAGATAGGAGTGAAAAAGGCATCAAAGGAATTAAGATCAAGTTTCATTCGTTCAGCAAAAGAAATAAAAGATAAGTATGTTAACCCTCCAAGTACAACAGATTTTGCAATAATGTTTTTGCCTACTGAAAGTTTATACGCTGAGGCAATACGTCAGCCCGGTTTACAGCAGGAATTACTCAATACATACCATGTGGTTCCTGCAGGTCCAACTATTTTTTCAGCCTTACTTAGTAGTTTGAATATGGGTTTTAGAACACTTGCAATACAAAAGAGATCAAGTGAGGTTTGGCAGACGTTGGCAGGGATAAAAACAGAATTTGGGAAGTTTGGCGATGTTTTAGCTAAGGTAAGAAACCAATTGGATTTGGCATCCCGTACAATTGATGAAAAGGTTCTAGTCAGAACTCGTGTGATGCAGAGAAAATTGAAAAATGTAGAGGAGATGCCAGAGCAAAGTTCTGCAGGGGTATTATCATTTCCTAATACTAAGGACGAGGATAAAGGGTCCTAAATTTTTTGCTTTTTTGATGGACGTATTCTGTAATTTATTAGCAACTCAATGAATTATATTAAAACTGCAAAAAATAAACTCTTTGAGTCATTAGTGGTATAGAGCAGTTTCAGATCCCGTAATAGGAAGTGCTGTAGGATCAGATATTGATGCCATGTCTACTACTACTTGAGTAGCTTGATCCAGTAAAACATCTGCAGGTTCATTAGTATCAAGCTCTTCAGTGGTTTCGAACGGTTCAAGGCCTAGGGCTGATCGACGCTCGTTTTCACGAGCAAGTTGTTGAGCTTCAAGTTCTTCTCGCTCTGCAGTTCGTACTTCTATATTTAGAGATACTTCATCTCGATCCCGTAAAATTTCTACTGCTTCAATATCTCCAACAAGGTGATTGTAATTTGGGTCCAAAATTGCACGCTCACTATGTCTATTTTGCAGAATATTTATTTGTGGATCCAAATTAGTATCTACCCTAAAAGGAGTATCTTGAATTCGATCCCATGGCAGCGCTGTATCTCGAGTGCTTTCTCCTACCATCGATGTATCAACCATTGAAGGAAGAGAGATATCCGGCATTACTCCTCGATGTTGTGTGCTTTCACCTGTGACTCTGTAATACTTTCCAATAGTTAACGTAAGTTGTCCATAGCCTGTCCCCGGCATGAATCGGTCTAAATTAAAAAGATTCTGTACAGAGCCTTTTCCAAATGTTTGCTGCCCTATAACAATTCCTCGGTTGTAATCCTGTATAGCTGCAGCAAAAATTTCCGAAGCACTAGCACTATAGCGATCAACTAGGACAGCTAACGGGCCATCATAGGCAGCATTTGGGGATGGGTCATCAAGAACTTGAATGTTTCCACGTGTTTCACGGAGTTGAACAACAGGTCCTTGGTCAATAAATAAACCACTAAGCTCAGTAGCCTCAGACAGATGACCTCCGCCATTTTGTCTAAGATCAACGATTAATCCATCAATCCCGTCTTCTTTTAAGTCTGAAATTAGTCTTTCGACGTCCCGTGTGGTGCTAGTGTAATTCTCATCACCTCGGGCTCTAGCTGCGTAGTCTTGATAAAAACTGGGCACATCAATAATGCCAATTTTATAGGTAGATTCTCCCTCAGGAACCTCAACAATGCTGCTTTTTGCTGCTTGTTCTTCCAGCTTTACCTTATCTCTAATGAGATAAAGTATTTGTTCTGGTGAACCTGGAGCCGCTCCTGCTCCAAGGACCTGGAGTTGAACGACTGTTCCGCCAGGTCCTCTGATTAACTGGACAACATCATCTAAGCGCCATCCAATGACATCTATAAGATCCCCTTCCTCACCTTGACCAACAGCTGTTATTCGATCCGAAGGTTTTAGTTGTCCATCAATATAAGCTGGACCTCCGGGAATCACATTAATAACAGTTACATAATCATCTTCTAGTTGCAGCGAAGCCCCAATACCGTCATAGGATAGACTCATTTGAATTTGATATTCCTCGCTGTTACGCGGAGAGAGATAGCTGGAGTGAGGGTCTATTGTGTGTGCTACTGCATTCATAAATGTTTCAAACACATCATCTGAAGTAATTTGAGTTACACGTCTTAATAAACGTTCATAGCGTTCCTGTAGTAATTCGGCTGTTTCGCTCCATTCCTTTCCTGTCAGAGTCAAGCTAAGTCCATCATTTTTAACTCGTTTTCGCCAAATTTCTTGTAATTCTTCTTCAGATCTTGCCCATCCCATTTCACTTCGGTCAAACTGAAAGTATTCATCTACAGTAAAATCAGGTTCTTCTGCCAAAAGGATCGTCGCATAGGCAACCCTTTCTTCTGTGCGCGCCTTAAATGTATTAAAAATTTCAAAGACTGGTTCTAAATCGCCGTTTCTTACGCGTTCATCTAACTCATAACGGTATCGGCCGAATGATGTGTAATCCTTTTGAAGGAAGTAGAGGCGGTTGCCATCCAACGTATCAAGGTAACGATCAAGGATAGCAGATGACAGGGAATTATCTATGCGTGGTCTTGCATAGTGGAGGTCCTCAATAATCCGAGCTACTCTTTGACTTATTTCTGGGTGTTTGTCTCCAACTGATAAAGGCTCTATTGTTTCATCAGTTGAGTAACTTATATTTCCTAAACATATCCACAAAGCCATTAGTGGCCATAACCTCTTTTTATCTGTCACACCGCCTCCTTTTGTTATACGAGATACGCTTATAGCGAGCTAGCAACATAGTACTATCGTAACTAATCGGGAACACTAAGACGACAATTTGTTCCGTTGTATCAATAATTTTTTGTTTCCATCTATTAACTTGGAGCAACTGGAGTAATAAAGATTTTGTAATTAGTTTTTATGTTTTTGCTTTATTAGGTTAATTATAATTTATTTGAATTATCTGATAAACGCTATAACTATATGAACTTATTAAGTTTATTGTTTTTATAAAACCAAAGTGACCATCTTAATATACGTGTTATTAGGTAAGGACTCAGTACCAATAATAGAGCCATTGGGTTTGCTGTAATGACTCCAAACCAGATGCTAGAAGTAAGACCCCATAGGCCGCTTTCTGCAGAATATTCGCCAACCACATGTTGACCTACTATATAGACCGCTGGTGGTAAGGTAAAAAAACCTATCCCTATAAGGACTATAGCCAGTTTAAGTTCTTGTTTTGCTTTCGGTGATAATTGACGCATCAATAAGTTTTTGTTTGGCCTGTGAAAATCAGAATAAAGATTAAAGCTGATCTAGGGTGAAAGTTAGTAACTGTAGGATACTACTGTGAACTCAAGTTTGGACCGTTGCCATAGTTTGGTGAAGTCAAGAATTCCTTCAATTGCTGTGTAAGTCCGCGACACGCAGCCGCTTGAGGTCGAGCAATTAAAGGGATTGGGATAACTAGTGCCGGCATAACGGAACGTCCATTTACGTCTGCGTGTATAGTTCCTGCAGAAGACGCATCATTGATATCCCATACGGTGGCATCATATCGAGAGTCATCTTCCCACCAGCCAAGTCCAAGACAACCGGCTCCGCTTACACCTGCTGCACAGCTTATTCCACCCCCGCTAGCTATCCTGTCTGTTGACCCATCGAGCCAGATAAGAAAACGTACCCCGGTAGAAATTACTTCTTCCCGTACATTTTCTTTTTCAAGTAATTGGGAAAGGTCTGTAGGTGTTATTGGTGCCATTGAGGGCTCAAACCAGGGGTATAGCTTGTCCTCAAATGCTCCACTATTATGCACATTAAGACCTTCATCACCGTTTGAGAGGCCTTCACTTATGCAATCGACAATTCTTTGTTCAGCTTCATGAGAGGCATGATGTTTTCTTGCAAGTACAACAACACCCTCACCATCACCAACAACTACCTGACTTTGTTTATATGGTTCAATACGAGAGGTAACGCCACACCCGCTTATAAACGCAAGACTTACTAATAGGCTTGTTAGTGAAGTATTGTAGAAATTTAAATTAATCACTGAGGTATGCCTCCAACAGAAAGCACTGTTGATATTTGTCTGTCCTGTAGCCAGTCCTGCACGTCCGGTTGGTCTGAAAATTTCGTTGAAATCGTGGCACCAACTTCTCGCATTGCTACTACAGTTGCTCTGTTTAAAGCCTGTTCTCGGTTAAGTAATTCAGCTTTTCCATAGCCACTAACAGTCCATTCTGTAACCAATTGTCCGTCTGGATCATACAGTCTTATAAGGTATTGCATCCACACTTCTACAAA
Source organism: Rhodospirillaceae bacterium (assembly GCA_002718345.1). Classification (GTDB taxonomy): domain Bacteria; phylum Pseudomonadota; class Gammaproteobacteria; order Steroidobacterales; family Rariloculaceae; genus UBA6522. The sequence continues at coordinate 22,115 of PBDA01000018.1, forward strand.
CTCATCTCTTTGTCCAACTGGGACGTCAAATTCAAATCGATCTAATACAGGCCATAAAATCCCATCGATATCTTCCATCTCAGGTTGTATATTGGGAAATTCATAAAATTCTTCGACATTTAAAAACATCGATTGAAAAAGCTGTCCCAACATAAGCTCATTTGCTTCGCCGATTTGGATGGTATAAGCAGCTTGTCTGGGCAGCTCTTCATAGTGTACGTAGTCAAGCAGTTCATCGTCTAGAATTAGACCCATACGAACAGGCAACCTATCAACTAATGGCTGAGGAAAGTCAGCTTCAACCCATATAGAGGTTGAGCAAGCGGTTAATGCAATGGTTACCATTCCCATCAGGTAACGGATTGACTTCAAATTAGACTTATTTGCCATCTCGTGCATTTTAAGGCCTATATCGACTAAAGCGTATATTATTTGAGACCTCAACGACCTTATTTAGTTCCCTTATGCCATTTAGAATGGTCAATTTATTAAGGTATTTAAGAGTTAAGTATATTAGAACTTTAAATTTAAAGATTTTTAATTGTCATCATCTTGACGAGCACGCCTCGCCCGTCTGCGCTCTCGTTCTCTAGCAGCACGTTCTCTGGCTCTAGTTTCCCTATTTGCTCTGGCTTCTTCATCAGCATCTCGGTCTACTTGTGGTCGGACACAATTGAGAGTTGCATAGCCTAGATCACGCTGCAACTCTAAGTAATACATTGAGTTTGCTACAGCTTGTACGAAAAAAACATTATTGCGAATTTGGTTTTCAAGATTTCTTATATCTTGACGAGATAGACGACTAGTAATGCGCATCCTTGCATCCAGTTCGCATCTAAAGCCTGACTCACTTCCAATCATAGAAAGTTGTCTATGACCGCCTCGGGCTAAGGTCTCGTCACCCCAATTCCAGGTAAAATCATTCTGAGGAAGAGCCATTCGGCCAATATATTGCGAGTTAGATGTATTTAAGTATGTTAACCCAAGTATAAAGGGTAATATTTTTATTAGTCTTTTGGTTAAAAGTATCATGTCAGGAATTTTTTAAGTTTTTTAAAAACTACAATCCGTAATCATTTCCCGAATAATATCAAACAATATTTATATGGGTGCTATTTTTTGTCTGGTCCGTTTAACTATTAGGGTTTGCAAATATCCAGTTTAATTTTTTTTCTCAATTTTTCACTAACAACCGGTTCAATATTAAACCATTGTTTCCAAGCGGGAACTCCTTGGTGAAATAACATTCCCAAACCATTTACTATGTGGTTTCCTCTCAGTTTTGCTGATTTAAGAAAGGGCGTGTTCAATGGTGTATATATTGTATCTGTGACTATTGCAGAAAGTGGTAATCGTTTAAGGCATATATCAAGTGGAGATGTGCCTGTCATACCTTGACTGGTTGTATTTGCAACAAGTGCTACATCCTTAAGAGCTTCGTTTCTTTTATTCCATGGGATTGGCTTTACAGTTTTTCCAAATACTTTGGCTAAATCACATGCTTTAGAGTAAGTCCGGTTTACAATTCGAATCTCTTTTGCTCCCTCTCGTATTAGTCCGTAGCAGATAGCTCGGGATGCTCCTCCAGAGCCAATTACTAAAACGGGCCCAGCATCTGCTCTCCATTTTGGTGTTTCTTGTTTAAGATTTTCTATAAATCCATACCAATCATTATTTGTTCCTAGAAGTGAACCGTCTTTTTGAACTGTAATGCAGCTTATAGCACCTATAGTTCGAGCTATTTCATCTGAAGCGTCAACTATTTCAAGTGCTGTCTGTTTGTGTGGAATAGTTATATTACAGCCAGCAAACCCAAGCGGCTTTAACATCGATAGTGCAGAACTAAGCCCTGAAGGTTTAACGGCAATGGGCAAGTACAATCCAGTAAGTTTGTTCTCCATTATCCAATGGTTATGCATTATTGGGGAGCGTGAGTGAGAAACGGGCCATCCCATCACACCAGCCAGAAGAAATTTATCGGTGTTATACATAAAACAAAAAGTAAAGCAATATAAGGCTATTTTTTAGCTCTATCTGGGCTCAGTTTCGAGTGGAAATGATTCCAAGTTCTATTGAATAGATTTTTAGCCCATAATTTTTTTTTGCAGGCTAAGATTTCTTCTTCAGAAAAAATGTAAGGCTTTCCTATTTGAAGTGCCCTGTACTGGCGATATGCATTTTCTTCTAGATAGTTAGCCAGCACAAAAGCTTCAACAATATTTATGCCACAAGTAACAGCACCATGTGATTTCATCATAGCTGCAGGCCTGTCTCCTAGCGTTTCAGCTAATAGTTTTGCCATCTCGGGGTTATTAATCGAGTTTGGAGAATCTAAAACAGGAACTGGATAAAGTAATGTTCCTTGGGCATAAACAGGCTGATAATTTTCTCCTACCATTGTAAGGAAGGTGGACCATTTAGGGTGTGCGTGCACTATTGCACGTATATCAGTGCGAGCTTTATAAATTCCAGCATGTAGATGGAACTCTAGGGGTGGTGCCCCATTTCCGTTGATTACATTACCCTCAAAGTCAATTGTGCAAATATCGGCGCTTGTCAATCTACTTCGTTCGCATGACCCTATATTGATAAACATGTGTTCATCGCTTAAACGGATGCTTGCATGTCCGTTGTAATCAATGATATTGGATTGTTCAAGCATGCGGATGCAATCCGCTAGCTGTGTTTTTTGAGCTTCATCATTTTTCATGTATTAGATTACGCTCGCATTAAATTGCATAGCTCAAATACGTTACTAGCGTTGTCAAGATCCCAAACTGCCGTAGCAAGATTTTCTGCCTGAGATTTGGGTAATATTTCGCCAGAGAGCGCTCTATATTTATTCATCAATTCTTCGTCTGTCATGGGGTTTGTTGGCGAGCCGACTGCATGTTTTATATGTTTTTTTAATTTTCGTCCGTCTGCTAAATTGATTTGTAAGTGCACTTCGTCCTCTGAAACATCCTTGCCTATTGTTGCTGATACTTTTGAACGGACATTGGAAATCGTTGGATCATTAACTTTTTTATCTGTAAATTGAGCATCATGTCCAGCTCCGTCGACAAGCGCTGCAGCAGCACAATGTTGAAATGAAAATTTACCTTCTAGTCCAACGATAGGGTTTGCTCGGTTCATAAGCTCAAGGACTAGAGGGTGAGTTATTGCTTTAATAGATTCAATATCTTCAGGTTTTAAATTAAATTCATTTCGGAGTTCAATGACCGCTTGTTGAATAGGGTGAGAGACAATGCCATTAGCAAATGGCTTAAGCCCGTTCATTTTAAATTCCCAGTGTTCCCCAAGTTGACTTATTAAAGCATCTTTAGAGTGTCCGTCACGAGATGCAACAGCCCAAAATCCACGTCTTCCTCCAACTATATCATTGCCACCAGTAAATCCCGCTAGAGCCCATGTTGCTGCCCGTAACCCATTCTCTGCTGCATGCCCAGCGTGGAGTGGTTTTCCGTGAGTACCAAATACTTCTCTTACTCCGGCAGCAAGAGTTCCGGATGCTCCAAATGCATTGGTTAGTTGCTGTTCTGTTAATCCGATAAGTTTGCCTGCTCCAGCAGCTGCGCCAAAGACCCCAGCAGTCCCTGTAATGTGCCAGCCTTGGTCGTAATGCCAGGGATGCACTGACATTGCAATTCGACAGGCAATTTCAGCTCCAACTACAAAAGCAGCTAGTGTGTCGTGGCCGTTAGAACCGTTGTTTTCAGCGGTTGCAAGCACTGCTGGCCATATAGGGGCTGTAGGGTGCAAAATCGTAGGAAAGTGTGTGTCGTCATAGTCCTGTAAATGACACAAAAATCCGTTTACAAGGGCTGCATTACTTGCTGAAGTTTTTAAGTTAGTTCCAATAATAGATGCTTGTTCGTTTGCTTTCTCATTGATGGCCCAATCAATAAGAATTTTAGCGCCCTTTGCTTCAGATGCTGAAAGGGAGATTGCCAACATATTGAGCAAAGTTCGTTTAGCTTCATGGATCGACCATTCAGGCAGATCGACATGTTGGGCATTGGTTACAAAGCGGGCAATTTTTTGTGTGACAGTTGACATATAGTAAGTCCTTTGTGAAGTATGGGATTATGCCTATTGTGTAACTGGCATAAAATGCCTCTATAGTTTTTTTGATAGTTTATTTACGATACTAGTTAGTGAGTTATCATGGCGGAGATCGCAATTTTTCAAGTGAATATGGCTTGAATAAGGTTACCTAAAGGATTTTTGATTTATGAAATTTTCCCTTTTCAAGGTGGTGATAATTGCCGCTGGTTATTTTATTTCCTCAGTTAGTCTTTCTCAGTCTGAAGATAACGTAGTTGAAGTTGACTCAAACGATATTGGTGGCCTTGTTCGCGGTCAGAGTGGAGTAGAAGCAGGTGTCTGGGTCATTGCTGAGACTTCTGATTTGCAAACTGGGTTTCGTAAGATTGTGGTAACAGATGAATTAGGGAATTTTCTGATTCCAGACCTACCTTCTGCTGTTTATGATGTTTGGGTCCGTGGTTACGGGTTGGTTGATTCCCCAAAAGTAAAAATACAGCCAGGACAAATAGTTAATCTGACCGCATTACAGGCAGTTACACAACAAGATGCCGCGCAGTATTATCCATCAAATTATTGGTACTCGTTACTTGAGGTGCCACCTAAGAGTGACTTTCCCGGAACAGGTCCTAGTGGTAATGGGATTGCGACTGGTCTGATCAGTCAACTCCACTGGATTGGTCAAATGAAAGCTGGAGCAGTTGGCGGAGGATGTACGGTATGTCATCAGCTTGGCAATAAAGCTACGCGAGAAATCCCTGTAGGATTAGGAGATTTTGAATCCACGATTGATGCTTGGGATCGTAGGGTGCAGTCGGGTCAAGCTGGCGCAAGTATGACGGCGGCTATGTCACGATTTGGGCGAGCGAGAGCGCTGGAAATGTATGCAGACTGGACAGATAGAATATCGGCTGGTGAGGTACCCCCACAGCCACCTCGACCACAGGGAGTCGAACGTAATTTGGTCATCACGCAGTGGGATTGGGCAGATTGGAAGGGTTTTGTGCATGACACAATTTCAACTGACAAACGGAACCCAACGTTAAACCCTTATGGCCTTGTTTATGGTGTCCAGGAGTTCAGCACTCCTGACCTAAATATCCTTGATCCAGTGAGCAATACTTTAACGAGGCTAACAGCACCAGTTCGCGATTCAGATACACCCTTCATGAATCCTCAGATTGTATTTCAGCCTTCACCTCACAACGGTGAAGAGGTTGTTTGGTCCGGGAAAGCTAGCCTACATAATCCCATGATGGATCATTTAGGTAGAGTATGGATAACACATACTATCCGTGCACCGCAGACCCCCGATTTCTGCCGTAAAGGATCAGATCATCCTTCAGCAGAGCTTTTTCCAGTAGAAAGAAGTAATAGGCATCTTTCAGTATATGACCCAGAAACTGAGAGTTTTACTTTAATTGATACCTGTTTTGGTACACACCATTTGCAGATAGCCGAAGATCAAGACAATACCGTATGGGCAAGTAATCCAGGTAGTCCGGTAGTAGGGTGGCTTAATATGAGGCTATTTGATGAAACTGGTGACGAGCAACAATCCCAGGGTTGGTGTCCTTTTATTTTAGACACGAATGGTAACGGCCAACAGGATGATTACGTTGAACCGGACCAGCAAATAAACCCTGATTTAGATAAAAGAATTGATGGGGGTAGTTATGGCATCATACCTCATCCTGAAGATGGTTCGGTCTGGGTAGCCCAAGGTTATAACGTGCCAGGCGCAATAATCAGATTGAGCCCCGGAGCTAATCCACCTAACACTTGTTTGGCTGAAGTATATGAGCCTCCCTTTGAAAATCCCGCATCCTCCGTTGATGGGTTTACGCCTAGGGGGATTGATATTGACCGGGAAGGCCTTATTTGGACTGCATTAGCTGGGAGCGGACATTTTGCGAGTTTTGATCGAAGTAAATGTTCAGTGCTCAACGGCCCCACAGCCACCGGACAGCATTGTGCAGAGGGTTGGACACTTTATGAGACACCAGGACCTCATTTTAAAAATGTTGACTATTCAGGTAGTGCCGACATGCTTTATTACAACTGGGTCGATCAATTTGATACCTTAGGTCTTGGAAGGAACATACCGATCGCTACAGGAACCGGTTCTGATTCTCTTCTCGTTTTGCAACCAAATGGAGAGTTTTTAACATTGCGTGTGCCTTATCCTATGGGTTTCTCAACTCGGGGAGTTGATGGACGGATAGATGACACAGATGCGGGTTGGAAAGGTAGAGGACTTTGGGCAAATTATGCTATCCATGCACCTTGGCATACTGAAGGAGGCAAAGGTACTACTAGTAAGGCTGTTAAGTTTCAGATGCGCCCACACCCGTTAGCGAAGTAAGATTAGGAATTGCTGAGGAATTTTCAGGAATTACATCTTAGTTTTGTAATTCAATGATGAGTTTGCCGTGATTTTCTCCATTAAAAAGTCTAAGGAGAATGTCCGGGAATATATCTACATTGCCTTTGACAATATCTTCTTTGCCAATAATTTTTCCAGAACTATGCCAATTGGAAAGTTCTTTAATCATGTTTGGCCAGTCTTTGTGGTAGTCAAAATATATAAATCCTTCCATTCGTGCTCGGCGAAGTAGTAATAGCAAATAGTTGCTTGGACCTTCAATTGAATGAGTGAGATTGTATTGTGAAATTGCACCACAAATAACAACACGAGCACCTACATTAATAGCGCTTAACCCAGCATTTAGTGTCTTGCCTCCAACGTTATCAAAGAATAGGTCAATTCCTTTAGGGCAATGTTGAGCGATGCTTACAGACAATTCTTCGTTTTTATAGTCAATAGCTGCATCAAATCCAAGCTCATCAACTAAGTATCTGCACTTTTTTGATCCACCAGCTATGCCAACAACGTGATTGCCTTTAATTTTTGCTATCTGCCCCACATGTGCACCGACAGAACCGGCCGCACCTGAAACCAGAACTGCGTCGTTAACTCGCAGTCTTCCAACTTTTAATAACCCACTATATGCAGTCAATCCTGCAATACCTAGAGTTCCTAGGTATGTCTGAGGTGGTGCTATGGATAAATCAATTTTTGCATTCTGAGTACCATCAGATACAGCATAATTTTGAACGCCATCAATCCCTGATACCCAGTCGCCAACTTTAAAGGTTTCATTTTTTGATTCCACTATTTCACCAACAGTGAGTGCTCTCATAACAGAACCAATTTGTACAGGAGGAATGTAAGAAACACGGTCATTCATCCATCCTCGCATCGCTGGATCAATAGAAATAAATCGAACTTTTATTAATACCTCACCTGATTGAATGGTTGGTATTTGTCTGCTTATAATGTTCCAGTTAGTTGGGTTGGGCAACCCTTTTGGCCTGCTTGCTAAACACACTTGGCGATTAGATTTGCAGTTGATCACTAGTTGCTGTCTAGAAAGTTCTTTATGTCAATCATTGATTCTTCGTAGCACTGTGTCATAAAAAAATGGCTTGCTCCTGCATAAATTTTGAGTTTGCAGCCAGGTACTCGTTCGGCAATCTGCTTTGCAGGTCCAACTGCACAAAGCACATCCTCTCCTCCTGTAAGAACAAGGGTAGGGCATGCAACTTGATTGAGCCGATCAAGGGAGTCATGAGTAAGACAAGCATTAGTTGAATTTGTATAGCCATGTACGGGTCTATCAGTAATCCCTACACTTTCTTCAAACTTATCCATTTGTTCTTCGTGTTCATTAAAATAAAGTGGCGGATAAAAGAAGAGGGCCTGCCATTTTGCAGCTGCCATATAACCCTGTTCCTTTACTACTTCATTAATGTTATGAAGTATGCGGTGACCATAACGATCTAGTTTTCCGAAAGATGCTGTAATGAGCATACTTCTAATGCGATTGGGATAGTTAATTGCCATTTCTTGCGCAATAGCACCTCCCATTGATCTACCAATGACATGGGCTGGCTCAGTAATGCCAAGCGCATCCATTAGTCCAATTGTGTCATCAGCAAATAAGCGAGTTGTATATGGATAGTCAGGAGCAGAGCTTCGTCCTGCTCCACGATTATCAAGAGGGATAACTCTATAGTCTTTTTTTAGTACTTTAATTTGAGGATTCCATGCGCTGCAGTCACCAGCAAGCCCGTGAAGGAGAATGACTGGTGTGCCATCGCCATGTTCTTCGTAATATAGCTCTACATCGCCTATTTGTGTTTTTGGCATCTTTTAATGCTCCTTTAGGCTAATTGCTACAGAAAACCATGCCTGTTGCACCACTGCGAAGTTATTGCAGATACTCGAAGCTTTAAGGAATTCTCTATCTATAGCAGAAAATGTTATCCAGCTTTTGCTGCTTTATCGCCAGCAGCTATTTTTTCCTTGAACTCATCATTGTTAGTTACCCAGCCAAGGCATCTGCAAATGTTTTGTAGACCTAGTTGATGGAGGTCTTCTCCATACATACTTGCAACACAGTCTGACATAACTACTACTCTGTAATCTTTATTGAAGGCAGTAAATGCGGTATTCAAAACACACGTATTTGTGTTAATTCCCATTAAGCAAACATTCTCTATACCCAGATTTCTTAAAAGATTATCTAAGTCTGTTCCCATAAAGCAGTCAAGGCGTTTTTTGTTATCAATCATATAGTCGCCTTCTTCAACCAGACTTGGAATCATTTCAGTTTGTACTGAGCCCATTATGTTGTGATCATCGACAGTGCTTGGGCGACCAGGACTTAGCCGGTTAGCTTCGTCTGAAATATCATGAAGTGCTTTCCAGAATTTTACAGGCATACCCTCACTACCTAAACCAGGAATTTTTCTAAAAACGAGTTTGACATGGATGACGGGTACGCCGTGGTTTCTTGCAAAACCTAAGACGTCTTCCGCGTTTTTAATTACTCGTTCAGAGTCTTTAGCATCAGCTGGCATTGTAGCTACCGCAGGGTCTAGGTGGCCCTTATGCATATCGATAGTAACGATAGCTGTTTTAAGAGGTTTTAATTCAAGCATGCTCATCAGCTTACTCGTCATATCTGAGCGGTCGACTATTTCTACATTAGCCATTTTTTTCTCCCAAATTTGTTCTTAATTATTAATATTTGCCGTATTTTTTTATGGAGTTTAAGTTCAAGGAAAAAATATTGCATTTATTTTTAGTTTTCAATCTTAACGTATAATTACTAGGTAGTTATTTTTTTTTATATATTTTTCGTATGGACTGAAAAACGTGCGATCCAACTATTATTAGGGGAGTTGGGTGACAGTTATTCCAAAAATTATTCATCAGTTATGGAAAACAGACATAATTCCTGGCCGTTGGCAGGCTGCAGTTAATGCTGTAAAAAGATATCACCCAGGCTGGGAATATCGGCTATGGACTGATGAAATGATGGAAGCGCATGTGCGTGATTTTCATCCTGAACTCTTTTCGTCTTTTATGGGGTTTGATTTGCCAATTATGCGAGCTGATGTATTTCGCTACATGCTTATGCATGATTTGGGGGGTATGTACTGTGATTTAGATTATGAATTTCTACGGCCCTTTGACTATGCTGATTCTGAGCTTGTGCTCTCCTTGGAATACGACAAATCATATGGAGATGGTGAAGACCAGATTGCAAATTTTGTATTTGCTTCAGTACCTAAACATAAGCTATGGCAAGATATTTTGGAAGATCTTAGGTTAAAACCACCAGTTATTGGTGGGAGTTTAGATGTATGTGTGGCCACTGGCCCAAAATTGGTCACGCGTGTGTATTTCAGTGCTGAAAAAAATTACTCTGGAGTAAATTTGACCCATCAGCCCGTCTTCAGTCCCCGCCGAGTACATGGGCCTCGTGAACGAAAACACTACATTAATAGTGGTGTTACCTATGGTTTTCATCATGGGTGGGGTAGTTGGAGGGATCGTTGGAATTTAGAATATATAAAACTACGGCTCAGCAAGATTCTTGGGCTTGGGCCTGGGCCTAACGAGCAAGGTAGACCTGATGATGTGGCTCCTCTTGGGCGCTAGTAGAAATAATTGCCTTAATAATTAATCTCTTCCAGGAGTTCTCCAATTAAGTAACTCACCATCTTCTTTTATAACGGTTTGCCACATAGCGGCTGGACGTCCATCACGCATAGGCCACCCAGTAATGGTTATTTTTTCTCCTGGGGGCAGATCACCTTTTCTTACACCACCATGCATCATATCTTGCGGACCTTCACCTTCAAATCCCCATGTGGTGATGGTGCCATCATCATTTTCAATATCTACAATCAGCCAGGAATGGGGATTAATGTAGCGGAATTCTTTAACTGTGCCACTTAACGTGACAATTTTATCTCTATCAAACATTTCCGCAGAATGATGAGCAACAGTCGAGTTTGAGAAAAAGATAATACAAGAGAATGCCGAAAGTAGCGTGTATGGTTTTTTAGATATTGTATCCAACATGAAAATCACTAGTCCTGTTGATCATCCATATCTGTGAAGTCAAAATCAAGAAAGGTTGTACCACCATCCTCAGTTTCTATCACAATATTATTTTGGCTATGACAATTCCACCAGTACTCTAATCGTAAAGGTGAACCTTCTTCTTGGCGCATTTTTTTATAGATTTGCCTTGTATACCATGGCATTTCAAGAGCTTCAGAGTCAAATATCCAGACATCGGCCTGGATTGTTTCATTGTCGGTTTTATTCCATATTTCAACGCTTTCTAAGGCAGTACTAAAATAAGGCTGAAGTCTTCCTATCCAGCCTCCGTTTGTATACATGGTGTGTGTAATAAGTGTATGACCATTCCAAAAGCCAATTGAGTCACCATGCTCAGTCTCGTAGGCCCAGTCTTCTGGTGTATGGTCCCGACCATCTGTATAGATGCGACGAACTTCGTTTCGAGCTTGACCTAAATGCCAGGTCTGATGTGGGGTGACTGCAAATTCATGAGGGCGCCCATTTTTAAGCATCCCCGGATAACCTCTTGCTTGACCACAACCTGAATGAGGGTCCCAAATACGTCCTTGTTCAGCATTTATAAGTATTTCGTTAAACATCGAAGCATATTCACCTTTCAGAGTGGCGGTGGTTTGACGACCAACCTGATCACGATCCAACCACCGTGGAGCAGGTCCCGGTCGTTCCCACAAACCGCTCCAGTCAGGAACTTCATCAGGAGCCAAGGTTGTATCTTCTGACTCAGCTTCGAGAGCTTTATAAAAATCCCAGGCTGACTCGTATTGCAGGCCTCTTTCGATCATTCGTTGTTTTATTAGCGGCCAGTTTTCATTTTCATAAGCTGTCTGAGATAACCCAAGTATTGGTGTGAGTAAAAAAATTATCAGAAAACTTTCAAGGTTAGGTTTGTTCATAAATAATTATGTGATTTTATTTTATGGGAACTATTTGTTTGTAATTATATCTGCTTGTTTTTTTTGATATGTGCATTAGAGGTGTACTAAATTATTATAATGAACTGCCGATTAATTTGTTCTAGTTAGGGTGGGAGCAATTTGTTGCATCAAGTATTCTTTGTCAGGTTCTATTATATTTTTTTTATTTTTTTTCCAATTCTAATTTTTGGTCAAGTACCTGATCGTATTCTATATAACGGTAAAGTGCTGACTGTTGATGATAATTTTACTATCACTAGTGCTATTGCTATTAATGGAGAAAGAATTTTAGCTACCGGCGATGATCCTTCCATTCTAGATTTGGCAGATGCTCAGACTGAAGAGATCAACCTAGAAGGAAAAACAGTAATACCTGGATTTATTGATAACCATATTCACTACCTTCGAGGGACTAATTTTGCAGCATACGAGACTCGAATCCACGGAGTAATATCTCATGATGAAGTCTTAACGAGAATCACCGCACGCGCTGAAGATCTCGATCCGGGCGAATGGGTGTTTATCATTGGTGGTTGGACTGAGCAGCAGTTCGCTGACAAGCCTGGTGGTTTTACACGTGCAGAACTTGATAAGGCAGCCCCAAATAATCCTGTTTTTATTCAAAGAAACTATACGATCTTTTACATGAATTCGTTGGCAGAGGATATCTTAGGGCCTCAACTGGGAAACTTTTATACTGGTGATTCGGTTATCAGGACAAATTATCGTGAGGGACGAACTGTGATGTATGCAGCTCTCGAATATTTTCCATTTGCCGAAACCCTTGAAGAACGTATGGTAGAAGTAAAGGCGTTTAATTCATATTTGAATAGTATGGGTGTGACGACTGTTTATGACGTAGGTTACTTAGATGGTTCATACGATCCGGTTACAGCATTGTATGAGAAGGGTGAATTAGATCTACGTGTTTTTCATGCTCTACGTTATTGGGCTGATTCTCCAAGGACAGCTATTGCTGCAGCAGAGTTGCTCGATCGAGAAGAGCCATTTCAGAGAGATGATAGTTATGGTATGCATGGTATTGGAGAGCATGTGTATGGTTTGTTGCATGACATGGTAGGTGAGAGGACATCTGAGCCTTTTTCACAAGATATTTATGATGCTTTTTCTTTGATTGCTCTCTCTGCTGCAAAAAACGGTTGGCAAGTGAATGAACATGCAATGCAAGACCTCACAGCTTCAAGAATGATTACTATCTCAGAGGAAATCAGTGATACATACCCAATGCATGATCTTCGTTGGACGCTTGGTCATGTTGATTTGATAAGTAAGGAAAGTTTGGAGCGTGCTAAGCGCTTAGGTTGGCATATCACTATTGCAAATCACACTGTTAAGCCAAGGATGGAGGGTGTTGCGTCTCCACCAATACGTATGATTCAGGATAGCGGTATTTTATGGGGTATGGGTTCGGATGGTACGATCGTAGCTACTTACAACCCATTTCACACAATCTGGGAATACACAGCAGGGAAGATTTTTCCGAATATTGTGAAATATGAAAGTAATGAAGTGATTACACGTGAAGAAGCATTAATTGCCCATACCCGTTCAAATGCTTACCTAATGTTTATGGAAGACAGTCTCGGTACGTTAGAAGCTGGAAAATATGCAGATCTTGTTGTGCTGGACAGAGATTATTTAGAAATAGAAATTGATGATGTTCGTAATATAGAGCCCGTGATGACGATGGTAAGTGGTGAGATTGTTTATCAGGAGGCTAACCAGTGACTCTTTATCCTAAGTAGACCTTGATGAAGGAACCTCAAGAACCTAGATTTTGGCATTCCCTACTCTGTTTCGGCGGAGTAATCGCGATCGTGATTGCCGGACTATTATGGTTGAGTGTTAGTCTGCACAGCTTACTGTTGGTCGCTATAGTTTGGGTCGCAGGGCATGCTGCGTTACTAGGTTTTCAATTCCAGCAAATCAAGTCCGCAATGATTTCAGGGATAGAGAAGGGTCTAGGCGCAATTTTTATTTTTTTTCTGATTGGAATTCTCATTGCGGCACTGATCGAAAGCGGAACGATCGGTGGTCTTATTTATTATGGCGTAGACATTCTGCGCCCCGCTATTTTTCTACCGGCTGGTCTATTGCTATGTAGTTTGATGTCACTCGCTACAGGTACCGCATGGGGAACAATAGGAACGATTGGCGTTGTTCTTATGGGGCTTGGTTCCGCATTAGGTATTCCGTTGCCACTTGTAGCTGGAATGGTTGTTTCCGGCGCAAGTTTTGGTGACAAAATGTCGCCCGTTTCAGATACGACTAATCTTGCAGCCATGAGTGCGGACACGGATCTTTATGCGCACATTAAATCTATGATGTACACGACTGTGCCGACGTATGTCATTTGCCTTATCCTTTTTACTATTGTTGGGCTGTATTACAGTGGTCAGGCTCTATCCGTTTCCGAGTTGATTGAGTTAAAACAACAACTAGCAGCCGAGTTCTGGATTAATCCCTTGACACTATTACCGTTGATTGTGCTCTTTGTGCTCAGTATTAAGAGAATACCCGCTGAAGCCAGTATGTTGGCTAGCGTCGCTACCGCTGCTACGTTAGCTGTTGTAATGCAAGATAGGGCTGTTATGGAGGTGCTAAACAGCCTGCACGTTGGATACATTGCAGATACTGGCCATGACCGTCTGGATATGCTTCTTAGCCGTGGAGGTATAGAAAGCATGATGTGGACGATGTCACTCGCATTGCTCGCATTGTCCCTCGGTGGTCTATTAGATCATTCAGGTTTTGTGCGGGTATTATTGCGTGGTTTGTTGGTCCGTATTAAGCGTTCAGCAAGCCTGATGGCGACAACAATTGGCGCAGGTGTTGCAGCTAACATGAGTATGGGCGAAGGCTATCTATCAATTATTTTTGGTGGGCAAATATTCAAAGACTCCTACGAAGAAGATAATCTTGAGAAGCACATGCTCTCGCGCTGTTTAGAGGAGGGTGCCACACTTAGCACATCGCTGATTCCGTGGACAACTTCTGGTGCATTTATAACAGGAGTGCTTGGAATGTCACCGCTAGAATATGCTCCATGGACATTTTTTAATTATATAAATCCGATGCTATCTATTCTACTTGCTTATATGGGATTTGGAATTTTTCGAAAGAAGAGAGATCTATAAATAATTATAATTTTCAGTTGTGGTACTGGTTCTTTATTAATTCCGCGCCTTTCTCTGCAATCATGACTGTCGGTGCATTGGTGTTGCCAGAGGTAATTGTCGGCATGATGGATGCATCCACGACACGTAAACCTTTTACGCCATGTACGCGTAAACGATCATCCACTACCGCCATTGGGTCTTTGCCCATCTTACAAGTGCCCACAGGGTGGAAGATTGTAGTGCCCAAATCACCAGCGGCGTGGATCAACTCCTCATCCGTGGTCAAATGCGCGCCAGGTTTAAGCTCCTGTGGTGTAAAAGGCACGAGTGCCGGTGACGCCATAATTTCTCTGGTAAATTTCAAACCAGCAACAGCGACGGCCCGATCTTCTTCAGTAGATAGATAGTTAGGTTGTATTAATGGTGCGCTGTTTGGATCCTGATTACGCAAAGTAACTTGACCGCGACTCGTCGGATGCACGTTGCACACCGAGGGCGTAATGGCATTGTATCGATGCAATGGCGAGCCAAACTTATCCAAAGACAACGGCTGCACATGCCATTCGATATTTGCCGTAGGTTGGTTGGAATCGGTTTTTGCAAAAGCACCTAGTTGTGATGGTGGCATTGTCAATGGACCGGTTTTGTGTAGGAAGTACTCTAAGATCATTAGGGCCATGCCCCAGGATGTGCGTGCCCGTTGATTCAAGGTGATAGTGTTGTCGACCGAGTAAATTGTACGGATTTGCAGATGATCCTGAAGGTTCTCACCAACACCGGGCAGTTCAATAAGGGGCTTAATACTGTGTTTATAAAGAGTCTCAGAGACACCGATTCCAGACAGTTGTAACAGTTGTGGTGACGCGATGGCGCCTGCTGCCAGGATCACTTCGTTATTTGCCTCAAATAATTGCTCATGGTCTCCCAGTCGGACCATAACACCAGTGGCGGTGGGTTTTATTGCGTTATCATCGAAGCAAATCTTGCGTACGCTGGCTTCTGTCAAGATCGTCAGATTCGAGCGCGCCTTAACGGGATCCAAAAATGCTCGAACTGCACTCCAGCGTTTGCCATTGCGTTGGTTCATTTGGAAATAGGCATTGCCGAAATTGTCGCCACGATTGAATTCGTCGATCTTGGGTATACCGCACTCTTCAGCAGCATCGCGCCAAGCATCTAAAATCTCCCAGTTAACTCGCCGCTCTTCAACGCGTAGCTCGCCGTTAGCTCCGTGAAAATCATCTGCCCCGTGCTGATAACTTTCTGAACGACGGAACACGGGCAGTACGTCTTGCCAACCCCAGCCGTGGTTTCCAAGATCGGCCCAATGGTCATAGTCAGCTTGTTGACCGCGCATGTAGATCATGGCGTTAATGGACGAGCAACCGCCCAAAACTTTCCCTCTTGCATAGTCTATGCTGCTGCCGTTCAGCCCCTTTTCGGCTTCTGTTTTAAAGCACCAATCTGTGCGCGGATTGCCTATGGTGTAGAGATAGCCGACAGGGATATCGATCCAAAAGTAATTATCTTTTTTACCTGCTTCAAGGAGTAATACCCGCTTGCTGGGGTCTTGGGATAAACGGTTGGCAAGTACACAGCCGGCAGTCCCAGCACCAACGATGATGTAGTCAAACCGGCGGTTGGAGGGATCTGTCATGGCATATCTTTTAAAGGATAGTTTTTGAAAATGTACCATCAAATCTAGCGAATGAATGAATTTGGTTAATACAGATGAAAGTGAATAATTCATAACCAATTGAAATAATTGGCTATTCATAAAATATGGTGGAGGCGGCGGGAATTGAACCCGCGTCCGCAAGTGATCCTATTCCTGAGGTCCGCGAGCCGCGAGCTGAACAACGCCTGGCGGGAACTGCGAGTGGCGCTATCGGCCGCCCGTTCTTAAGGACGTCCGAATACCCGCCGAAGCGAGTACTGGGTGCGACCAATGTCCTCTTCTCTTTCCGAAGTCGTCGTAACGTAGATACACGCGAAAGTTGTGGCTGATGCCCTTGCGGGCTGTGGGATCAGGGATGAACCCCGCCTAGGTGCTCTATCTTTTGATCCAGTGCGGAGACGGAAGACCCGGTCGGGAGACTAGGCGCAGTACCCTGGTACAAAGTTCTCGAGAGCGGGCACAAGCACCTCAGTCCGCTGGTATCCGCGCATATGGGTTACGAACGCTCCTGTGTCGTCCGCGAGGAGCATCAGCGGCGTCGCTTCCACTTCGCCAATGTCCTCTTGCAGGGTTCTGCTGATCTGGTAAGCAGGAAACTCGGCTCGCAGTCGTCGCAGAGTATTCTGAAGCGCGCGCCTGGTACCGTTAACGCCAATGGCTATTGCCTGGAAATTCTCGCAGCTGGCAACGAGTTCGTTGAGCACCCGCGTTTGCCTGAGACACCAGGAGCACTCGGGCTCGAAAAATATCAGTATCGTCGGCTTGCCAGTGTACTGATCGAGATCGTGTTCCGTTGCGACCTCGTCTAGGCTCTGGAGGGTGTACTTCAACAGATCGACGGACTGCGCCGGCACCACTACCGGTGCTGCCCACAAGAGCAGCGCCGGTAGGCAGAGCCAGAGCTTTGCGACCACCCGGCTAAAAGGAGTGCATGAATCCAGCATAGACCTCTCGACCTCTGAGCAAGCCGTAGATGTACGCAACATCGTATCCGCCATCTGCATCGAACATCAACGGAGAATCTTCGTCACCCGCCTGAGTGTTGTCGAAGAGATTGTTGGCGCCGACGTAGAACGTCGTTCTGTCACCCAGATCTCGGGCCACACGAAGATCGACCCAGTAGAAGCTCGGCGCGTTTGTGGATTTCGGAATCGTCAGCGCCGCGTCGTTATAGCCCTCGTAGCCGTATGCGAGGAGGTTTCGGCTGCCGACCCCACTCAGAGACGCATACACTTCCCAACCCTCCGGGTCCCAGTCGAAGTTCAGGTTCGCCTGCTCCTCCATCGTCGCGACGCCGAAAGACGACTTGAACGCGTCGTCATGATTGAACTTGCTCGCGGTGAAATTCACCAGGAAGTTGTCGGCGATCTGATACCCGACGGCGAGATCCACCGCCAGCACCGATGCATCGCCCGATAGCTGAGTCAAAAGAGGCACACCGTCCTCGGTCTCATCCAGGGCCGAAAGATTCTCGACGTTGGTGTTCGTAATTGAGAACGATGAAATTATCGCATTGCCCTCGTGTGCCAATGAATAGCTGGTCGACAGCGAGCGTTCGAGTTCGTTTATGTCAATATCAAAACCGACGCCGGCGTCCAGAATGCCGTGGTCCGTCTCGAAAAACGACAAGGGAGCGCGGTAGCCCCGGCCAACAGAGAAGCGCGAAGTCCATTCGTCATTGTGGGAGTAGCTCATGTCGAGACGCGGACTAACTATACTGCGATCGATCTCGACACCGGGTTTCGTGGGATCGACGAAATCTGCCTCGACCTGATCGGCTCTCAACGCCATCTGCACCTCAACCGAATCCGAGACCGTCCAGGTGTCCTGAAGGTAGAGCCCGAGGACGTCGTAGTTGAAGCTGTCGGATACGTAGTTAGTCGTCGGATCGCCATCGTTATTTACCAGCTCTCCGGCTTTGGAACGAGAGCGCATTTTTTCAGTGCGCGAGTCCGTCCCGAAGGTCAGGTGATGATTGTCGTTGAGCGAGTAGTTGAAGCGCGCGTCGAGGTACAACATGTCGTCGTCGGCGTCGTAATCGAAACCCTCATAGAAGGAATTTTGCACGTGGGACGATGCGCTTGCGGACAGGGATACATTCCAGTCGTTCGAAAGCTCACGAAGCCAGCTTGCGGATGTCTCCAGTCGCTCGGTGTCGACCCATTCGGTCGTTTCCCAGGCATTGCCGATGTAGCGATTACGAACGTCGTCGCCAATGAATAGCTGAGCTGCTTCACCCAGAGATTCGCTGGCAATGGCGGCACTGATGCTCGGCGGTTGGTCGCCA
>PBDA01000019.1 GCA_002718345.1 Rhodospirillaceae bacterium
ATAAAAAAGCGGGTGGTAGTTCAAAAAATGGACGTGATTCTGAATCAAAACGTCTTGGCGTAAAATGTTACGGCGGAGAGAGCGTGGTTGCTGGTAATATAATTGTTCGACAAAGAGGCACTAAATTTCATCCGGGTATCAATGTGGGACTTGGAAAAGATCACACACTGTTTGCTAAAGCAGCAGGAAAAGTGTTATTTGAAACTAAAGGGCCAAAAAACCGGACATTCGTTAGCGTCAAGGACAACTAGCAAAACCAGTTTTTCATATTTAAAGGCCCGGTTTACGGGCCTTTTTTATGCATGAGACATTATTTATTGGACTTAATCAATGAAATTTGTTGATGAAGCAACGGTTAGAGTTGAAGCTGGTCGAGGTGGTGATGGTTGTGTTAGCTTTCGCCGTGAAAAATATGTTCCTCGTGGTGGTCCGGATGGTGGTGACGGTGGTGATGGTGGCAGTGTTTTCTTGATTGCTCGAGAAGATATTAATACGTTAGCTGACTTTCGGGTTCAGCGCCGATTTAAAGCTAAATCTGGGCGTGGAGGAGCTGGTAAAGAACGAACAGGTGCTTCTGGGGACAATTTGTATATTTCTGTTCCTAAAGGAACTGTTATTTCAGATTTAGAT
This sequence comes from Rhodospirillaceae bacterium, assembly GCA_002718345.1. GTDB lineage: Bacteria > Pseudomonadota > Gammaproteobacteria > Steroidobacterales > Rariloculaceae > UBA6522. The sequence goes on from PBDA01000019.1 coordinate 631, forward strand.
ACAGAGGAAATCTTGGGGGATCTTTCTAACGTTGGACAGGAATTGTGCGTTGCTCAAGGTGGTCGTGGAGGCTTGGGAAATACTCGATTCAAAAGTAGCACTAATCGTGCGCCTAGGAAATCAACGGTGGGAGAGCCCGGAGAAAAACGTCACTTAGGATTAGAACTTAAGTTGATTGCTGATGTTGGTTTGGTTGGCTTACCTAATGCTGGTAAATCAACCCTGATACGAGCAGTTTCTGATGCTAAACCTAAAGTTGCTGATTATCCATTTACGACATTACACCCTAGTCTATGTGTTGTCAGTATCGAAACGGACCGTAGCTTTGTAATGGCTGACATTCCTGGTCTTATAGAGGGTGCATCAGAAGGGGCAGGGTTGGGTATACAGTTTCTTAGGCATTTACAAAGAACTAGACTTTTGATCCACGTGATTGATGTATCAGTTGGTACAGATGTCTCTGTAGAAGACGCAAGAATAATTGAGTCTGAGCTGAAAGGGTACTCAGATGGGCTTGGCAATCAAGTGCGCTGGCTTGCCCTAAATAAGATGGATCTGTTGCCTAGGGACCAGTGGGATTTAATTTTGAATCAACTAAAAGAACAGCTTAAATGGGAGGGCCCAGCTTTCGCAATTAGTGCAGCAACTGGTGTAGGAACTGATGTCATGGCTCAAGCCATTATGGGTTATCTGGAAGAGATCAATGAAACCTAATGTGCTGGGTTTTCTCTGATGATTTTTAATGTGTCATTGAGTAAATTAGGTAGTTGACCGCAAACCGATAGGCAAGTGCAGTCATTGGTTCTGGGTACCATGGGTCATCTGCATGCTCCCAAGCGTCACCCATATCCATATTGAAGTTTATAGCTACCATTAGTCTGCCATCATCATCAAAAATCCCGCGCCAACGTGGTGCTGTTCCTTGCCTAAACCCACCAGCACCCGGTATGGCAGTTCTTTGATCCAAGTCATAGAGTACATGTAGTAATTCATGATCTTCACCTAATTCAACGATAGGTCGGTCAGGAAAAACTCTTAACATTGATTGGATAAAGATTGACCATTCCCCTTCACCCCAAAAATCATCGACCATAAGAAAACCACCACGATCAAGGTATTCTCGAAGCATGGAGGCCTCAGTATCGTTTAAATACCATTGACCCACTTCAACAGCATATAACCATGGATAATCGAAAACTCTTTCATTATTTAGCGTAATAAGTCGACCGCCTCCACCATAAAAATCTCTGCTAACGCTAATAGATTGCCCATCTACACGTGTGAGTCTATTAACCCCTTCCATGAGGTGATATTCGGCATCAGCATAGTCAGTGCTCCAAGCACCCCCCCCACCCCACCTAGCACGCCTGCTGTTATAGGCATCTGAATAAACTAGTCTTGCAAAGTGGAATTCAGCCGTTGGGCCTGCTTCTAGAGCCTCTGTTGTCTGTGCGAGTAGTCTGCTTTGATTGATCAGAATCCAGGCCACAATAGTTATTATTGTAAAAGTACTGGGAGCAGAAACTTTCAATAGGTTTTCCTGAAACTTTTTATAGTTGTTAGACGGTTGTTAATCACAAAAATATTTTTAGCAAATATGTGCTCCTGCCGCACCGACGTAGACTGAGTAGAGTGATTGGCTAGCCACCATGAATAGCCTGTTTCTTTTTGCGCCCCCAAAGCATATATTGGCACAACGTTCCGGTAGTCGGATTATTCCTATTGCATCACCGTCTGGAGCAGTAATTTGTACTCCAAAGGGCACTCCTGCCCACACATTTCCATCAGTGTCGCATCGAATTCCATCAGCTCCAGCGTTTGGAACATTTATTTGGGCAAACTCTCTGCCGTTGCTTAATGTTGCGCCATTAACATCCCAGACTTTCATTTCTCTAGGACGGGATCCTGTATCCGCTACATATAACAGTGAATAATCTGGTGAAAAACAAAGTCCATTAGGACCAACTACTTCATCCGTAACCATTGCAATCTGGCCATTATCGCCGTCAACTCTGTATACGGCAGGCTTTGTTTCTGATTCAGCATAGAAGCCTTCATATTGGCTACGTCGAATTCCATAAGGAGGGTCAGTAAACCAAATGCTACCATCAGGATGAACAACTACATCATTAGGAGAGTTAAGCCGGTTGCCATTATATTCATCAGCGATAGTAGTGACCGTACCGTCTAGTTCGTATCGAGCCACTCGTCGTCCACCATGCTCACAGGATAACTGCCTTCCGCTAAAGTCAAATGTATTTCCATTGCTGTTACCTGAAGGATTGCGAAATACTGCAACACGTCCATCGTCCTCTATCCAGCGACGTTGAAGATTATTTGGAATGTCACTCCAAACAAGATAACGTCCAACTCCATTCCAGGCTGGTCCTTCAGACCAAAGAGATCCGCTATATAGTTTTTGTATGGTGGTATTACCAATTATGTACTGATTAAAACGCTCATCTAAGGCAATTACATCTGGATCAGGATAGCGTACAGGGTTTGCACCTGACCAATCACGAGGTGTTGGGGCCGAGGTTAGCTCCTCCAGTGAGGTTGCATTTTGTGCTGAGGCAAGACGTGAAACAAATGGTGTAACTGCGGCACCTGCTACAGCTGTTAGTACACGTCTTCGATCAAAATTAATTAAGTTTTTAGTGTTTATACTCATTGAATTTTACTCCAGGAATTTTGCCTGATTGTTTTGATGTTCTTCGGTCCATAGACCGATTTCTTTGTAGTATTTGATAGCCCCTTCATGGTAGGGAATTGAGGGATTTGTGGGTGCCATTTCTTCAGAATTAACTTCACTAAGGACCGAATAGTTGTCACGTAAACCCTGCCATTGCTCATAAATTGTTTTAGTAAGGAAATATGCATCATCTTCTGACAAATGAGTTCCTGTATTTATATAGTGACTGATTTCGGAAACCCGAGGTAAGTTGTCGAGGCCTATAGTAGTAGGGCCTTTTGGTGCAGGTGATACTTTAGATCCCGGCATTAACTCTGCCAATTTAGATTCATCATGACCCATAGTTACGTAACGGATTCCTCCTCCTATTGTGCTATGGGCTTGTAAAGTTAATGCAGTGTCCACTCCAATAGAAACAGCATCTACACGTCCTTCAGTTAAAAGCCTAGCTCCGTCTGCAAGTCCTCCAACAGTTATCTCATTAACGCTATCTTCATCAAGACCGCCTGTTGCTAAGATTGCTTTGTGTAGAAATCCTAATGCCGCATTAGCACGTATATTTACAACAACCCGCTGATTTCTTAAATCTTCTATTCGGTAAAAATCCGAATCTCCCCGGACCATATACATCATGTAAAGCGGGAAACCTCTTGCGATCAGTCTTAGATTAGACATCGGTGCCATATAAGGTTCACGGCCAGAATAGGAAAGATATGAATCGATGTTAGTTACTAAGCCTAAGGTGATTTCACCACGATGCAATAAAGGTACATAGGCTGATGAGCCAGAAAAGGGTCTGATAATTGATCGAATGCTGCTTTCATCCTGGATAACACGCGCTACTGCACCAGCTACTGTGTAGGAATGTGTTCCCGCAGGGTTAGTTCCTATGGTGACTTGTTGTAGTTGAGAATATGCCGGGCGATGAAAGGTCAGCACTAACAAAGCTAGATATATATATGCAAACCAATTGTGTTTTGTAGAAATTCTCATAATCATTATAAGTTTAACATTTCAGCATTTTCTGATTCAAAAATAAGACAGCCGCCGACAGTTTTGGGTAATTTAACCAATAATCTCCCATCATTAAATTCCCGATAAGGAAATTTTGAGTTTTTTAGGTAATTGGCAGTTCCGCTTTGATCGCTGCTTTTAAGAACATAGCCTGCAATCCAGGGTAGACATGGTGGTGTAATTTCCAGTTTTTCATTCAAAATGTAGCTGGAAACAAAAATCAAGGAGCCACGGGTTGTTTTTATCCTTGTGTGGGTTTTGTATAAATCCGCGGTTAAACCGGTAAATCGGGCATAGCGGTTGGCTGTTTCTTCTGGATTTGTTACACAAATAATTATGTCTTTGAGTTCTTTTGCATGATTTGCATGATGTGTCCATTGACTTTGCCACAAATACTTCGGGGTTAAATGATGACAAAACTGAATGCGACCTTCTGGCATGGTTCCATGTGGTACCCGTATCACAGTAAATCGAGCAGTTTCTGTTTTTGTTTTTGTTTCAATATTTCTCTGTAGTGATACTGGATTAAGAGGAGCAAAACCAGAATCAGAGAGTCGCGCATGATCTTTTTCTGGAAGAGCTGTTCCAAAAGCAATGAGATGTATGCCTGTGTAACGTTTTAATCCAGATCGAAGTTGATTTGCAATGGATGTAGTCCCAATTGGGTTAAGAATCTCTATATAGCCCTTTTCAAGCATGATACATCGGTTTCCAGCACCGGCAGGCTCTAGAGGACTTTCGGGCGTTAGCTTATGTGATTGCTTTGAAAAGGGCGTTAATGTGAAACCTAGGCTTTTGAGTTCATCATTAGCCTGATCCATTTTTTCAACATAATGAGCAATATGGTCTAAGCAGAGTTTGCCAGAGGGCGGTAATTGCATAATCTAGGTAGTAAAAAATTAATTGGTACTTTTGGGAGGTTTTGCTGCGTGCGAAGAGTCTTTAAGACACGCACGGCCACGATCGTCCTGCCAAAGCTTTTCTTCGGTATGCAGTTGACCAAGAGCTCTTGCAACAACTTTGAATTCATATTCACCAAAAACCTCTGCAATCTCCTGATAATATTTTGGTTCCTTTTTGATTAGATCAAAAACTTTTTTTGCTAATTTCTCAGTCAATACTTTATCTTCATCTTCTGCCAATATTGGATCAGACTTTCCATCTAAATAGTCTTCAATTTTGACTTTATCTGCATACGCGTAAGCGATCCTTTCGTAACGTTCAGAGGGTATTCCCTCGCCTATAGTCGCATCTACTCCTACTTTTGCACCTGTTGGTACTACTCCTGGAGGAGTAATAGGGAGGCTTGGGTCTAGAGGTTTAGCTCGTGCCCTAGGAATAACTATGATATCTCTATCACCTTGTACACGAGTTGCTATTGCCCATTCAACGTCTGCTGGATTGTGGACATCTATATCCTCATCAACCACTACAACATGTTTAATGTCTTGAGCTATTAATGCCGCCAGAAGAGCATTTTTCCCTTCTCCAGCTTGTTTCTTAATGGATATTATTGCGTGCCAAAACCCGCAACCTCCAAGTGTGACATTTATATCCTTCAGTTCTACGCCAGCATTTTTTACTGATTTGCGAATTGCTGTATATCGGGTTGGAGCAGCTAACCAAGTGTTTTCCCACGGCATGTGTAAAGCATAGTACATAGAGTCCTTGCGCATAGTTACTGCATTTATTTTTACTATTGGATTCCAGTGCAGTCCACCCATTAGGCGCGTGAACTCACCAAATCGGCCTTCAGGGTGAGTCCAGCCTGTTGGTAGAATTTCAGCCTCAAGTACAATTTCTGCATCTGCTATACAGGGCATATCAATAGTTTCGCAACTTGTTAGTTCAACCGCCGCACCACGAATTCCACCTGCTATAGACATTTCATCTGTGCCTAGCGGAGATCTGAAACCAGAACCCATAATTTCAAATGGATGGGTGCCAATTGATATTGAGATGGGACAAGACTGACCTGATTCATATGCTCGCTGTGCGAATAGGCGCATATTATTGGGTGTTACGATATCAATTCCCGTGAGATTCTTCTCTTTAACCATGAATCTGTACATGCCGGAGTTAAATCCAAATTCCTGGTCTTTTGCAATGACTACTCCTGCGGTAATCATCGGTCCACCATCATAGATAGAGGACATAGGGATAGGTAACTTGTACAAATCTACTTCATCATTTGTTTGTATTACCTGCTTATTGCTTGCACTTTTAATATGGACAGGTGAAATTGGGTTTTCAATTCCATGTGCCAGTCGATGCTCTATCTGGCTATAGTTTTCACAACCCATGGACATAATTGCTCTATTCCGAGAACGTAGAATTCCAGAAATAACAGGTATCTCATAGCCGTTAACATTATGAAATAAAAGAGCTGTTTCAGCTTGATCTACCAACGTAGCAATGTGTCTTATATCTACTGGTTGTTTGATATCAATCAGTTCTTTTTTAGCACGTAAGCGCTCCAAAAATTCGCGAAAATTTTCACTTTTGTATTTTTCATTCATGCCTAATTTTCCAGATTTATTAACGAGGCGGAGCTGTGTAATAAGTTCCCCGACCACTAGCGACTAGCGATCCTTCTATGTCATAGATGTAGGCCTCAGCTGTAGAATATTGTTTCCCCAATCGTACTACATGTGCTTTTGCTTTTAGGTTTCCAGGCTGGGCTGCTTTGTGATAGTCCACTCTGATGTTAATTGTCGGCACAGGTCTTCCTATTATTGCTGCGATAGCATAGTCGGCTGCTGTATCCACAATGGCTGCCAGTATCCCACCATGTGTATAACGACGTTCCTGATTTACTACCCATTCATCTCGCCAGCTTGCTTCAAGTTCAATGCCTTCCTTATTTGCAATGAGTACAGAAAAATTTAACCAGCGATTAAATGGTCCACGGGTCAGTAGTTCCTGTAATGTTTCTGTTTTAATGATTTCCTTGCTCATTTGGTATTCCTTAAATGTACTGGCATTTGGGTATTAGTTTTTTGTGTTAATAGTTAGTTTATCTTCAAGCACCCAGGTTCTTATCAATTCATGATCTATTTTGTTTGTGCCCGTAAGCGGTAATATTGAAAGAAAAAATACACGTCTTGGATGCATATAAGCTGGACCCTTTTCCAAGGAAAACTTCTTAATTTCATCTTCTGCAATCTGTTCATTTTCTCGAGGAACAATAAATGCATAGGGTACATGTCCTTTTAACTCGTGCTCAAAAGGTAGCACTAAAACCTGATGTACTTTGGGATGTTGTTCAAGTATTTTCTCCACCTCAACGGGATATATATTCTCACCTCCACAGACAAACATATCGTCGGTACGACTGAGAAAAAAATAGAAGCCATCTTTATCGCGTCTACATATATCCCCAGTCAAGTACCAACCATCTTTAATACAATTTTGTGTTTCATTTGGAAGATTATGATATTCAGCTAATATTCCAGGGTTTTTTACTGCCAGTTCTCCTTCTTCGGGAGAATTGCCGCCTACTAGTTTCGCTGCAGTACCATGGTAAGGCGCACCTATCGAGCCAAGAGGTCTCTCTTTACCTTCTGGGTGAGGACCAAGAGGTACTGGTCCACCCTCAGTTACACCATAAACAACAAGCGCGCTTGCCTGAGGAAATTGGACTTTAACTGAAGATAACAATTGGGGTGACGAAGGAGCTGATCCCATCATTACAGTCCGTACTGAATTAGTGTCAGTCCTTTCCAGTAGTTCTGAATTCAAGATCATGGAAATCATCGTGGGTACACCAGAGATTACTGTGCAATGGTATTTGCCAATGGCCTTTATATAACGTTCAACGGAAAATTGAGGTAACAAGGGTAAAGTAGCCCCAGCTGTAAGCCCCTGCTTCACAGCATTCAGTGCATTTTTATGATAGAGAGGAGCTGCAACTAAAATAACATCTTTCTCTGTAGTGCCTCGTGTATGGGCGAGAATCCGTCGACTCCAATTCTGTCCGTAATGAGTCAGAAGAACTCCCTTAGGTCGTCCAGTTGAACCTGATGTGTAAGGTTGAATAGCTATAGAGTCTGGCTTGGGTTCGAAAGCTTCATAGGTGCCAAAATTTAAAAACTTACTAAATTGGGTATCAAAGTCTATGAGCTCAATACCAAAAGGGATTTTGTTACAGAATGCATTTTCTGCAAAAATTAATTGAATATTTGCATCATTTATTATGTATGAAATTGTATTTGAGGGTAACTTAATGTTGAGGGGAACAGGAATAACCCCGGCCCTCATAGCGCCAAGTAGAGTTGATATATATTCTGCTCTATTTAACGAAAGAATTCCTATTCGATCACCTTGTTTAAGTCCTCTTTTTGTCAGACCACGAGCCACTCCATTACACATAGCTTCAAGTTTTTTGTATGTAATAACCTTAGTTTTTTTTTCGTCTCTAAGGTCGATAATTGCTGGCCGGCTTTCATTTGCTCGTTCTGAGAAAAGTAGCCCTAAATTACCGGAATAACCTTTTGGCGCTGGTAGTGGCACGCTCATTATTTTGTCTTCCGTAATCGAGAAAAACTAAAGCAACTTGAGAGTAATGATCTACTCATAAAAAGATAGGTCAAGGAGAGATAATTACTTTACCAAACACTTCTCGCTCTTCAATTTTTTTAAGACCTTCTGCCGCTTTTTGAAGAGGAAGAACTTCATCGATCACAGGATTTATTTTTCCATCTTGGACTAATTTCAAAAGAGATTTAAGGTCATCATCATAGAAACTATTAGATCCGATTATCTTTAGTTCGAAGGTCCATACATAACGAAGGTCTTCCTTAGGGTCATAACCAGCAGTAGCACCACACACCAGTATTTTTCCTCCACGCTTTACACAGCGTAATGTAGGTGCCCATGTATCACCACCGGTAAAATTCACAACTACATCTACGCCACCATCGTGATTACGTCTTTGAGGTTTGCCAAACTTCTCAATTACCCATTTGGAAAAGTTTTGTTCCTTGTAATTAATAACATGATCTGCGCCAAGAGATTTAAGCCGTTCTGCCTTTTCAGAACTAGATGCGCAGGCAATAACCTCAGCCCCCATCATTTTTGCAAGAATCACACAACCGGTTCCGACACCTCCGCTTGCTCCTAATATTAAAACTTTGTCACCAGGTTTTACTGTGTTATGAGTTATCAACATGCGATGTGCTGTGCCGTAGGCAACTGGCAAAGATGCCGCATCATCAAAACTTACTTGGTCAGGTATTTTTATAAGCTGGTGCTCAGCAACAAGACATTTTTCCGCCAAACCGCCATGCATCATTTCTCCCATAAGCCCTTTTTTTTGGTTTAAAGGGTTTACGAGGACACGGTCTCCAATTTTCCAGCTATCTGCATCTTTTCCTATTTCCAGTATCTGACCTGCCATGTCCAGACCTATAATCATAGGCATAGGAACCTTAATGCCTGGCATTCCACGGACTGTAAAAACATCATGGTAGTTGAAGGATGTTGATTTCACTTGGATTATCACATGGCCATCTTCTATTTTAGGGTCTGGAAAGTCATCTACGTGTTGTAGTTGATTGATATCTCCATGCTGATTAAGAATGACTGCTTTCATGATTTGATCGTTTCTTTGTTTGTAATTTAGGCCGAATCTTAGGAGTTACTCATCTTAGGTATCTCGCGTCAAGGTCTAAACCCTAATCAAATAAGGTTAATGGTTTGCATTGCATCTGTTTCGGTTAAGATAATCACATTTGATAGGGAATCAAGTCTTCATAAGTGAAAAGGCTTTTTGGGGGGTGCGCATGACACGGTGTATAAAAATAATTTTGACGATCTGTTTTCTAATTAGCACGGAAACATATGCTCAGATTGGGAATCAGACTCCTCTTGGGTTAACCGGACTTAAAGCGGAAGCAGCAGAAAAAGTTGATGATAATCGAAAAATGATTCAAGAGATTATTGATAGTTTATTTTCTTTTTCTGAGCTTGGTTTTCAAGAATTTCAAACGCAGAAATATTTAACAGAAATACTGGAAAATAATGGTTTCAGTGTAGAACAGGGAGTGTCTGGTATTCCAACAGCTTGGTGGGCAACGTGGGGTGAAGGTAGTCCCGTTATAGCCTTAGGCTCAGATATTGATGGGATTCCTAAGGCCTCACAGTTTCCTGGGGTTGCCTATAGAAAACCTATGATTGAGGGAGCGCCAGGTCATGGTGAAGGTCATAACTCGGGTCAGGCTGTAAATATAGCAGCTGCATTAGCAGTAAAAGAAATCATGGAACAAGAAAATATGTCCGGTACATTGATCTTGTGGCCTGGTGTGGCTGAAGAATTAGTAGGAGCCAAGGCATGGTTTGCAAGGGATGGGCGTTACGAGGGTGTTGATGCAGTACTATTTACACACGTGGCTGACAATCTCACGGTAAGCTGGGGTAATCCCAGAGGAACTGGTTTAGTTTCAGTGGAATACTCCTTTGAGGGTGTTGCTGCCCATGGAGCAGGGGCTCCATGGCGAGGACGAAGTGCTTTGGATGCAGTGGAATTGACAAATATTGCATGGAATTTTCGTCGTGAGCATTTACATCCCTTGCAACGTTCACATTACGTTATTGTCGATGGTGGTGATCAGCCTAATGTTGTGCCATCGCTTGCAACGGTTTGGTATTTTGTTAGAGAGATTGATGCCGAAGGAATTCGCACTAATTTTGACATCCTTCATCGAATTGCTGAAGGTGCAGCAATGATGACCGATACAGTGATGAGCAGACGAATTATAGGAACTGCTTGGCCACGACATTTCAATAAGCCCATTGCGTTAGCCGCAAACGAAAATATTAAATTAGTTGGGTTGCCCAATTGGTCAGAGGATGATCAACAATTCGCGAAGGCCATTCAGAATCTGATGCAGGCTGAAGAAGAGGGACTTGCTATGGAGCTGGATGGTATTCAGAAGCCACCTGAAGAGCCTATCTCTGGTGGATCTGATGATATTGGAGATGTATCTTGGAATGTGCCTACTATAACTTTGCGTTTTCCGTCTAATATTAGTGGACTTCCTGGGCATCATTGGGCAAATGCCATGGCTATGGCAACACCAATCGCTCATAAAGGAGCGGTAGCCGGAGCTAAAGTGCTTGCGGCTACAGTAATGGACCTTCTTCAGGACGAAGGTCTGCGAGATGAGGCATGGCAATATTTTCGTGATGAACAAACGAGTCAAGTTGAATACATCCCATTCATTGGGCCTAATGATCCGCCAGCTATTACTAAAAATCGCGATACTATGGCAGAGTTCCAAGAACGTCTTGAAAATTTCTACTATGATCCTTCTAGATATGACACCTACTTGGAACAACTAGGTATAAACTATCCTCAACTTGAAGAACCGGGTTTATGAGGTCATAAGTCATTATATACAGCTGATTAACCAAGGTTAGGGAGATAAAAGTGAAGCAGCAAATTGGTTTAGCACTCCTATTCTGATTTTCATTTTTTGCGGGAATGTCCGTTATCCAGGCTCAAACAGATGAGCCCATACCCTTATGGGCCTACGCTTGGAGCACACAGCCTCAGCCAGGTGATACGGCTAGGCCACAAATTCCACCAAGTAGAGATCTTAGGCCTGGAGATGATCCAGATGAGATTTACGAAATGTGGACAGTCGAAGGAAGTAGTGCTACTTATTCCAGGATGGATACTCGGGATGGTGGAAATGTTATTGATTGGTTTCCTGGAGATCATCCACCCATGACAGACCTTATGAGACATGGACCTGAAAGTCTTAGGGGTGTGGTTGGAAACAGAGGTTGTGCATCTTGTCATTTACCTAATGGCAAAGGACGTCCTGAGAATGCGCCACCAGCAGGTCAGCCAGTGGAATATACTATTCAACAATTGAAAGACATGCGTGACGGTTTGCGATACAGCGCAGACCCAAGAAAGCCTAATTCGCCAACCATGAACCTTTTAGCTGCAGCTATGTCTGACGAGGAAATGCAAGAAGCAGCTGAGTATTTCGCAGCTATTCCATGGACACGCTGGATGTATGTTATAGAGGCTGAATTAATTCCGGAAATGCACCTAGAAGAAGGCAACATGTATGTCACTGTTGGAACTGAAGCAACTGAGCCCTTAGCTGGGCGGATTGTTGAGACTCCAGTAGATGAGCATCAGGCTAATTATCTTCGTAATCCTAGATCTCCTTGGAACGTTTATGTGCCTGTTGGAAGTCTTGCAAAAGGGGAAGAGCTGGTTGTTAATGGTGGTGAGGGCAAGACGATACAGTGCGGAATCTGTCATGGAGCCGACCTCATGGGTCTTGGAGCAGTGCCAGGAATTGCAGGACGATCACCTAGTTACATGATGCGGCAGTTATATGACATGAAAAAAGGAACTAGAAATGGTACTGGAGTGGCATTGATGAAACCTGTCATCACCAATTTAAATGTTGAAGATATGACTAATATTGTGGCTTATCTAGCATCAATTGTTCCACCACCAGCACCGAATGATGTTCAGTAAATCTAAGATTGGCTGCCAATGATCCTATTTAAATGCTAAATAAATTGTAGGTGGAAATTGATTAAAAACTCTAAGGTAGCTCTCCTATTCGGATTTTTTATTTTCACCTGGGGATCAACAGTACTATCTCAAGTTGCTGATACCCCAGTAATTCATTCACAGCGCCCCCCAATGGCACAGTTGCAATTAGAAGAGTTGGCTTCAATCGTCTCTCAACGAGAAGATTCTCAACAGTTATGGGCACCTATTCCCGGGTGGGCATATGGTTATGATTCGCAGCCTCTACCGGGTGATACACCTCCTGTTCCCAGACCGGGAAATGGGGTGCTCCTACAAGGAGAAGATATAGCTGAAATAAAAAGGCCGCTTTCTTTAGAAGGAAGTAGTGCTACCTTCACACGTCAAGAGATTCGTCACGCTCAAGATGTTATTGATTGGTTTCCCGAAGATTATCCTCCTATGCCCGACATCATTAAGTATGGGCCTGAAAGTTTGAGAGGAGGGCCTGATTGGGCCTGCGGGTCTTGTCACTTGCCCAATGGTAAGGGACGTCCATCAAATGCACCCACTGCAGGTTTGCCAGTTTCCTATATGGTTCAGCAGTTAAATGACATGAGAAACGGTTTGCGCTACAGCGCCGATCCACGAAAGCCGAATATGCCAAACATGATTCGGATGGCTAAAGCGATGACTGAGGAGGAGATTCTTGAATCTGCAGAGTTTTGGGCTGCTGTTCCTTGGACGCGCCGACTGTATGTAATGGAAGCTGAACTGATCCCAGAGATGTATCTCAATCCAAATAATAATATGTTTTTTACTGTGGGAACGGAGCCTATAGAGCCATTAGCCGGACGTATTGTTGAGACTCCTATTGATACCTATCAAGCGGATTATTTACGTAATCCACGTTCTGGTTTTAATGTTTATGTGCCTGTTGGAAGTCTTGCGAAAGGGGAAGAATTAGTAGTCAACGGTGGTGCGGGTAAGACAATACAGTGTGGCATCTGTCATGGGTCGGATCTTATGGGTCTTGGGGCAATCCCTGGTATTGCCGGTCGATCTCCTAGTTATATGATGCGCTCTTTGTATGATTTGAAACAAGGGACTAGAAATGGTGCAGGCGCGCAACTAATGAAGCCAGTCATCGAAAATTTAAATATTGATGACATGACAAATATTGTTGCCTATTTAGCTTCAATTGTACCGCCAACACCAGAGCAGGAAGATTAGCTGTCTTATCTGATTACTTGGGAGAAATCGTAAATGAAAATTAAAACAAAAAAAAACAGATGTGATTTTCTCGTTAGCTTAGTGAGTTTTTTGCTGCTAACTCCATTTGTAAGCATTTGCGTCCAAGCGCAAAATACGCCAAGTTTCAATTATGATCCTCTTTGGCCGAAACCGCTTCCAAATCTTTGGAAGATGGGTGGTATAACTGGTCTTGCGGTTGATAGTAATGACAATGTTTGGGTATATAACAGACCCAATGATGCAAGGGCCGTTGAACTTCGAGCAGAGCCTTCACCTTCAATAGCAGTTTGTTGTGTAAGACCACCAGCAATGATTCATTTTGATGCGGCCGGTAATGTAATCGGTTCCTTTGACGCACCTCAGGGTCATGGCATGGACGTGGATGATGAGGGGTTTGTTTATCTCGGCCAGGATACTGTGCGTAAGTACGACCCACAGACTGGTGAAGTAGTAGCCGAGGTCGCTAGGACTCCAGAGCG
>PBDA01000020.1 GCA_002718345.1 Rhodospirillaceae bacterium
ATTTTTTAAGTAAATCTAAAGTATATTGAGCACCTAAATCAGCGCAAGCATCATCTTTATCACCATGCTTAAATAAGGATTGCAAATCTCGCATTTGAAACTTAACGCAGTCGGCACCTGACTCTAAAGCAAGATCTACAAGCTGCTTCGCAAGTTTTATATCTCCATTATGATTATTACCAATTTCAGCGATGATATAAGCTGGGGAATTTTCTGAAATAGTATCTTTACCAATTGAGAAACCTTGTTGATTCTCAAAGGCAACTGCCATCAGACGCCTTGATTTATCAATAAGAGGAACAATCTCAATGCCGTCTTTAAACATACTTTCTATTTCTGAATCTTCTGCTGTGACAAGTTCATATCTAACATTTTTGTTCATCACGACAGATATATTTTTTTGAACATCAAAATCGACAGTATTTGTTACCCAGCGACGAAAATCACCATCAGATAGGCTACCTATAAGCTCGCCATTTTCACTGACCACAAAAACAATACGGTTTTGATTAGCATTAATTTTTTCTAAAGCCTTGATTATTGATTCAGATTCAAAAACCAGATATTTGGCAATGTTCTTACTTCTTAACATTTAGAATTCTTCACCTTTACAAATTAATACTTAATACGAATCACTACTATAATTTAACTCATAATGCTTCTAGATTTAGGTTTTAGAAGAAAATAACGTCATTCGCTATTAGCAAGCTATTAACCACCAATCAACACAGCCATTTTCTTTTCTAAAATCTGGATAGATTCAATACACTCTTTAAAGCTGTATTCCTGGATGACCTATGCTTCCTTCCCTAGGCCGAATGCATAGCGCCTAGTAAGCACTGTCATTACACCCACAAACCCGCCAATAAGCGTCCCCAATACACATATTAGAGCTCGACTGGGTCCGGCTTTTCTCTCCGGTATAACAGCAGGGTCAATAGTTTTGAAAAGATATTCAGGTCGGGAATTTGCCAGCATTATTGTTTTAGTTTGTTCTTCAATCAACGAATAAAATACCTGCTCTAAAGCAACTATCTGGGTACCTTCTAGCTGCTCGGATAAATAATCAATTGACTGCTGCGCTTCAGACGTTGCCTCCAACATCATCTCCCTGTTTAAATCGCTAACTAGCGCAGTCACCCATTCAGATGCGAGTATAGGGGATAAATGAGTTACGGATACTGTGACAAAACCAGTCAATGGATCTTCATTTACAGCTAAAATTCCCATCATCTCTTCATATGCTTCTTGAAATGAGGGCTCTGGTTTTAATGGAGGATCTACTTCACGCTGCCAGGTTTTTGTTACAACATCATAAATCTCTGGATCAAAAATCAATTCACCCATACCAGAGTCATAGTCTCTTGCAGCGATTAGCTCAGGAAGAATACTATGGCGAAATGCAAATTCACCTAAAAATTGCCGCGATTGAAGCTTTGCTAAACCAACTGCCTTTTGTCCAGCCTCATTAACGGGAAGAGTAATCCCTGCCAAACTAGCTAAACCACCATATTGTGCTGCCAATCCTGCTAACCCTCCAGTACTACTGGAATCATCAGTTGCTAGTAATGCTTCAGATCGATATATATTGGGTTGTCTAAGAGCAATAAAAACAGATATAACTGCAGCAATCACGGTTACGCCAATAATCAAAAACTTACCTCGCCAAAGCACCCTTATCAACTGAAGAAGATCTACTTCACCTTCATTTTTTGAAATACCGTCAGATATGGACTTTGCGTTTTCAGCTGTTTCATTAGACTGTTGAGACATCATGAGTACCGTACGTTATAGCTTACCTTCGTTACTATTGGATAAAGATTACTAAATCTAAAAATATCAATTTACTTTACTATCCTTAGAAGAAATAGATATAGATTGATCAAAAGCTTTATTAGAAAAAAACTTGAGCAAGAATATACTTGTTAACCCAAGGAGCCTTTCTCCTTTATTAAGAACTATATCCTGAAAATAAATTCCCCCACAACTAAGCCACAATAAAAACATAATAGAGTCAGGCAGAGATAATGTTTGACCAATAAACCCTACAGATGCAGTAAAGAAACTCAACGTAAGGATAATCAATAGACTTCCCTTAGCCGATATCCCTCGTTGCATCAAAATATGATGAAAATGTTTTCGATCAGCTTTAAACGGTGATCGGCCGATAAAAATCCGCCGTAGAACGCTCGTTACTACATCATATATAGGCACAGCAACTAACCAAAGAGCTGTAACTGGTGCCATCGGTGCTGACTCACCTTGACTAATTGAAATCCCTACCCAAGCTACCGAGAAGCCCAAAAAGGTACTTCCAGCATCACCCATAAAACAAGTTACCTGTCGATTAGATTTAATAGGAATATTACAAACAAGAAACCCAGTAACTACCGCCATTAACAATAAAATTAAACTAAAAATATCGTTACCTATACTAATAAGAGCCATAAAACCTAGTGCAATAAAAGCAATTCCACCAGCTAACCCATCAATGCCATCAATGACATTAAATGCATTAATTACTGTTAGAGCTACTAAAATTGTAAATGGAACTGAAACGGCTCCTAGGTACAAGTCAAAAAATAAGGGAGCGCCTAGATTGATTAGCTGAAGATTTGCAGCGTAGACCATAACTAATACAGCACAAGTCTGTGCAATTAAGCGAACACTTGGAGGTAACTCGAAACGATCGTCTATTGCGCCTGTAACAATCAATAACGATGATCCCATTAAAAGCGAAACAATCGAGGGTGCAATAACCAGAAGCATCCCACCAAAGAGAAGCCCAAAATACATGGCAACACCACCAATTACTGGTGTTTGTTTTTTGTGCCTTTTCCTTCCCCCGGGTACATCAACTAGCCCTATTGCTAAAGCAACTGGCCTAAGAACCAATATAAACAACACCGTCACTATGAATGTGAATACAAGGGAAACAGCCAATTCCATTAGATAACTATCCTTTTAATTCTGATAATCATCATGAATTCCACCACATAACTACCTGTCAAAATTGACTATTATAGCATTTATAGAAATCAATCCTGAGTTAGCTATTTAGCAAATAACAGGGCATTTACTACCCGATCCTGCTCGTCTTCTTGCAAATAAGGATGCATAGGCAAACTTAGTACACGGGAAGATGCCTTTTCACTTACAGGATACTGGTCTTTAGTAGTTCGAAAAGATGCAAATATTGGCTGTTGATGCAAAGAAGTAGAATAATGTACAGCCGTAGGAATTCCTCTTTTATTCATTTGTTCCTGCAAAGTCTCTCGTTGTGACACTTCAATAGTATATTGAGCATAAACAGAAACATTCCCTTTCTCTAAATAAGGAACTGATAGAACATGCGACAATTCTGAATTTTCCTCTAAGCCTTTTTCAATAAGATTTGTATAACGATCTGCAACTATTTGTCTTGCTTCAATCTCAGCTTCAAAATGATCAAATTTTGCTAATAATATTGCTGCCTGAATTGTGTCTAGCCGCCCATTAATACCAAGACGACTATGATGATAACGTCGACTCTCACCATGTACCCTGGTACTTCTAATCCGATTAGCAAGCTCTTCATCATTGGTGAATAATGCACCACCATCACCAAAACAACCTAATGGCTTGGAAGGATAGAAAGATGTCGCTCCAATGTGGCTAAGACCACATGATTTACGTTTTTTATATGATGCTCCAAAGCTCTGAGCACCATCCTCTATAACAATCAATTTATGCTGCTTTGCAATCTCGTTTATTCTGTCAAAATCAGCACATTGACCGTATAAAGATACAGGGACTATCACTTTGGTTTGCTCTGTAATCGCCCTATTTAAGAGCAGAGGGTCCAAGTTGTAAGTTTTGGGATGTATGTCCACAAAAACAGGTTTAGCTCCTAAAAGCAATATGACTTCAAGCGTAGAAACGAAACTAAATGGGGAAGTAATAACTTCATCCCCCGGCCCAACATCACAAGCCATGAGCGCAATTAAAAGAGCATCCGTTCCACTTGATACACCGATGCAATTTTTTACCCCAACATAATCCGCCAGCCGATTCTCTAATTCATTTAACTCTGGACCAAGTATGTAATGACCGTGGTCAAGCACAGACTTAATTCGCGAATTAATTGAATCCTGTATAAGGCGGTATGGGGTTTTTAGGTCAATGAAATCCATGTCCCTTATGGGCATATGATTACAATAAAAACTTAAAATGAATTTAAAGCTGCTGCTGCAATAGCAATATTATAAACAACTTGTGTTGCAGCAGCCCAAACCGGAATTAAAGGTGTTGATGTATCTACAGGAACAACTATCGTGTCTCCAGGCAGAATCTCTGATTGTCTCTCATTCATAAACCAACGAGAACCAGTACTAATATCAACTCTCCCACTAGCATGAACCGTATAAATCCTAGCTATGTCTGAGTTATCAGTTGTACCACCGCTCATTGCTATATAACCATCTCGGTCTAAACCAGCTGAAAACACATGTGAGGTTGGATATTGAACCTCACCTAGTACTGTCACCTCCTGAGAAACCGGCGGTATAAATATTCGATCATTACTCCTAAGAACAATATTCTGGGTTGTATCGCCCTCTATGATTGCAGGAATATCAATAACCAATCGACCAACAGGCTGAGTATTACGCAATCGATTGACAAGTGCCTGCCCAGCGACTACAGCCTGAGCATTTGCTGGATCACCAGCCAAACTTTGCAAATCACCCTCAATTCTGTTTGCCAAATTTTGCAATTCATTTGCTTCTCGCTCTAAAAGCTGTTCACGAACGAATAATGACCCTTCTGGGAAAGCATAACCTGTTAGTCCTCCAGCACGATCAATCACATCCGCTAGTGTTTCACCTTCTGTTAAAGGATAAATACCTGGAAATGTAACCTCACCAACAATCTCTACTGTCTCTTGTGTGCTCCAATTGGGTATAACCTTTATATTCAGGTAGTCATAGGAAGACAATGTAAAGTTAGTAGCTCCTGAACCTGATAATGTTTCCGCTAAATTTACTACTAACACTTCAGTTTGCCGATTTGAGCCATTAAAAGTGTTATAACGTACTAGCTCTGCATCTAGATCGTATGCTGCCTCAGTAAGGCCGCCCCCAGCTCTTATTAGATCTAAAACAGTCATATCTCGTTCTAGAGGGTAATCACCAGGTGAATTTACTTGGCCTCCTATTCTTACTAACGCAGTTTCTCCCTGCTGACCCCTCTGCACTTTTAATTCATCAAGCAGGGCCGGAATCACCCGTTCACGACCGCTAAGCTGATCAAAGACATGAACCGTATCACCTGAGTGCAAAATAATGTTTGACTCATCTCCCGGATCATCCCAAGCAGCTTGGAGATCTGCTGAAAGAACCTCTGTTAAAACATTGGGCTCTATTTCACGCCTAATTAGTATGTAACCCAGATCCGAACCAGGCATAACAAGTTCTCTCGAACTAATTAATTCAGTTAGTGTAAGCCCTTCTTTCCAGGGATAAAGCCCAGGCTGATATACATTACCGACTAAGCGAACTGCTCTATCTAACTGATCAACCCTTGGAGGAACAAATAAGACATCTCCATCCATTAACGACTCTAAATCTTGGGTCGAAGAAGAAAGGTCAAAATTGTATGCTGTAGTTCCACTAGGCATAAACCGTTCTAACCTAACTCCACTAATATCAGCGTTAGACCGTAATCCCCCCGACAGTGAAATCACTTCTTCAATGCTATCCTCGCCATTTAACTCATAAATTGCTGGACGTCGAATTTCTCCATGAATAGATACGCTTTCTCCAATTGGGGGAGCAAAAATAACGTCGCCTGGTTGTAAACGCTCATCATTACTAGTGTCCCCCCTTAGTAGCAAATCATAAAGATCTAATGTCGATACAATCTGACCTCCTCTTCTTAATTCAATCTGACGCAACGAACCAACATCACTAACCCCACCACTAACAAATAATGCATTGGTCATTGTCGACAACCCACTGACTGTATATGAACCTGGTTGTTGTACATCACCAAGAACAAATACCCTAATTGAGCGCAATTCGCCAAGGGTCACATTAGACCTGACCCCAATCATCTGTTCTGCAACACGTTGTGTAATGGCAGTCTGCAAATCTTCAAAGCTAAGACCGGCAACAGCAATCGGTCCGATTTCAGGAAAATTAATAACCCCCTCTCGAGATACTACTAACTGATATTGGGCATTAGTATTACCAAAGAGCAAAACGTTAACGGTATCTCCTGGGCCTATTACATACTCTGAGGGAACCGGCACATCGGTTGCAGGAGCAAAGGTGGTGGGTACACCTCTAAAAAGCTCATAGCCAAAAGGCTCAAGCAAATCCAACCCAAAAGGTTCTAGCGGCAAAAATGTAACAATTGGCGAAAGCCATACCAGCGATGGCTCAACTCGAACACGAATCATGGCCTCTTCTACGTTGAGCCCTGCGAGTCGGATCGGTGGCACCCCTGGAAGATTAAGAAATCCTTGAGCATCTAACTGATAAGGATTGCCAGAAACCAGACGATCGTACATTAACTCACGTTGTAAAATTGTTTCTGGGTCTAAAATAATTGGTTCTGCTTCACCTCCCCCTATAGACAACTCAGGCCCAACTGCTAAGACATTATTAGCTCCAGCTGTTGAAGCATAGGCTTGCTGAGGTTGAGTAAGTTGGTTTGTGTTTGGAGAAGGTGGAGGCGGTACCCAGTCGCTCGGTCTTAATACAAACTCAACTACTATCGTATCGCCTGGCTCAAGTACTGGCACAGTGTTGAAATCCTCACCCAGTTCGCCCATGCCATCCTCAGGAAGTGGGTTAACTACATCCGGAAAATTCAGTGGTTCTGCCCCTGCCTGACCTGGCTGTAGCTGAGTTCCTAAACCAAGTTGTTGCATCAAAGCTTCTCTTTGAGCTGGCGGCAAAGAATTGAGTTGCTGAAGCTGATCAGCTGTCTGCGAGAAACTCTCAACACACAACAAAAAAGAAAGCACTGAGAACAATGCTATCGGGAAAAAAGAGGTAACTTTAAAAAATGAGTTTCTTCTCAAGATAACTCTCACGGAAGCTAATGAAACTTTATAATATCGGTCACAACAAATACGGGCAAGGATCAATTCATTTGAAAACCAGCCCACCACTCTAAACTTGAGTTTTCTTCGGCACTTACTACATTCTCCCTAAGGCGACTATATACAAGACCTATTGTCGCCGTTCCCAAGCTAAAACGTCTATTATATGAAACTGAAAGTTCTGAAATTTCTTGTCCCAGAGAGGATAGAGGGTTTTTTTCACGCTCACGATTTATATCCATAAACCTTGCCAGCAAATTGATACTATTGCCATGATCATCAATCAGCACAGAACCAATTGAGGAAGATAAACTATCCGTATCTATTCCATGACCAATAGATAGCCCGTTATACCTATACCCTGTGGCGTACATTCTTGGGTGGTTATAAGCGCACCCAGGTTTTTTCTTCCCACGTCCAAAGCCGCCTTCACGACAAATAGTATCTGCCCATTCAACATGCGATCTATGCCGCCAATTAAGTCCTGGAACCACTCCCCAAAACTCAACCCCGAATTGCCGAATCCAACTTCCTATTTGAGGTCCGCCTTGTCTGGTATCTTCACCAATCCACTGAAGATAAGAGGCATAAGGCAAATCACCTATCGGAGATGTCCATCGAAAATCCAAACCCGCCAACTGATTGCCAGGCTCCTGACTCTCATCAATATTCACACCAGGATTATCATGGCCGAGCAAAAGGTCCATAAAAGTATTAGCACTACAGGATCTACCAGTTCCACACCATTGGGCAGTTCGAGACAACCCAATTTCAAGATCATCAGTTGGCCTCGCTGTCATTCTCAATCCAAATAATACTGCGTCTTCAATAACACGTTTATCATCTAGTTGCTGAAAGAATGAAGTTAACGACCATGGACCAATCCATTTCAACCACTTAGTAGTAAACGGTGTCGATATGTTTCTTTGGATTGAAATCTGAGGAGCTGGACGCGCATTGGTTGATAAAATCAGACTCCCATCCCATCCTGGGCCCCACCAGCGCTCCGGATAACCTAGTGACAGCATCCAGTTCCCCGCGGCCACTCCAATATAAGAACCATCCAGATGGACAGAATCATCATCTAGTGAATTCGACACCCTGCGACCCACTGCCTTGATGGCAAACCGCTTACCCAACCAGGAAATACTTCCACCTACCTCTGCTTCAGCACGTGGAGTATCTTCAAATGTTCTTATTGCACTCGGCTTACCTGAAAGCCTTATTACATTACTAACCTTTGGGTCATTCACCCTAGACTCGACGTTAATTCTATCTTGAATTCTTTTTAATGCTTGGGCAACCAAAAAGTCACCTTCAATGAGACTCGCATCATCAATTTCAGATGCAATATTTGCTAAAGATAGCGGCCAAGTATTAATTGGGACCCTAAGTATGCCAACATCAGAAAGTAATTGAAGATCACTTCTCATCAAAATATCGCCTGGCGCAAGCCAAGGCTCCCCATAAATAGTCTTACAAACCAGCGATAACAAAATAGTCGCTAATGTTCCCTTCAAAAAAACATTTTTTATACGAGAAAATGACAAACTTTAGCCTTTATTTTTTCATTGTTATGACTCATATCTTATTACTTCATGCAAAAAATCTTATGCTTTCCACTGACGCAACTTTGCAATGACTTGTTGCAAAGCTGGCGAGCTATCATCCAGTTGGTCTTGCGAGAGAATTCTCTGCATATCAGTTGCCAAGAACTTGCCAAGCTCTACGCCCCACTGATCAAAGCTATTGACGTCCCAAATTATTCCCTGCACATAAACTTTATGCTCGTACAATGCGATCAGTTTTCCTAATGTTTTAGGATCAAGCTTCTCAAAAATAAGCAGTGAACTTGGACGATTACCAGAACAATGCTGATGTGCAGCAGCACTATGATTTTTGGAATCTCCCTCAGCTAGAGCCCAAATCTGAGCCAAGCAATTTGCCTTTACTATATCGTGATGTTTGCTTGTGGTAACGTCGGAGAATACCGGAAGGAAAAAATCTATCGAAGTTCTTTCGGTACCCTGGTGCAATAACTGATAAAACGAGTGCTGGGCATTAGTGCCTAGTTCTCCCCATATGATCGGACAAGTGTCACATTGCACCAGATCGCCGTTACGTCTGATGGATTTACCATTACTCTCCATTTCAAGTTGCTGGAGATAGGCAGGTAAAAACTTAAGTCTGTCATGGTAAGGCAAAATTGCATGATTACTAATATTCAAGAAGTTGCGATTCCATACTCCAATTAAAGCGAGTAAGACTGGTAAATTCTCATCCATTGGAGTCATTAAAAAATGCTCATCCATTTCACGACCACCTGAAAGAAAATCCTCAAATCGCTCCCAACCAATTGTGAGGGCTAAGGTAAAACCTATGCTAGACCAGATCGAATATCTGCCTCCTACCCAATCCCATAAAAATAAACGATTTTCTGCGACTATCCCAAACCTATCCATTGCAGAGGAATTTGAGGAAACTCCAACAAATTGAGCCTCAATAGCAGAATTGCCGCCTACAGAATACAGCCAATCACGAGCAACCTGAGCATTTATAAGAGTCTCTGGTGTCTCAAAACTTTTCGAACACACCACGAACAATGTTTTATCAGCATCTATGTGATCTAATACATTGGAAAGCTCAGCACCACCAACGCTAGAAACAAAATGTACTTTTACATCAGTAGTTTTATATTCAAACAATGCTTCAGTTGTCATTAGAGGTCCAATATAGGACCCACCAATGCCAATATTAACAACATCAGTAATCGTTTGACCTGTGTACCCCTTCAACTGACCTGAATGTAACTTATCAATAATTAATCGCATCTTCTCATGCTCTCTTTTAACAGAAGGCATGATATTTTTTTTATTAATAAGCAATTCAGTGTGTACGGGCCTACGAAGGGCAGTGTGCATTGCAGGGCGGTCTTCAGTGTTATTAACGTGTTTCCCAGATAAAAGATCTTTAATCCCTGTCTCAACATTAGTCTGTTCAGCTAGAGAGAGTAGGTATGTAAGGCACTCGGCATCAAAATGCTGCTTACTGAAGTCAAAATAAAACCCTTCTACTTCTCGGGAAAAAGTTTTTTCACGACCAGGGTCCCCCACAAAGAGAGATGCAATATTCGTAGAGCTTAATAACGATGCTTTTTTTTCGAGTTTTCCCCAGGCTAGAGTCTTAGGGCCATAGGTTTTATTGGTCATTGGCTCACCAGAAGATTTATAGGTGGCAAAAACAAGCCCATATACTTTTTCACTAAACTGTCTATAAAGTGATCCTATAGTACTAGATTACCAATCCAGTGACCGATTAATGGCGTGATAATTTTGAAGTGAATGAATATCTAGCAAAATAGCGACAGGTGGTAAGGTTATCGAGACCAATAACCTTACCACCACTAATCATTTAGAAATCTATCGATAAAATCGATAAGTCATTTATGCTAATTTACAGGCTGAGCATAAAAATCAAAGAATGCCCAGAAAACAAACGTTGAAACTATCAATGTTATCAACATAACTGGGAAACCTTTTCTGAACCAGAGCCCAGGAGTAATCGCTAGACTTTTATCACCCGTTTCGCGAGCTAAGCGCTCTGAAATTGTCACAATAAAAACATTGGCAGTTGAGCCAATATGGGTGCCATTACCACCCAGACCAACGCCCATAGCTAACCCCCACCAAAGTGGCGCTACAGGAATACCCTGAGCATCCATACCCAAAATAATTGGGATCATGGCTGCAGTAAAAGGAATATTATCAATTGCTGCTGATAAGAATGCTCCTACCCACATTAGAATGATAGTTGCTAACAACAGGTCAGATTCTACAAATGGTGTTATGAACATACCTATCCATTCCAAAAACTGACTATGTTCTACCCCTCCTATAATCATAAATAACCCAAGGAAGAAAATTAACAGAGTAAACTCGACATGCTCTAAAGCATTTTCCATTTCTACACTACGGGAAACCATAACCAAGCCTGTCATACCAAGAATGGCAACAAACCATGGCTCCCAATGCAGTGCATTATGCGCCATAAACAAACCAACCATGATCAGAAGTATTACAATAGATGCCTTCCAAACCCTTGGGTCTACAACCCTAACCTCATCCATATTGGCATCAGCAGCTTTAACAGCAAGTTCCTCCTTGAATAATATTTTCAAAAGAAAAAGAACTACCAACCATGACACTAGTGTTATAGGAAACATGTGCAGAGCAAAATTATTGAATGTTATTTCAGCAGCAGAACCAATCATTATATTTGGCGGATCACCCACTAACGTAGCAATGCCCCCAGTATCAGCAAGCAGTGCTGCGCCTAAAAGATAAGGTACTGGAGAAATTTTTTGGGCTTTAGCGATAAGTATGATCAATGGCCCAAAAATAACAACGGTGGTTACATTATCTAAAAGAAGGGACAAAACCGTTATTGAGCTTCCCAATAAGACCAGCATAAAATATTGCCTACCCTTACTTAGAGCTGCGATCTTGTATGCCATCCAATCAAACCCACCAGTGGGAATCATGACTGAAACAATAGTCATCATCCCAGCCAACAAGAAGATCACATTCCAATCTATCGCTTCAATAGCTGCTTCGGGGTCATAAAACCCAAAAATCTGTCCAAAAACAATCATGGATACAGCACCACAAATTGCTACTTTTGATCGTTCAATGCCATGAAGTTGTTCGGTAAAAATTAAAGTAAATGTAACAGCTAATATGATGGCAGAAACCAACATATCAGTGTTAAAGACAAGAGTTTCCATTGATACTCCTTAAAGTAAGCCCAATTTTTAATTAATTCTGCGGGATATGAAAATAGGTCACATTGATATATTAATGATATAAAATGATAGCTGCAAAATTTTTCGTATTATTTTAGGTATTTTCAGAAAAATTCCAAGCTATCGGCTCATCACTTTCATCTGATATTTTGTTAAGCATGGCCCTATGGTCAGCCATTTCTTCTGTTGAAACCCTTGGTACAACTAACGTTAAGCCCTGTCTATCAACAGGCGTAATCTTAAGAGAGTGAACATTTTCAGGAGAAGCCGCTTCTCCCTCTAAAGATAGGTCCGCCTGTCCTCCTGTCATTGCAAGATAAACTTCTGAAAGGATCTTTGCATCAAGCAATGCACCATGCAATTCCCTTTTAGAGTTATCCACATCGTATCGTTTAGCCAATGCATCAAGACTATTTCTTTGGCCGGGGTGTAGTCTTCGGGCTAAAACCAATGTATCAAGAACCTCGCAACACTGGGTAATATCACTATTAGCTAGATCCAATCTCTCAAGCTCATGATTGATAAAACCAATATCAAATTCTGCGTTATGAATCACCAGCTCAGCCCCTGAAACGAATTTCATAAAATCCTCTGCTATTTGATCAAACTCTGGTTGAGTAGATAAAAAATCATCATCAATTCCATGAACCTCTAAGGCTGCAAGATCAACTGCCCGCCTAGGATTTATGTAACGGTGAAAATACTGAGAGGTGGGGCGGCGATTAATTAACTCCACACAACCTATCTCTATTATTCTATGCCCTTCCTCGGGCTCAAGACCTGTTGTCTCAGTATCAAGCACAATCTGTCTCATTACACTTTTCCATTTAATTTCAAAAACCACATAATTTCAAAACTTTACTAATCCAAACTATGACAAAACACATCTAAAACCACAAAGAGTTAAAACCTATTATTTGCGTCATCTAACATTTGATCTAAACCAATGTTAGCCAAGGTATCTGCTCGTTCATTACCAGCATGACCTGCATGCCCTTTTACCCAATACCAATCAACTTTATGCTGCTCCACAATATCCACTAGCTCCAACCACAAATCTTTGTTTTTGACAGGCTTTTTTGCTGCCGTTTTCCAGCCACGAGATTTCCACTGAGCAAGCCATTTTGTAATTCCATCTTTCACATAAACAGAGTCTGTATAAATTTCAATATGACAAGGTTCATTCAGTTTTCGCAATGCCTGAATAGCTGCAGTAAGCTCCATTCTATTGTTTGTCGTTCGTAACTCGCCACCACTAAATTCTTTCTCTTGATCTTCGTACCTAAGCAAGACACCCCAACCTCCAGGTCCAGGATTTCCTCGGCAAGCTCCATCTGTGTATGCCTCTACTAATTTCATTTGGCAGCATCCAATTTATAACGTGTGTCGGATAATACGCGATTAGTTGGCTCCGCCAATCCCCCTACCACCCTTAAATGTTTAGTAGTTAATTTTTGCCGTATGGAAGTCATGGGAAAAACCTGTTTTTGAGCATGAATGACAAACCCTCCATTTAAAAAAGGAACCCATTGCATAAGTAGTGCTTTCTTAGACAAGAAATTCACACGACTGTATTTTTCGATGGGAAAAGTACAACCGTAGTATTCTTTTTTATGGGTCTCGAAACTCAGCAACTTCAACCAATCTCGCAAACGGCTCTCTGAAATTAACCTTTGATTTCTTATTGGATAACCTTCTGCAGAAAAGAAATGCCTCAACCCCCAAAAACTAATGCGCTTAAAACCTAGAATTATTATGTGGCCGTCTGGCCTAACGATTCGGTCAACTTCTCTAAGTAATGCATGAGGTGAAGGCACTAGCTCAAGGGTATGAGGTAAAAACACAACATCAACAGATCCCGACTGAATGGGAATAGTTTTTGTATTGCATATCAGAGTAGTAGCTGAATCAAAACGCCAGTCCAAAACCGCAGCATGCTGTGTTCGCGCATTCTGCAAAAACCCACTAGATCTGCCCCAAGAACCGATTTGTATGAATATTTCACCAAATATGTTTTCTAACATCTGTTTAACTAGTTGTTGTTCTTCAGAAAGAAAGTATCTTCCTAAAGAACTGATTAACCAGCGTTCTTGTGTAAAAAAACTTGATTCCACATAAATCACTTTGAAACACGCTTATAAGAGTGTCAATCATCAATTTCACATCCGCATAAAATTTTTTCTTGAAAAATAAGCATTCGACATCAATATTTTTCTGAAACCGCACTTGCGCATAGCTGCACAATCCGTAGCATAGGGAATGCCGCACTCTTAATTAGACGGAAAATATGAAAAATAACAACCGTCGCTATCTTATCCTCGGCGACTTCATTAACTATTTCAGGCAAAAGTATTACTACTGGGCTTTGATTCCAGCATTAATAGCAAATCTAGTTGCATGCCAAAATATGCCCCATACCAAACCTATGTCTGTAACTGCGAAAGAAACAAGCTCTCAGAAAATGGTAAAACCCGAATCTACAGCCAAACCTGAACAAAACCGTCTTACCTCAATCACCAGAAAAGTATTTCTAGAAAGTAGCGCATACGAACCAACTGATATAAACGAAAATAATCTCGTCAACGAACTGCGGTCTAGGTTTAGTTTCAAAGAAGAAAAAAATCCCTCAATTGATGCTGAAATAAACTGGTTTTTACGTAATCCAGAGTATTTAGAAAGAGTATTCTCACGTTCTGAAAAGTATCTCTATTACATAGTAGAAATGCTAGAAGAAAGAGAAATGCCTTTAGATATAGCAATTTTGCCTGTAATCGAAAGTGCTTTTGACCCCTTTGCCTACTCACATGGTCAAGCTGCAGGTCTCTGGCAAATTATCCCTGGAACAGCAAGACATCTTGGCATAAAACAAAACTGGTGGTTTGATGGTCGACGAGATGTTATTGAATCTACACGTGCTGCATTTGACTACCTTCAATACTTAAATGACTTGTTTGACGGAGACTGGCTACTCTCCCTGGCAGGCTATAATGCTGGCGAAGGAAATGTTGCTAAAGCAATAAAAAGAGCAAAATCTAATAACCAACCAATTAACTTTTGGAATATTAGACCCTATTTACCAGCAGAAACAAGAGCTTATGTTCCTCGTTTCCTGGCACTCAAACAAGTAATTTCCCAATCTAATGATTACAACATTCAACTACCTGAAATAGTCAATGCCCCCTATTTTGAAGTAGTTAAAACTGTTGGACAAATAGATATGCATCTTGCAGCAGAACTCGCTGATATCCCAATAGATGAGCTGTATCAACTAAATTCTGGTGTAAACAGATGGGCCTCTGATCCAGATGGACCTCATCGTATTATCGTCCCTACATCATCTGCAAATAAATTCAAGGAAGCCCTTAATAGTCTAGATAATCAAAACCAAGTAAGCTGGTCTCTTCATGAGGTTCAAACAGGTGAAACACTAGGTCATCTCGCCATAACTTACCAAACAACATTATCGGTCATAAAAGATATTAATAACCTAAATAGTGACATGATACGAACAGGCCAAAATCTAATGATTCCTCATGCTACTAGAAATTTGGAAGACTATCCGCACACAGTTGATGCACGACGAGGCCGAATACTAAATCAATCACAAAGTGGTAAGCGAGAAGTCCATATAGTGAGTGAAGGTGATTCACTATGGAGCATTTCAAAAAAATTCGACACAACAGTAGCAGAACTTGCAAAATGGAATGCCATGGCATTACGAGACCCGTTACCAGTTGGTCGTGAAATCGTAATATGGATCAATGATATTGAATTTATACCAAATGATAATGAACGAATCCGGCGATTAACATACACGGTAAAAAGAGGGGACTCCCTATCACGCATATCAACACGTTTCAAAGTAAACGTTACACAGTTATTGGAATGGAATAACCTATCTTCTGAAAAATATCTTCAACCTGGACAAAAACTAGTTATGTTTATAGACGTAACTAATCAAACAACATAAACGTAAACGAGGAAACAAATGGGATTTCTAAGTGGAAAACGGGCAATCATAACTGGGCTTGCAAGCAACCGCTCCATTGCTTGGGGAATTGCACAAGCACTTAAGGCTCAAGGAGCAGAGCTTGCATTTACATATCAGAATGAAAAAATACAGGAACGCGTCAAAAAAATGTCAGCAGAAGTTGGAAGTCAAATCTCATTACCGCTAGATGTAACTAATGACGATCAAATTGATCGTTTTTTTTCAGACCTTTCTCAGCACTGGGAAAACTTTGATATTCTCGTTCACTCAGTTGCTTATGCTCCTGCAGATCAACTTGAAGGCCGTTATCTTGACTCAATCAACCGGGATGGCTTCAAGATCGCTCATGATGTCTCAAGTTTTAGCTTCTCTGCCCTTGCAAAAGCAGGCCGACATATGATGAATAATGGCGGGGCTCTTCTAACACTTAGTTATTTAGGTGCTGTACGTTCTTTACCAAGCTACAACGTAATGGGGCTTGCTAAGGCAAGCCTTGAAGCTAATGTCAGATTCATGGCATTTGACCTTGGGCCTGATGGAATCCGTGTCAATGCAATCTCCGCAGGCCCCATAAGAACTCTTGCAGCAGCAGGAATTAAAGGAATGCGCCAGATGCTTACGCACGTAAGTGAAGCAGCACCTCTTAGACGGAATGTAACGATCGAGGACGTTGGTAATGCTGCCAGCTTTCTTGTATCTGACTTAGCATCTGGCGTGACAGGTGAAGTCCTTTATGTTGATGCGGGTTATAACACTGTAGGGATGCATCTAAGCCCAAATCAATAGATATATTGTGCTGATACTAGAATAATGGCGGATCAAGCACAGTCTCTGGAATTCTTACTGTTGCCTGCTGTCTGACCTCACTTACATAACTAGTGAGTTCATGAGTAGCCACCTGCTGACCCAATTGATTATTTAACTGGGACCGCTCAGCAATAGTTAGGCTATCCTCATTACCCACCCTAAGCCCATAAACAGAATAAACCGCATGACCACCGTTAGTTAAACCTATTTGTTGATTTAAGACTTGACTCAAAACCGGTTGCCCCAAAAAAACTGCTCCTAATATCTCTGAAGGAACAGTTTGATCTGTCCGTTCAACCCATCTTGCATCATTCCATATACCACCATGCTCAGCGGCCAAGATAGAGAGCGCACTTTCTGCTCTTTCTTGGTCATCTATCTGTACATCAGACGCAACCTCTATCTCTTCACTGCCTGTTGTTTGGGGGGGTGTGAGATTGTTTGTTATTTGGCTTAAAAACTCTTCAGCAGCAATCTCTGCTAGTGAGATTGATGCCAATCGAATTAACTCCTCTTCAATGTTAGATCGCACTAACTCTAATTGTTGTTCTGCTGGAAGATTATGCTCAACCACACGTACTACTAGAACATGATCACCTTGAACTTCTACAAGTCCACTATTCTCTCGCTGCTCAAGTACTTCGTCACTAAAAGCTGCCTGTATAAGAGGAACGCTGTTATCAACTGGACTCACGGTACCAGTGCGGGTTAGGCCTGCAAAGGTCTGGAGAGGATATCCCATATCTGCAGCCACGCTTGCCAATTCATCAAAGGCATCAAAAGCACGATCAGCTAAATCATTAGCTTGATTATAAAAAAGCTCTTCTGCACGGCTGCTTTGATAATCTGCCACCAAGTCATCTCTCAACTCTTCAAAAGACTGTGCATCGCCTGCACGAATTTCATCGAGACGTATTAAATGGTAACCAAAATCCGACTTGACTGGACCTTGTACTTCTCCAACTTGCATAGCATAAAGAGCATCTTCAAAAGGACCTACCAGCAAACCCCTACTAACCCAACCTAAGTCTCCACCTTGGCTGCTTGTGCCAGCATCCTCTGAAAACTCCGCAGCTAGCGTCTCGAATTCTTCGCCGCTTTCAAGACGAGTCAAAATTTCCAAGGCTCTTGATTCTGCATCAGAATCTTCTTGTGGTGAATTGATAAGAATATGTCTAGCTCTTCGTTCTTCTTCTGTTTGGAAACGATATTGCTCCTGCTCATAAAAACTTCGAAGAACTTCTTCTGTAACTTCAACATCACCTTCTATATCAGACTGCTGAATTTCAATATATTCTATGTCAACACTTTCTTCTGAAAAAAACTGAGCTCTATTATTTTCGTAATAGTCAAGAATATCTGACTCATCCAATTCGACCTGATCACGAAAATTTTCAGGCTCAAAAATCGCATAAGCTACTTCTCTTTCCTGATAATAAAGTTCAACATACCTGGCCAGTTCTGTAGGAGTAAAAAAGGCTGATCTCGCGATACCGTTTTGAAGCTCAAATAGTGCTAGTTGTTCTCTTTGCAACTCAAGAAAAAACTCTTCAGAGATCCCTTCAGTAATGAGACGAGAACGTAGCAAATCCAAAGAAAACTCACCACCTACCTGAAACTCTGGGCGCAAACGTACTTCTTGAATTAATCGCTCATCTGAAATTCTATAACCCTCTGACTGTACTCGCTGAAGAATCACTTCATTTCGAATAAGCCCTTCAAGAGCTGCTAGCCTCATTTCTCTTTGAAGGTCAGGAGACATTTCTGTCCTATAGAGATCTTGGTATTGACTTTGTTGAGCTTGGTAGGCTCTTTCAAAATCAAAAAGTGATATATCTTCTCCGTTGACTTTAGCAGCAAATGTTGAACCCATAATTGTTGGATCCACTCCCCAAAAAATAAATGCTACAGCTATCAGCCCAAGGATTATCCCTGCAATCCATCTACCAACACCTTCACGAATCTTTTGAAGCATTACTTGTACGCTATATGTTAAATGAATGAAAAAAGGCAGATCTATTTCTCTTAAGAAAAATAAACCTGCCCTTCCTATAACTGGCGGAGTGGACGGGACTCGAACCCGCGACCCCCGGCGTGACAGGCCGGTATTCTAACCA
>PBDA01000021.1 GCA_002718345.1 Rhodospirillaceae bacterium
CTAGAGCCACCTCATCTATAAAGTATGTTTGTTCAATTATTCCTTTGTAAATTACTATCTCGTTAGAACCAGTTGCATAGGCATTGAACTCGTTATTATCTTCAACGGTCACTTGCCAATTCCTGCATGATGCAGAGCTTCTTTCTGCTAGGTAATTACACAAAGATTGTGCTTTTGGCTTTAGTCGATGCATAACGCCCTCTACTGCAGCGTTTGCTTCGGCCATAGATACACTTTTTGCAGGTCTATTTCTTGCCGAATTAATTTCGGTAACGGCTCTAGAAATACTAACATCTGACGGTGGTGGTACTTGATAGGAGGGTGCAGCACAAGCAGTTAAGAGTACTAAAAGAAAAAATGCAGTAAAAATTTTAGGCTTTATTTGCATCCTTGATAGTAACCTTACCATTTAAGATATATAGCATATCACCCAATGTGTATACGTTTGTGTATACGGTTCGCTAGACTAATTTAGTATAACTAACTGATAAATAAGGATATTTTATTTTTGAATGCGCCCCGAAGAGGATTCGAACCTCTGGCCTTCCGCTTAGGAGGCGGACGCTCTATCCAGCTGAGCTATCGGGGCATAGTGTTGTGACCCTGACCGACGTCTAAGATACTATACTAATAACTAGCCTGAGCGAGGAAACAAAGTTATTAAGTCTTAACCTAACTCAGTCGAATGATTAAAAATCATATGTATCTATAGCAACAAAAATATCGTTACTTTTGGAGATTTCCATTATGACAAGGATCAACCTTATTACTACACTAACAATGTCTTTCCTCTACTTGTGGGGTTTGTCACAAAGTCATGCTCAACTAGCAGGCCTTGAGAATGGAGAATGGCGATTTTTAACAGGCGATGCAGGAAGCACGCGCTCTGCACCACAGCTTGATCAAATTAATGCAGATAACTTCTCAGATCTGGAAGTAGCCTGGATCTGGCGAGGTGATAACTTTGGGCCAGGCGTGGAATACACCATGAGAGCTACACCCGTCTATGCTGATGGTGTGCTCTATACAGTAGCTGGACAACGCAGACAGGTAGTTGCCATCGATCCCGGCACTGGTGAAACACTTTGGACTTTTCGTGAACCACAAACTACTAGATATTTACGTTCCCCAAGAAGGGACTTTGGTAAGGGAATTGCCTATGCAGAGGTTGATGGACGAGGAGTTGTTTATATTACTAGCCCTTCTTTTTTCCTTTGGGCATTGGATGCAAAAACGGGACGCCCACTGGAAAACTGGGGTAGCCCGGTTCCATTAGAAGGTTTTTCACAAACCGGTGTTGTTGATTTAATACCTGACCTGATCAAGGACTGGGGTCCGTGGGAGGAATGGACAGGAGGACCATATGACCCTGACTATGGTATTCCAAGGCCACTTGGCGAGGTAACTGCCTCATCACCACCTATCGTGGTCAATGGTGTCATCGTAGTCTTGGCTGGCCATGAACCGAGTTATGATCAGACTCGTATAGAAAACGTACCGGGCGACATAATGGGATTTGATGCCCGAACGGGGGAGTACCTTTGGAAGTTTCATGTCATTCCAAGGCCAGGGGAGTTTGGTAATGATACTTGGGGAAATGAATCATGGCGCTGGTCAGGAGATATATCTCAATGGGCACCGGCATCTGCAGACCCTGAATTAGGTCTGGTCTATGTTGTTACCAATGCATCAACAGTTCAGTCTTATACTGGCCATCGCCCCGGATATAATCTTTTTGGTGGAAGCGTACTTGCACTGGATGTAGAGACAGGGGAACGCCGATGGCACTATCAGATCCACAGAAGTGAGCAGTGGAATTACGATACACCAGCTGCACCAATCCTGCTGGACCTCACGGTGGATGGAGAAGAAATCCCCGCCTTGGTACAAAACACTAAACAAGGACTGATTTTTGCCTTCAACAGGGAAACAGGCGAACCAATTTGGCCTATTGAAGACCGTCCTGTTATTCAGACAGAGGTGCCTGGTAACTACACAGCCCCAACACAACCCTATCCTACTCGACCGGAACCATTAGACCCGATAGTCTGGGATGGGATCACAGAAGAATTTGTTATCGACTACACCCCTGAGCTAAAAGAACGCGCTTTGGAGCTTCTCAGCAGATTCCAGGTAGGCGGGCTCTACGTACCTCCACTACCCTACCCTCACGATAATGATTTTATAAATAGCGTCGGTTGTAAAGGTGGTTTAAACATCTATCATCCGCCAGTCGCTGACCCGACAACAGGGATTATGTACGCCTCTCATGTCAGGGAATGTACAGCTCCAGGGTTTTTAGTACCCACCAACGGCGTTGATGAAGAAAGAATACATTTTGCTGGAGCCTCAGCTGAGAGCTGGAGAGGAAATGAAAGACATACCCCGACTACTGGCACAACGGTCGCTGCATATCATCCGGGAGGTCCAGTAGCAGCCCTTCCAAATATTCAGGGGTTACCTCTATACAAGCCACTGTTTCAAGGATTAGCAGCTTATGACATGAACACAGGGGATAAACTCTGGGATATTCCAGTTGGAAACACGCCACAACAATTACTTAACCACCCAATGCTTCAGGGGGTAGAGATTCCTAATACCGGTGGCACTGGTCATTCTATTCAAATGGTCGTGGGCGACCTTCTTGTACAAACCACAGAGGATTTGAGAGGTCAGGCAGAACTCGGGCCAAATGCAGATCCGCTTCTTCATGCACGAGATAAACTAACTGGCGAAATTCTCGCTAGTGTTGAAATACCAATTCCTGGTGAGTACGGAATGATGACCTATATGCATGAAGGAAGGCAGTATATTCTTCTTCAAGCCGGTAGCCCAAGACGAAGACAACCGGGCGCTCTCTTAGCTGTAGCATTACCTTAAATTATCCAGAGTACGACAGTTTATGTTCAGAAATTACAGTGAAAGTTATGAACAGATTCGTGAGGCCGTAGAACGTCTATGTGATGATTTTCCTGGGGAATACTGGCGTCTTCAGGATCAGGAAGCTAGTTATCCATCTGAGTTTGTACAGGCGCTTATCGATACCGGTTATTTATCAGTTTTGATTCCTGAAGAATATGGCGGAAGCGGCCTTGATCTCAAGGCTGCTTGCATCATCCTAGAAACCATTCATAAGTCCGGTGGCAATGGAGCAGCTTGTCATGCACAAATGTATACGATGGGAACATTGCTCAGACATGGCTCAGTAGAACAAAAGGAAAAGTGGTTACCTGGTATTGCTGAAGGCTCTTTAAGATTACAAGCATTTGGTGTAACTGAACCCAGTAGTGGAACCGATACAACCCGCATTACGACAACAGCAGTACATGATGGAGATGACTATATTATAAATGGACAAAAAATTTGGACATCACGAGCGGAACATAGTGACTTAATGATCCTTCTTACAAGAACGGAAGATAGAGGTTCTGTATCCAAACCAACAAAAGGTCTTTCTGTCTTTCTTGTTAACCTAAATGAAGCCGAAGAGGATTCAGTCACCATTACTCCAATAGAGACCATGATTAATCATGCAACCACAAGCGTGTTCTTCGATAATTTTCGTGTACCTGCTGATAGCCTGATTGGTACAGAAGGAGAAGGCTTTAAGTATATTCTAGACGGGATGAATGCAGAACGTATCCTAATTGCTGCTGAATGTATTGGTGACGCAAGATTTTTAGTAAAAAAAGCATCTGATTATGCTTCTGAAAGAGAAGTTTTTGGACGACCCATTGGACAAAACCAAGGAATTCAATTTCCGATTGCAGAATCACATATTCAGACAGAAGCAGCAGCTTTGATGGTAGAGAAAGCAGGCTCAGATTTTGACTCTGGCAAGCCTTGTGGTACAGAAGCAAATATGGCCAAGCTACTAGCATCAGAGGCTTCATGGCAAGCGGCTGACGTATGTATGCAAACATTAGGCGGCTTTGCTTTTGCACAAGAATATGATGTTGAACGAAAATTCCGTGAAACACGTCTTTATAGAATAGCCCCAGTTTCAACAAATCTAATACTTTCTCATGTAGGCACTCATGTGCTTGGCATGCCTAAATCGTTCTGAAGTCTAAACTTAATCAAACCAATTTCATGGAGAACCAGATTTGGAAAGCCTGACAAGCAAACTTATTGACTTTATAGAATCAAAACCAATATCGGACACAGATCTTACGGCTGCCTCACATTTCGTTTTAGATACTGTTGCGTGTGTTATTGGCGGACAAAATTCAATACCAGGAAAAATTTTAAAAAACTGGTTTGATGATGCCGATCAGGGGACAGGTTCTGATGTTTTTCTGGCAAGTGGACTTGCACACATTCTAGAGATAGATGATCTTCATAGAGACTCTGTTGTGCATCCTGGTAGTGTTGTTATCCCACTAGCCTGGCACCTAGCTGCCAGGCTAGGAAAAAGTGGGCGCGATTTTCTAGAGGCCGTGCTTTACGGCTATGAAGCAACTACTCGCATTGGGATGGCTGTAGGTCCTGCTCATTATAAGGTATGGCATAACACTTCAACCTGTGGGCCATTTGGAGTAGCCATGGCCGCATCAAAACTTCTTGGACTTTCCCGGGAACAAACTATATGGGCATTAGGCAGTGCAGGAACTCAATCATGTGGACTATGGCAATTTCTTCCAGATGAAGCTATGAGTAAACACTTACATACAGCTCGTGCTGCTGAGGCAGGTTATACAGCAGCCACTTTAGCGTCTCGCGGTTTTACTGGTGCAGAGTTAATACTTGAAGGTGAAAAAGGCTTTTTCCGAGCTTTATGCCCTGATGCTATTCCTGAAGCTATACTTGCTAACCCAAATTCACCATGGCAATTAACACAAACCTCCATTAAACCTTGGCCGTGTTGTCGCCACACACACCCTACGATTGATGCCGCACTTGAGCTTCACAGCAGTTTTAATCCTCAAACTGAATACCATATTCAAATAGAAACTTTTCAAGCTGCACTAGATGTATGTGATAGACCATCACCTCAAACAGCATATACAGCTAAATTTTCGCTACAGCATTGTGTAAATGTTGCACTAACCGATGGTGCAGTTAATTTTGGTTCGTTTGATGACACGCAAAGAAAAAATTTATCTAAAAGTCGCAATAAAATCTCTGTAATAGCGACGCCCGAATACAATGATGCTTATCCTGAAAGATGGGGTGCAACAGTTCGGATTACCTCACCTTCAAAAGAGGCAATCACTGCTGTCCGCAAAGATTGCAAAGGAGACCCACAGTCACAGTTAACTCCTGAGGAAATCAAGACCAAAGCAAAAATGGTTTTGAGTAATGCAGAATCACAAGATGGCTCTGAACAACTTATTGAACAGATTCTCGAATTAGGTGAAACCGAGAAAATGCCTGCTTTTCCACTTGAAGGAACGGAGAAAATTCATTGAAACAATCTGACATAGATAATTTACGCAGTTGGGAAGGCAACCAAGAAACTCGGGAAGATACTATTTCGGTAGCTTCTGTACGCGCACTTGCTTCAACACTTGATTATGACCCTGCCAAATATAATGAAGGAGTAGCACTACCGCCGTTATACCACTGGCTGACATTTCTAGAAACAACAAGATTCAGTGAAATGGCAGAAGACGGCCATGCCGAGAAAGGTGGGTTCATACCCCCTGTACCCTTTCCAAGAAGAATGTTTGCTGGTGGTCGAATCAAGTTTTCAGGAGATTTACTGATAGGTCAGAAAGTTAAACGCATCTCTACAATTCAATCTGTAATACATAAAAATGGACGAACCGGGGAGATTATCTTTGTAACTGTGGAGCACCAAATAAGCAATGAACACGGTGTACAACTAGTTGAGGAGCATGACATTGCCTATCTACCAGGTCCTCAAAAGAAACAAGATATAGAATTAACAACAAAGGAAATCCCAAAATCTGACTTTTCTCGACTGATAAAACCTGACGAAAGACTCCTATTTAGATTCTCTGCTCTTACTTTTAATTCTCACCGTATTCACTATGATTTACCTTATGTGCAATCTGAGGGATACCCTGCTGTTGTTGTGCATGGACCACTCACAGCAATGTTACTTGCCGACTTAGTCTGGCGTGAAAATGAGTTTTCTCCACTTAAAGAGTTTTCTTTTCGCGCCAAAAATGCCTTATATATTGGAGACACAATACACCTTGCAGGCAACCAAACTGACGGGGTTGTGCAGTTAAGCGCGCATAATGATCATGGTGTTGAGTGTTTCTCAGCAAGAGGGGTTCTACGGTAACCTTTAGCTTTCAAAAAAACTATGAAGCAATGTTCTCTGTTATCTCACAGAAACTAAGCTAAAATAGTAACTAGTCGTCTATACGGCAAAAAATAACAATAAAGAGGATAGCCCGATGGCAGAATTTGATGCTGATAAACTTGGCAAAAAGCTTGATGAAATCAACCAAGAATATTTCACCAAAATAGATAATAAGCTTGATAAGGTGTTCAATGAGCTAAGGACAAGCAAGGCGGGTCCTAAACGCGCCGAAAATTTCAACTTTCCTGCGAATCGCCTTACTGGTTAAAATTCATTTATGTATTAAGGACAAACTAATGCGTGCTTTGCAACTAATTTTGATCTCAGTTCTATTTATCTATGCATCATCAGCTTTCAGCCAAGGTTTCACATGGTCTGAATACATTAGCAGAGACGATCATTTTAGTATCAGCTTTCCTGGAGACCCGTCTGTTGAAGAAATTTCATACCCCACTGAATACAGAATAAATCTGCCTGGACGTGTATATAGTTACGAACAAAATGATCACCTCTTTTCTGTAACCGTCGTGGATTACAACGATGCAATCGATATCCATCATGCCCGTAATGAACGGTGCAGGGAATCTGGTGGAGATGGAGATCTTTGCCAAGATGATGGTCCCGAAGAAGTTCGCGGAGCCATTGTGTATGCCTCATGGAACATACTGAAGCGAGATGATGCTAAAACTGTACATTATGCTCATTACAATTCAGACCGAGTTGAGGGTCACAACATCAGACAAATCAGAGATGATGGAGCGCTCATTACTTCTGTGGTCCATATGCATGAAGATAAACTTTATATAGTAGAAGCAACTGTTCCAAAAGGAAGGCCAGCACCTGGATTGTTTCAGATCTCATTAGCCTTTTTGGACGAGGATTACAATCGAATTCGTTACGATTGGGTAGGAACAATGCTTTACTCTAACGGATACCCACCAACGCCACGCGTTAGATAAAGGAAATCAGGGAGATAAAAATGATTCAGAAATTTTGGCTTAAAACAGTATGTTTTTTTAGCGTTTTTATTATTACTCTTGTAATTCCAACGCATGCTCATCATTCTCACAATGCATATGAAATAACTATATGGACAGACATAGAAGGCACAGTTAGTGAAGTTCATCTCATCAATCCTCATTCCTGGCTTTATCTTGATGTTATGGATGAAAATGGAGAAATAGTTACATGGTCATTGGAAGCTGCTGCTCCAAATTCAATTTTTGAAAATGGCGTAAAGCGAGAAGATGTGAAACCCGGAGATCCAATAAAGGCAAGAATACATTTGCTTCGTGATGGAACAAACGGAGGCCTTCTGGGTTATATAACACCCATGCATGGAGATGAAACGCGTGGGCATGGCATTGAGCTTGAGTGGGACTGATTTCGATAATCGACCAAAATACCCGCCAAAGACACTGGATTACCTTCATAATTGATGGCGTATAAGAAAAATATGCTTTTTTTTAAGTTTAATATCCATTTTCTGGACATTAATTTTTAGCTTGCCTGCTATAAAGTAATCCAATATGTCAGGACTACTCTCTAAAGAACGTATTATTGCAAAACCTGGTTTCAACCGATGGTTAGTACCGCCTGCATCCATTGCTATCCATTTATGCATTGGTTCTGTTTATGCGTGGAGCATCTTTAATCCAGCTCTTATTCGTGTATTTGGTGTAGTGACTCCCGCAGCTGATGACTGGTCCTTGAGTAATGTTGTATGGATTTTTACTGTGGCAATTGTCTCTCTTGGTCTTGCAGCAGCATTTGCTGGCAAGTGGCTTGAAGAAGTAGGTCCGCGCAAGGTTGGTGTCGTAGCAGCGATGTGTTGGGGCGGCGGGTTCCTTATCGGTGGACTTGGAATAGCACTACATCAACTATGGCTGATCTATTTTGGTTATGGAGTAATTGGTGGGTGTGGGCTTGGCCTTGGTTATGTATCTCCAGTTAGTACTCTGATTCGTTGGTTTCCTGACCGGCGAGGGATGGCAACGGGAATGGCAATTATGGGCTTTGGTGGAGGAGCAATGATAGGCGCTCCATTGAAAGACTGGCTGATCAAGACCTTCTACAGAGCACCAGACTATCTTGGCCCTTTATCAGATATAAATTTAGTTACTAATGCTGGAAGACGTTTTGCTGCCATGGCTGACGGGCTTCATGAAGTTACGGTAGTAGGTTCTAATGATATTGCGAATATGATCATGCCTGGCCCAGAGGGGGTTTATTTAGTCAATACAGGAAGTGTCGGAATAGCCCAAGCATTTATAGCCTTGGGAATTATCTATTTCATTGTGATGATGTTTGCTGCTTTTTCATACAGAATCCCTGCAGCTGACTGGAAACCTGATGGATGGACACCTCCAGATGATAGTGCGCGTGCTAAGAAAATGATCTCAACTCATGACGTAGATATTGATCAAGCACTTCGTACACCCCAATTTTACCAGCTCTGGATTGTTCTCTGCTTCAACGTCACAGCTGGTATTGGTGTATTAAGTGTTGCTCGAACCATGATGACTGAAATCTTTGGCACAACGTTACCCCATATTGTTGATAGTGCTTATGCTGCAACCTATGTCGTCATGATCAGCGTCTTCAATATGGTTGGTCGGTTTTTTTGGGCTAGCACTTCTGACTATATCGGCAGACGAACCACTTATTGGATTTTCTTTGCATTGGGAATTCTTCTGTATGTATCTATCCCCTACACTGCTTCACAAGTTAGCGTATCTCCTAGCATTCTATGGTTAATCTACTTTTATGCCACCACAATGATTATTTTCACCATGTATGGTGGCGGATTTGCCACTATTCCAGCTTATCTTGCTGATATATTTGGCACTAAATATGTTGGCGGAATTCATGGTCGACTATTAACTGCATGGAGCACTGCCGGTGTACTGGGGCCCTTAGCAATAACTTCTCTCAGGGATAACGCAAGCTCTAAAGCAATCAATGAATTAGCAGTAAGCGTGAATCCTGCTATATTTCAGTCAACCTATGGTGCAGAAATAACCCAGTTACAGGAATTGGTTGATCAAAATACTGTGACAATCGCAAACCTTATGGAGATTGTTCCTCCGGGAACAATTGACCCCACTAGCAGTCTTTACAACACTACTATGTTTCTTATGGCAGGATTGCTAGGCATTGCTTTATTTGCGAATGCCTTTATGAAGCCAGTTGATTCTAAACATCATATGTAAATCGACTAATTAGATAAACAATTAAAACCCTTCAGTTGATGTAAACAGCCCTACACGAAGATTTGTTGCCTGATAAATGGTCCTTCCATCTACGTCCATAGTTCCATCACCAAGCCCCATCACAAGCTTTCTATTAATAACTCTTTTCATATGAACGTGATAACGTACAAGTTTACTCTCGGGAAGCACCTGTCCTTGAAACTTAACTTCCCCGACTCCCAATGCTCTGCCTCTACCATTGGCTCCTGACCAAGCTAACCAAAAACCTACTAACTGCCACATGGCATCCAGGCCTAAACATCCTGGCATCACCGGATCTCCATTAAAGTGACAATCAAAAAACCAAAGATCAGGAATAATATCTAGCTCTGCTACTAACTCCCCTTTACCATGTTTGCCACCCGTATCATCTATATTGATAATGCGGTCAAACATCAACATGTTTGGAGTCGGTAATTTCGCATTGCCAGTCCCAAAAATTCCTTTTGTGCCAGATATAAGCAACTCCTCACGAGTATAGCTCGCTTGTTGTGGCGACCGACCATCTGACTCTGTATTTTTAGTATTCACCATATCTCTCAAGACTACATCGAAATAGAAGGATACGTATTCTTATCAAGAATTACACGAAGCAATGTTATTTTTTAAATTGTGAGATTGTCACTACCAGTATAATGGGCTTTCAAAGTGCGTACCTATTTAGCCGATAGTCTAATAGTAATGAGCCATGAAAAAATGGACTGTTATCATTTCAAGCTCCGGGGTAATTACACTCATCTTCCTTCTTTTTGTTGGAGAAACAAGTTCTGTGCTCCCATTAATTAATGACATCACTACTGATACTTCTAATCCGCCGAATTTTAATGCCGTTTCATCCCTTCGACGTTCAGGAGATAATCCCGTGAAATACGGCGGACCAGAAATAGCAGCTCGCCAAAAAAAACACTATGAGGACATCAAACCTATTCATTCAAATCTCAACTCAAATGATGCTTTTTTAAAAGC
Source organism: Rhodospirillaceae bacterium (assembly GCA_002718345.1). Taxonomy (GTDB): domain Bacteria; phylum Pseudomonadota; class Gammaproteobacteria; order Steroidobacterales; family Rariloculaceae; genus UBA6522. The sequence goes on from PBDA01000021.1 coordinate 10,495, forward strand.
ATTAGAAATTGCAAAAATTATGGGTTGGAAAATTGTTGCTAGTGATTTTAATAGCGGAATGATTGAAGCAACTGACACAACCCGTTTTTTTCGATTCAAAGATGATGTGGTCATACGGATAACAAAATCAGAGCAAGGAAGCCAAGTTGACATCCGCTCTCAGTCACGGATCGGAATTAGTGATCTTGGAAAAAACGCATCTCGAGTGCGAACTTTCATTCAAAAGTTCAACAGCTGAGTCTCAACTGCTACCATCTACTTAATGACAAAGGATAAAAATGTGACCCAACCTCAACTGCCTGATGCTGCTTTAGGGATAGCACATGTCTCATCGCCTGTAACTGGCAAAATCGTATCAAACGAAACATGCTTAAAAGGTAAATCTGCAAGCTTTGTAAGACATACGGTAATTGATATTAGCGATACGCTTCTTGAAGGAAAATGTTTGGTTGGACAGGCATTCGGTGTCCTTGCTCCAGGAATGAATGAAAAAGGTAAGCCTCACAAGGTCCGTCTGTACTCACTAGCCTGCCCGAGTGATGGTGAAAATGGTGATGGCAAAGTAATTTCCACTACAACAAAACGCGAAATTGGCGAATACTATCCACAAAAGACCGGTGATGATCCAAATGACCATAGTCTGTTTCTTGGTGTTTGTAGTAACTACCTCTGTAACCTAAAACCAGGTGATGAAGTTCGAATTACAGGCCCTAATGGCAAACGATTCCTACTTCCTTCTAAAACAGAACAACATGACTACCTGTTTGTAGCAACTGGAACTGGTATAGCCCCTTTTAGAGGAATGGCGCTAGAGTTATTAGAAAAAAACTCTACTACCAGTCAAGTCCATCTATTGATGGGTGCTCCATACACAACAGACCTCATTTATGACGATCTATTTAAGCGGTTAGAAAAAGAGCACAAAAATTTCCACTACCATACAGCAATAAGTCGAGAGCCAACTTTAGATGGTGGACCAGGACAATACGTTCATCATTATCTTAGTAAACACATAAATATATTTGGCCAATTTTTAGAAAACCCTCGAACATTGCTCTATATATGCGGGTTAGCGGGAATGCAGAGCGGGCTATTCAAAGTAATGGCAGAACATAGTATTGGTAATAACTATTTTACTATCAGAGAAAAGCTAGCAGATATTCCACCATCAGATTGGGACGTAAATCAGGTTCGTAAATGCGTAAAAATTACTGATCGGTGCATGGTCGAGGTATATTAGTACATAATTTGTATAAACTAAATCAATAATTAGCGAGGATATTAAGTGAGCAATAAAAACAACCAAGCTGATACAGCAATAGAACATACAGAAACTACTTCTGAGTCGGAAGATACAATTAAACTCTCAAGACGAAAAGTTTTACAGGGAGCAAGCGGCTCAATTGCACTCGCTACCTTAGCTGCATGCGACTCAGGCTCTGTGGGGCAGCAAGCACCTCCACAAGCACCTGCACCAACCACTGCTGGAATTAGCGCAGAACCAGCGCCTCGAGGACCAGATCTAACTGGCCGCCTCGCACGTTATATGGTTGATGTTCGTGATACCCCACTGCCACCAAGTGTAGTTTTAGCAGCTAAACACCGGATACTAGATTCAATTGGAGCTGTTGTCTCTGGAGCACAACTTCTACCCGGCGAGGTAGCAATAGACTACATGCGCCTACAAGGAGGAACACCAGAAGCTTCTGTTGCAACAACAGATATCATGACAACCGCAACAAATGCAGCTTTTACTAACGGAATGTTTGGACATGCTGATGAGACCGATGATTTTCATCCTTTTACAAAAGCCCATCCAGGCTGTGTAGTTATACCAGCTGCACTTGCAATGGGTGAAAAGGAAGGCAGCTCGGGGACTGAATTTTTGCGTGCATGTGTACTAGGCTATGACATGTGTTGTCGTTTTCTAGTTGCGCTTCAACCGGCATTGGTTCGTGCAAGAGGTCGAGCAGCTGAAGGTTATAGTTCAACATTTGGAGCGACAGCTACTGCTGCTTCGCTTGCCCGATTCAACGAGACAGAAATGCGTTATGCGATTTCATATGCTGTCCAGCAAGTGTCTGGAGTTTGGAGCTGGGTACGTGATGTTGAACATATTGAAAAGGCTTTTGACTTTAGCGGTATGGGCGCGAGAAATGGCGTTGCTGCAGCTACTATGATTCAGTCAGGGTTCACGGGTGTACTAGATGCACTGGAAGGCCAACGCAATATCATAGACGCACAATCTGTAGAACCTAGCCCCGAAGAAATGGTTGCTGATTTAGGTAGTCGTTTTTACATAGAAGAAACAGCAATCAAAACTTTCCCTACCGGATATCCCACTCAATCTCCTTTAGCTGCATTCTTCATCCTGCGTGAACAATATGGAATAACAGCTGAAAACTTAGAACATATGGTCATTAGATTGCCAGAGGATGGCGCCAGAATAGTTGACAATCGCTCTATGCCAGATATCAATGCACAACACCTTATGTCTGTAGCCGTGGTTGATGGCTATATAGATTTCGAGAACAGTCATTCCTTTGAGCGAATGTCTGACCCTGAGGTACTCGCCGTTAAGGAGCGCATTGAATATATTGCAGATCCAGAGCTTGCTGTAGTGGAAGCTCCGAGAAGTGGATACGTTCAAGTAACCTTAACTGATGGCCAACAAGCTGATCTATTTGTAAGTCATGCTCCAGGTACTCCAGAAAATCCCCTGGATACTGAAGGAGTGAATGATAAAGTTAGAACCTTGTTAGCACCTATTCTTGGTGATAATCGAACAGAAACGTTAATTGAGCGCATCAACAACATTGAGGATGTCGATAATATTCAAGACCTTAGGCCTCTTATTTCAGATTCTGCTTAAGGCATTTGATCACACTCAGAGGGATGGGATAATTCTCATCCCTCTGGTAAGGCAAAGGCATAAATTTCGTTGTGGCCATGAACTGTTCGCACTCGCCCAAGAGCAGTTGGTCTTGCAGTTCCTGATTGTCCATTACCTGTCATAACTACTACATATTGCCTGCCATCCACTGCGTAGGTGATAGTACTAGTCTGAACAATTCCACCAACTACTGTACGCCACAGAATTTCTCCCGTATCGGAGTCGAATGCATTAAATCTTCTCTCTAAATCACCCCAGAATAATAAATCTCCAGCTGTAACAAGAGCAGAGCCATTACCAGGAATTGCCTGGGAATGAATACGATGCATCTCTCCTGTAGATAGATCTATCTTTGCAATTCCAGCATATTCTGAAGGCTCTATACCAGGACGAAGAACTGCATTTCGGGGACCAAAGCCTGCCGGCATTGATGCATTTGCTGCCATATCTAGGCAGGCATCATGAAATGGCACATACAACGAATTTCTAGTTGGATCATAAGCCGTTGACCAAAAACTTCTTGTGTTATGAAAGCAAATTAAACTTCTGTCTCCATCTTGCTTAAATACCCTATCGTAGTTAATGGTAGTGCGGCCTGTCTCTACATTAATGTCAGAAATATTAAATCCCGGAACGTCATATGGAAATGGAGTTGCCCATAAAAACTCACCTGTCATTCTATCTAAGACAAAAACCCCCCCAGCTTCACCAACGCTAGCAACAACTTCACGTTTTTCGCCACGTTGAATACTTGGATTAATCCACTTCACAGCCTCTGGGTCAGGATTGAATGGGGTAGAAAGAATTGTTCTCTCATGGGGATGATCCAGATCCCAATCATCACCAGGTAAATGCTGGTAATACCAAATCAAATCGCCTGTATCTATATCAAGGGCAACTGTCGAATTGCTATAAAGGTCAGCTGGTGCAGTAGCTGAGATTGCCTCAGGACTCCCATGACGAGTCAATCTTGTGTAAGGAATTGGATTTGAAATACCCCAGTAAGTAATCCTTAAATCTGGATCGTAAGAACCTGGCAAACCCCATGAACTTGCAACTCGCTGATCCACTGGAAGATCTCCCCAGCTATCTCCATCTCGGGTACCTGGTGCGGCTGTATTATAAAACTTCCAAATCTCCTCACCTGTAATCGCATCATGGGCTGAAATAAAGCATCCAACACGCTGTTTACAGCTTCTATTTGTCAGGACTTTCCCATCTGCAACTAATACCCCACCAGTATGTTGCGTTCCTGTGTCAGGCTCAAATAACTGAGTTTCCCATTGCACATCTCCAGATCTAGCATCAAGCGCCACTAAAAAGCCATCGGGAGTGGGATAAAAGATTAAATTCTTAAATATTCCAATGTTTTTTATTCGCGCAGTTTCAGGACGACCAACGTATTCAACAGCTTCTGGCGGGATATTACGTCTATATGTCCAAATTTCATCACCTGTTGTCGCATCCACAGCTAAAATGCTAGAACCAGGCTGAGAAAGGTACATAACACCATCATAGACTAGAGGCACGGTCTCCTGGGTGCCCTGCGGCAGCCCTCTTGACCACGCTAAACCTAGATTTGCCACATTATTTCTGTCTATTTGATTAAGAGGACTATAGCGCTGTTGGTCATAAGTCCTATTAATCATGATCCAATCAGAAGGGTCTGGGTTCTCCATGACTTGCTCTGTAATTTCTACATAATCAATAACTTGAGAGACTGCTGCAAAAGAAAAGAAAATAATTGATGCAAGTATTCCTATGAACATCCGTTTCATGATTCCCCCTGTTGACTTTGCTAAAAAGTTCCCTAAAACACATATACCAAACATATTTTTTCCAATTAAACGCGTTCCTGAACTAAAGCAGACTTCTTTTAACACGTAATACTTATAGTAATTACCAGTTTGCCAGCACAATTTTTGAACCAAAATGTCTTATTTTTTTTTATTTAGAAGGGTAGTATATCCCCCTAACGTGTAGGAGAGGGTAATGAACAAGAAAACCATAACTCACAGATGGGAATTTCTCCCACTAATTATACTAGCCTTGGCTTGGGCATCTGGTTCTCAAGCTCAGGTGGCCATAGATGGTGATGACATAGGTGGTGTTGTCACAGGCCCAAATGGTCCCGAAGCGGGTGTTTGGGTTATAGCAGAAACTGATGATTTTGAGACCCTGTACGCTAAGATTGTAGTTACAGATGACATGGGCAGATACGTTGTACCTGACTTACCCAATGCTGACTACGATGTATGGGTACGCGGATATGGCCTGATTGATTCTGAGAAGACTAGTGCTAATCCTGGTGATACTGTAAATTTGGATGCAATTAATGCTCCAAATGCAGCAGCAGCTGCCGAAATTTATCCAGCTATTGCCTGGTATTCGATGTTACATATGGCCACAGAAGAAGAAGCTGCTCGCTTTGAAGGCGGTATGGACTTCTATCGCAACCGTATGAATAACAATGGATGCATTGGTTGTCATATGCTTGGAAATAAAGCTACTCGTGAACTTTCTCCTGATCTTGGCGAATTTGAAAATCACCAAGCAGCATGGATTCGTAGAGTTCAATCTGGTCAAGCAGGTGCAAGGATGATGTCTGATCTAGCAGGTGACCTGCAGGGCATTCCATTCAAGTATTTTGCTGATTGGACACAAAGAATTGAAGATGGTGAGTTACCTTCATGGATACCTGAAAGACCACAAGGCCAAGAACGAAATATTGTAGCAACAGTTAGAGATTGGTCCGAGCCTACAGCTTATCTTCATGATCTTATTTCAACGGATAGAAGGGATCCAACAGTTAATGCCAATGGTCTGATTTATGGTTCACCAGAACTGTCAACAGATAACTTCCCAATTCTAGATCCTGTGAACAATGCCTCCACGAGTTTCCTAGCTCCAGTGAGGGACGACGATACCCCATCTTATGCAACAGTTGCATCAGCTCAACCTTCTGTTTTTTGGGGCGACCAAAGAATTTGGAACAGCAAAGCTAATACACATAATCCGATGTTTGATCAAGACGGGCGTGTCTGGTACACAGCACGTATTCGAGCTCCACAAAATGCAGATTTCTGTCGCGAGGGCTCCAGTCATCCATCTGCACAGGCATTTCCAACTGCTCGTGCAAACAGGCAATTATCGGTATATGACCCTGAAACCGAAGAATACACTTTCATAGATACCTGCTACGGCACACATCACTTGCAATTTGCTTATGACGATAACAACACTCTTTGGACTAGTGGTGGTGGTGAAGTTATAGGCTGGTTGGATTCCAAGAAATTCCTTGAAACAGGTGATGCAGAAGCCTCCCAGGGCTGGACTCCAGCAATATTGGATACTAATGGCAATGGTAGACGTGACGCATATGTTGAGCCTGGCGATCCTGTAAATCCTGATATGGATAAACGAATTATGCCTAGTTACTACGCAATCATGCCTAACCCTGCCGATGATTCAATATGGGGATCTAGCCGCTCAGATTGGAACGGAAGCGTAATCAGGCTTGAGCTTGGTGATAATCCTTCCGAAACTGCACTGGTAGAGCGATATAATGTTCCACGTGAAAAAGGTGGATTCGGTATCCGCGGAGCAGATATTGATAGTAAAGGAGTTATTTGGGGTTCTCTTGGTAGTGGACATATGAGTGAATTTGATCGAAGTAAATGCACTGGTCCACTTAATGGCCCTGAAGCTACTGGAGACCATTGCCCTGAGGGATGGACATTCCATCGTTACCCAGGTCCTGGTCATCCTGGGTTTGAAGAGTACAGTGCTGAAGCTAGTTATTACAGCTGGGTAGACCAACACAACACAGCTGGCCTTGGGGAAGATGTACCCATGTCAACAGCTAACCTTTATGACGGAGTACACGCTCTAGTTGATGGTGAGGATGGCGATAAAGAATGGGTAACAATGCGAATACCTTATCCTCTTGGGTTCTATAGCAAAGGCTTTGACGGTCGAATTGATGACCCAAATGCAGGCTGGAAAGGTCGAGGGCTTTGGGTATCAGAAGGTGATAGGACGCCTTTCTGGTTTGAAGAGAACAACGGCAAACCAATCGTAGTTCACTTTCAAGTGCGACCAGATCCTTTAGCAAAATAACTAGTCAGACAAACGTCTGAAATTGTTTGTAATCGAACCCCTTCTTGCCTATAGCAGGAAGGGGTTCTTTTTTGATAAAAAGAAACATTATGGCCATTGATCTTAGAAGCGATACTGTAACTAAACCCTCAGACGGTATGCGGAACGCTATGGTTAAGGCTGATGTTGGCGATGACGTCTATGGAGAAGACCCAACAATTAATCAACTTGAAGAAGCTGCAGCAGATCTCCTGCAAATGGAAAGCGCGCTATTTTGTGCCAGTGGCACACAAAGCAATTTACTTGCTCTTCTTTGTCATTGCAAAAGAGGTGAAGAGTATATTGTCGGGCAACAAGCACATACCTATCAATACGAAGGTGGTGGCGCAGCAGCGCTTGGTTCAATTCATCCTCAACCGTTGAACTTTGAGCATGACGGAACTCTGGATCTTGATAAAGTTTTAAATTTAATAAAGCCTGATGATTTTCATTTTCCACAAACGCGTCTTTTATGCCTAGAAAACACAAGGGGTGGCCGTGTTTTACCAATATCATATCTAGATTCAGCAAGAAAATTTGTTGACACAAATAATCTAAACATGCATTTGGATGGAGCACGGATTTTTAATGCTGCTGTAGATCTCAACATACATGCCAGTAAGATCTCCCATTACTTTGATTCAGTTTCTTTTTGCTTATCTAAGGGGTTGGGAGCGCCTGTTGGCTCAATTTTATGTGGTACCACCGATGTTATAAAAAAAGCTAGGCGCTGGAGAAAAACACTTGGTGGAGGCATGCGTCAAGCTGGTCTATTGGCTGCAGCTGGTCTTTATGCACTTGAAAATAATATTGAAAGATTAAGCGAGGATCATGCAAATGCAAAGCTCCTTGCAGATGGGCTAAACGAAATAAAACAGCTCAACATTAGGTCTGACGATGTTAACACTAATATTATTTTTCTGGAGTTAGATAATGTTAACCAAGAAGAATTAAGAACGTACTTAAAGTCTAAAGGAATTCTTATCCAAGGTAGAAATAAAATTAGACTCGTAACTCATCTTGATATCAGCAAAAAAGATATTGCAATTACGCTTAAAGCATTTAAAAACTTTTTTAATTAATCGCCTATATAACGTCTGGTCCAGCGCCGACCTAGCCCTGTTAGCAATTCATAACTAATCGTCCCAGAAAGATAAGCAAGTTCATCCAGTGGTACATTTTTTCCTAGTAACTCTACCCTCTCTCCCGGTCGAACATTTCCAAATGGCACATTAGTAACATCTAGTGTAAGCAAATCCATTGAAACACGTCCTACGACTGGTACTTTCTTTCCTCCAAGAAAAGCAAAACCTTTATTACTTAGCGCCCGTGGATAGCCATCTGCATAACCAACGCCAATAGTTGCTAAGAGAGCTGGCGGATCTATCGTTCTACTTGCACCATAACCAACGCTTACTGTTTCGGTAATTTCTCTCACTTGAACAATAATCCCCTCAAGACTAACTACATTTTTTCCTGGATTCTCTCTTTCAAGAAATGGATTTCCTCCAAACAAAGCTATTCCTGCACGTGTTAAATCGCCACAGTATTTTTTGTTTGATAACGCAGCTGCTGAATTTCCAATTGAGGTTTTTGCATCTGGTAATTTACTTCGCAGCCTATCAAAACACTGGACCTGTGCAGAATTTAAGGAATGAAAAGGCTCATCAGCGCAAGCCAAGTGAGTAATAACATATTCAAGATGTAAATTTTCTAATAGAGATTCCTCTGCAACTTCCTCTACTTCCAGTTCACTCAATCCCAAACGAGACATTCCCGTATCTATATGAACTACACTTATTGCCCCAGGTGCTTTAGAACTCCAACATTTAATCTGCTCAATCGAATTCAGCACAGGCACTAAATTTGCTGCCAAAAAAACTTCTTGCTGTCCCTCTGATACACCCTCAAAGATATATATTGAACCTTCTGGGAGAATATTTCTTAATTTAAGACCTTCATCTAAATTGGCAACAAAAAAATGCTTGCAACCTTCAGCAAACAAACGTCTTGCTACTGGCTTAATACCCAAACCATATGCATTTGCTTTTACTACCGCAGCACAATCAGAGGGTACAGCTGCTTGTAATGCAGAAAAATTCTGACCTAAAGCATCTAAATCAACAGTCAATAGACCTGGACTTGTCATAATGGGGTGGCTACTCATGAGTTTTAGGCTAACATACCGCCTTAATTCTAACCTGCTCTAATTTAACTGAAATAAATATTTTTATGAAAAACTCTTTTACTGCGCTACGTGTCCATCGAGAAAACGGAAAAAACCAAGCAAAACTAGAACAACTAACTGAAGTAGATTTACCTGAGGGAAATGTTTTAGTTGGCGTTCACTACAGTACGATTAACTATAAAGATGCACTTGGAGTAACGGGCAAAGGTCCTATCATAAGAGAATATCCAAGAGTTGCTGGAATCGATCTTTCTGGTGAAGTCTTGGAATCTGAGGATGATAGATTTAAACCAGGCCAACAAGTTGCATCTCTTGTAGGTGGGCTTGGTGAAACACGTGATGGAGGATATACAGAAAAATCACGAATCAGTGCCGATAACTTACAACTCCTACCAGATAGCATGAGCACCCGCACTGCAATGGAATTAGGAACAGCAGGGGTTACAGCAGCTCTTGCTATTTATCGTATGGAGGAAAATGGTCAACACCCAGATCTTGGTCCTATCCTTGTGACTGGTGCAACCGGCGGCGTAGGCGCAATTGCTATTGATCTACTAAGTAGCCGCGGCTATGAGGTTGTAGCACTCAGCGGAAAACCTGAACAAAGCGAATTCCTAAAAACTGTTGGTGCAAGCTCAGTTATCAATCGTAGAGAATTAGAACTGGAATCAAGACCACTAGGACGATCTACATGGGGTGGTGCAATAGATAATCTTGGGGGAGATATTCTCTCTTGGCTTACACGAACCACCAAACCAAGAGGAAATATTGCAAGTATAGGCCTTGCTGCTAGCGCTGACCTTCAGACCACTGTTATGCCGTTTATACTTAGAGGAGTTAGTCTACTTGGAATCAATCTTGAATTTTACCCAGACCTGAGAAAAATTATTTGGGAAAAACTATCAAGTGACATGAAACCAAATCACTTAAATACCATTATCACAAAAGAGGTTACACTGAATGAGCTGCCAACCTGTTTTGATGCTTATATTGACGGAAAAGTCACTGGCCGAACATTAGTTAAAATCAAATAAAAGCACTAAGTCACCTCATGGAGCTGGGGTAACTCTACGAAAATGATACTGATATGGTGTACCGGCTTTGCGAGCATTTAACCAAATCGTCAACATTCCCTCGAGCACATGGGCTGAACGAATAGGCCCAACGTCCAAAGGCTCAAGACCCATCCCAGTAACTAATTCTGCTACCTTGGCTTTAGCAATCTCATTATCTCCTACCAAAGGAATGGTGACTGGCCCGCCGGGTTCAATCATTGTAGCAGCAGGTAGCACATTGAATGCTTTCACAACATAGGTATCTGGCAAAAGGGCCTGTATCATTTCCCCGTTGGAGCTTTCCTCTGCTGTATGATCAAAATA
>PBDA01000006.1 GCA_002718345.1 Rhodospirillaceae bacterium
TGGGATTAGTCCTACATCGATGACGTTGCATTGATTATCCAGTAGGCCATCAATTAAAGCTTGTGCTAATGTAGGTGAGCTACATCGGCCATCTCTAGCCACTAGAAAGTTGCGGGAGGTAGTTTTGTTTGATAATACCTGGCCGAGTGTGTAGAAGAGGTCTGTAGAGATATTATCTTGATCTACAATTCCTCGAATATCATAGGCTCTAAATATATCTCGTGATATTTCAACGACGGGAGTAGCTGAGACCACCTCGGGAAACATTTGATCCTCTGCGAAGTGATCAACGACCACTGAATCCATCTGACCCTCTGCCAGGTGACCGTCCCCCTCAGTCACCGGCACCATGTCATGTTCTTCATCTACAACGCTATCAATAGACTTATCCTTAGTCCCTCTCATTTCGCCAGTAGCCCTACCATAATCGAGAGAATCAGACATCATGGGTGTTTTTACCTCTGTTCTGCTTTCCCGTTTTCGTGAACGAATAAATAACCAGCCGCCAAGTACCAACACAAACACACCGCCAGCGCCGGCTACTATCATCGGCAGGGGTTTTGACTCACCTACGAATACAGGCGTTTCCAGATTATTCCAGAAAGACATTCCCCAAAGGGTTCCATCAACATCCTTTGAGTATACTGGTGGTCCGGATCGATGAAGTTCATCACCGAGCCACAATAAAACCAATGGCTCACCTTCTGCTAACTTCTGTGACAATTCAGCATAGCCGAAACTAAATGTTGCTGATCTCGCGGCCGCTACTACAATATTTAGATCAAGGGCCCAACGGGCGTGACCGACCAACAAGTCACCTCTAGATATTCGAGATACGACTACTATATGGGCATCCTTCGAACCAACCAAATGGGCTTCGATCGCTGGTCGCTCACCAGTTTCCCGAGACACTTTCAACATATCTAAGACAGCAAAACCAATAGGTGGGTCAACAGTCCGATCAATGTCGTCAAACCCAAGTGGTAGCAATTTGACGGACATGGCACTAGTTCCTTCCAACAGTTGCTTCTCAAGAGAAGCAAGTAGTTGTGCATTTCCTGTACCGATAGAAGCAACAACATCCGGATGATTTGCAGCCGCATCAAGCTTTGAACGTTGTTCATGGACGGTGGCAGCAACATGTTCGGAAAATCGCATCGCTGCATCTTCATCAACCAATTGCGAGGACGAAGTCGATGTCGTACACACTGCAAAAATAACCACGAGCACACAGAAGCGGTGCATGAAATCACCGAGCCCTTTACGTTGCACCGTCAAATCTGATAGAAATTTAACCATCAAGATCACAAATACGCCATGAACGCATTATTGCTTTCCGGTATGTCCGAATCCACCCTGACCTCGCTCGGTTGTTTCGAACGACTGCACTATCGAGAACTGTACTTGCTCCACAGGGACAAACACCATTTGCGCAATCCGTTCACCAGGCCGGATGGTAAATGAGTCCGCACTCCGATTCCAGCAAGAAACGAATACTTGTCCCTGATAGTCCGAGTCGATCAAACCTACCAAATTTCCGAGAACAATGCCGTTCTTGTGCCCCAAACCCGAACGGGGAATCAAAACTGCGGCCAGTTCAGGGTCTTCGATGTATACCGCCAAACCAGTAGGAATGAGTTCAGTTTGACTAGGGGCCAACTCAACAGGGGCGCTCAAACACGCTCGTAGGTCTAAACCAGCAGCACCAGCCGTAGCATAACCCGGCAATGGAAATTCACCACCAAGACGATCATCGAGTATTTTAAGCTGGATATTTCTCATGATAGAGGTCAGCAATCACATCAATGAATTTCCGTGCAACTTGAATCTTCGGTCCAAGCCCTAGGACTTTGCTACCGCCTTTCCAATATAGATAGAGTTCGTTGTCGTTACTCTCAAATCCACGATCAGACTTACTCACATCATTTGCAGCTATCAAATCTATGCCTTTACTACTAAGTTTAGAACGCGCATAGGTTTCAACGTTTTCGGTTTCTGCCGCAAATCCCACTGTAAAGGGTCGGGATTTGAGCGACGCAACGTCAGCTAAGATATCTCGCGTTTTGTGTAAAGATATACTAATGCCGTCACTACTCTTTTTGATTTTTTTTTCGGCAGGTTCGGCAGGACTGTAATCAGCAACAGCCGCAGCACCAATAAAAATATTACTGCCCAGAATGTTCTCCATAACGCATCTGTGCATATCAAGCGCGGAAACTGCGGAGAAGCGCTCGACACCGAACGGCGTGGCAAGTGATGTGGGGCCCGACACGAGCTTCACAGTGGCGCCCGCATCAGCAGCAGCAGCAGCGACAGCGTACCCCATTTTACCGCTACTGTGGTTGCTTAAGTAGCGAACTGGATCCAAAGCCTCCTGCGTGGGCCCAGCCGTAACGAGAACTGAGAGACCCGATAGACAACCACGCCCCACCCAACGGTGCATAACCTCGGCTATATCGGCGGGTTCAGTCATTCGACCTTCGCCCTTATCACCACAAGCTTGGTCGCCTTCCACTGGCCCAATCACTCGAACACCCCTGGAAAGTAACAACCTCAGATTATTGCTTGTTGCTACATTCCTCCACATTTGTTTGTTCATCGACGGGGCAAGAATCAATGGCGCTGTAGTCGCTAGACAAAGAGTCGTTAACAGGTCGTCAGCACGGCCACCTGCCAACTTAGCCATAAAATCAGCGGTCGCAGGAGCTACTAAAACATAATCCGCCCAGCGTGCAAGCTGAATATGCCCCATGGCCGATTCAGCTTGCTCATCAAATAAATCCCGATGAACGAGATTACCAGATAAGGCTTGAAAAGTTAGTGGCGTGACAAATTCACAAGCCCCAGATGTCATCACGACTCGAACGTCAAACTCGCGCTCACGCAGACGCCGTACCAAATCTGCAGACTTGTATGCCGCAATTCCTCCAGTGACACCAAGCAATATCTTATGACGTTGAATCTGCATACGGACAAGTTTACACCACCCTAGTGGATTTGCGGGACACCTCACTAAAATCCACTACCAGAATCGATCCTGACCTGAACAAAAAGACACCTAGAAAAACCATGTTTTTTAGAAATTCGTTCCAGAATTTCCAATTCTGTGGATAACCTTTCTCATGGTATAGTACCTTAGAGGATGGTATTTACTATGTAAAAAGAAACATTAAACTTGCTAAACAGGTTTTTGGCTGCTATAAAGCGGCGCTTGTTCAAATGGCATTTAAGTTGCGAGAAATTATACAATGTCCAGAGTATGCCAAGTTACTGGAAAGCGGCCGGTCGCAGGAAATAATGTTTCCCACGCCCACAACAAGACTCGCCGCCGATTTATTCCGAATCTGCATACTCATCGCTTTTGGGTCGAGAATGAAAAACGTTGGGTGAAGTTGAGAGTCTCCACAAAGGGCCTACGAATCATCGATAAAAAGGGAATTGAGGCTGTCCTCAATGAGATTAAAGAGCGCGGTATTAAGGTGTGATTTGAACAATGGCCAAGAACAAAATCCGTGAAAAAATTCGGCTAGTGTCTACTGCAGAGACTGGCCATTTCTACACAACCGTCAAAAACAAGCGCAACTCGCCGGAGAAAATGGAGGTCAAGAAATATGACCCTGTAGTCCGGCAACATGTCCTATATAAGGAGGCCAAGATAAAATAGAAATAGCCAAGTCTAGTTCTAGGCTGGGTCCACTGAATATCCCGGTAAAGTCCGGGCAAATTCCTGAAGCGATCTAATTCCCGACTCCTCTGCTTGCTTGCACCAATCCTCCAATGCCTGTAATAAACGATCTTGGCTCTGTGATCTTTCCTGCCACAAGGCCTGCAGTCGGTGCTTGTACTCGTAAACAGTCCTAAGAGCAGGACTCTGCGCCAAGGCATTATTGAGCGCTATCTTTCCATCGTCGTTCAGCAAAGACTCGTCACGCACAAGTAACAATCGCGCTCGACGCAATATACCCCGCCGATCTGCGTCGCTTTTGCGCAACTCTTCAGCATGTACTCGCGCCACAACTGTTTTTGCATACCGAGACATCACTTGGAACCGATTTTGCAAGACTGCTGTCAAGGTATCTAAATCAGCAACCACTTTTGAGGGGTCCATAACAGTCCTTGGTGGAACCTTTTTAACCTTCGCATAACCCAGCATTTCCATCAGCCTTATGTACATCCATCCGACATCTAGTTCCCACCACCGGTTTGATAGCCGTGCCGAGCTAGGATAGGCATGATGGTTATTATGCAATTCCTCTCCCCCAATTAGGATCCCCCATGGAACAATGTTTGTGGATGCATCCTTGACTTCAAAATTTCGATAACCCCACCAATGTCCTAATCCATTGATTACACCTGCAGCAAATACTGGTTGCCAGAGAATCTGCGCTATCCACATGAACAACCCGGGAACACCAAACAGAATAATCTGTAAAATCGCTGTGGTCCATAATCCCGCATCTCTATAGCGGCTATAAACGTTCTCCTCCAACCAATCATTGGGGGTTGCATAACCGTACTTCTCCATCGTTTCCTGATTTTGAGCGCCATGGCGATACAACTCGTAACCTTCGAGTAGTAGCTTCCGAATACCATGAATTTGCGGACTGTGCGGATCCTCTGTCGTTTCGACTGTGGCGTGATGCTTACGGTGGACTGCTACCCACTCTTTAGTTACTGTACTCGTAAATAACCATAACCAGAACCGAAAAAAGTGGCTAGCTGCCGAGTGCAATTCTAATGCCCGATGTGCCTGATGCCTGTGCAGAAAAACAGTGATGGAGACAATAGTTATGTGATTTATCGTTAACACCATTAAAACATATGCCCACCACGGCAGGTCGAATAGTCCCCAGACTGGTACATTTAGCAAGCTCAGTGACATATTTGTTCGCTTTCCTCGAGGTAATTCGCGTTTCGCAGAGCGTCCAACGAAAGCTATCAGATCCCTATTCTATCACCCTCATGACCGAAGACCCACACTTAAATTCCCTTAATCGGCGCACACCTACACCGAAACTTGGTTTAGCCAGTATTTAGAATTTCCCTTATTATCAAATTTGAGAGAAACGACCACGACACGTGTAATTTGGCAATAAATGATGTACGCAACACACTTCGATATGTGTGGTGGTTTTAAAGACAACACACAATGGCACCATCATCACCACCAAACAAAATGACCCTAAGTCGTAACCTCATCAGAATTGCGGACATACATGCGGGAGAATATCACTCCCAATTCGAAAAGGACCCACATCGGAAGTGCAAGCAATGTCTGTGAAATTAAATCAGGTGGCGTCAAAAGCATTCCCAACACAAAAGCTCCAACGATGACATATGGTCGTTTCGCGACCATAGCCTGCGGCGTAGTAAATCCCGTCCATACCAACAAAATCGTAGCAATCGGTACCTCAAACGCGAGGCCAAAAGCAAAAAATATTTTTAAAACAAAGTCTAGATAACGACTAATGTCGGTGGCAATCGCGACTCCCTCAGGCGCAACAGCTTGAAAGAACGCGAACATCAGGGGAAATACGATAAAATAGGCGAATGCCATGCCAGCATAAAACAGTAACGTACTCGACACCATTAGCGGAAAAATGAGCTTTTTCTCATTACGATACAAGCCTGGTGCAACGTATGCCCATAGTTGATAAAGAATAACCGGCATTGCAACGAAAATTGACAAAACTAAAGATAGCTTAAATGGAGTCAGAAATGGTGCTGCCACCTCAGTCGCAATCATGCTGGCACCTTCCGGCATGTGTGCGAGCAGAGGTTCTGCCAGAATCGCATAAAGATCGTTAGCAAAGGGAAATAAGCATAACAGCACTACGACAACAACAACCAGTGCACGTAAGAGACGGTCCCGTAATTCGACGAGATGCTCAACAAACGTCATCTGGCCCGTAGCATCGCCCTCATTGTTTGGTTCTGACGTATCACTCATGACTGTTTTCGATCACTGGACTCAATTTTAGTCTCAGCCTCGTTGGTGATATTCGTACTAGAATCTGATGATTGTAGCGGCCTGGCTTCATCTATCACTTCCGAGTTTAATGAATCGAGACTGTTATCTATCGTGTTTTTTACATTGCCAAGGGCTTTTGTCTCCTTTTCCAACTCTTTCATCTCAGCACTGTGGACTTCGCGATCAATTTCCCTGCGAACATGTTCTGCATATCGTCTAGCTTTTCCGACATAGA
This sequence comes from Rhodospirillaceae bacterium, assembly GCA_002718345.1. Taxonomy (GTDB): domain Bacteria; phylum Pseudomonadota; class Gammaproteobacteria; order Steroidobacterales; family Rariloculaceae; genus UBA6522. Next base: position 6,207 of record PBDA01000006.1, read on the forward strand.
GCCCAACCGTCCGAGCAAGGCCCGGCAGCTTCTCTGGTCCAACGACCAGAAGCGCTACAACGAAAATCAAGGATACTTCCCAAAAGCCGACATCAAACATCTGATTTTAATGCCTCTCCGGCACGCGGATTACTTGTTTCAGGCTCGATCTTGCTCTTTGCTGGCAACTTCGCCCTCAATGACTGACTCACTGTCATTCTTTAATTGGTCTGCCACCTTATCGACCTCATTTTTGCCCTCACTCATAGCACCTTTGAAACTTTTAATGGCTCCACCGAGATCACCCCCAATATTTTTGAGTTTTTTGGTGCCAAAAAGTAGCAATACGATTACCAAGACTATCAATAGTTGCCAAATACTAATACCCATATCATCTCTCCAGATTTTTGTACCGCTAACTAGTCTATCCTATCCCCATGGCCAGCCACTCAACCTTAGATTAGCCCTAAATCTGCGTGCGCGCAGCTTTCTCCGCAAGTCCTGATTGACCAAAACGTCCATTTAACTCCCGAATCACGTCATCCAACGCAAGTCCTTTGTAGCTCAAAAACACCAAAGTGTGGAACCAAAGGTCCGCCATCTCATGAACAATCTCTTGGGCCGTCCCGAAAGCGCCTGCAACTACCAGCTCACTCGATTCTTCACCGATCTTACGCAGAATCGCTTCATCACCAGAGGCATAAAGCCCTGCAACATATGAGCTTTCTGGCTCCGCAACCTTCCGGTCCTCCAATATATCCACTAGACGACCTAAGGTGCCAGTCAGGTCATCATCACAATTTGATCTAGTCATAATACCGTAAGCCATGGATTTTTAAATAGTTTGTTTAATCGTAAAGCATGTTTGGGTCTTTTAATACTGGCTCTACCGTGCTCCAGCCACCCTCGAAGCGTCTAAAGAAACAATGATGTCGTCCAGTATGGCAGGCAATACCCCCCACCTGCTCTACCTTCAAAAGGAGAGTGTCTCCATCGCAATCGATACTAATGTCCTTGACTTTTTGCGTATTACCCGATGTCTCACCCTTTCTCCACAACCTAGCCCGAGACCTCGACCAGTAGATCGCAACCCGCTCGTCCACGGTGTTCTGAAGCGCCTCACTGTTCATCCACGCCATCATCAAAACTATTCCACTCGATGCTTCCTGCGTAATCACGGGCACCAAACCTTCCGAATTCCATTTTACTTGGTCAAGCCACGCCATCATGAATTCATTTCCTGATAAATGTGGTTATCGATAATACCGCAAGCTTATAACACAAGGCCAAAGAACCTTGAGCAGGGGGTAGCACTATCGAATTAAGCAAATGCTTGACCATATTGAAATATCACATGGAAAATAAACACTTATGAGAAACTTGGAGTCTACGCGCCGTGACAACAATCGCGATGATCGGAGGAACCGGATTTGTAGGACGTGCTTTAATAGCTCGGTTAGCCCGGACAAACATTGCAGTTCGAATCATCACACGGAACCGGGAACGCCACCGAAACTTACTGGTGTTCCCACAAGTTCAGCTAATTGAAGTTACTCCTCATGGGCCTGCGGCTCTCAGTAAGTATTTTCTTGGCTCTGATGTAGTCATCAATCTAAGCGGAATCCTCAATGAACAGGGACCGGATAATTTTCAGGCGGTACATGCAATATTGGCACAAAATGTCGCAGAGGCTTGCGTCAAAAGTGGTGTTCCGAGACTCCTGCACATGTGTGCCTTGGGAGCTACTCCCGAAGCACCAAGCGCTTACTTACGTAGCAAAGCTGAAGGCGAGCACATCGTTCATTCAGTGAAAGGCGTCGAGACCACGAGTTTCCGCCCATCCGTGATATTCGGGCCGCACGACAACTTCTTCAATCGCTTTGCCCAACTCCTGCGCATATCACCAGGATTTTTTCCTCTAGCATGTCCAACAGCGAAGTTCGCGCCCGTGTACATTGAAGATGTCGTGGAAGCAATGATACGAACCATAGATGACAAAACGACTATTGGACGCCGCTATGAATTTTGTGGCCCGCAGGTCTACACGTTGAAAGAACTCGTTGAGTACACAGCTAGTGTAGTAGGTCTACGGCGCGTGATAATCCCGCTTGACGACCGTCTATCGCTACTACAAGGTCGAATCATGGAGCGATTGCCCGGACGCCCGTTTTCCACCGACAATTATCTGTCTACGAAAGTTGACTCTATCACTAACAATAATGCGCTGCCCAAGTTCGATATCACACCACGGAGTATAAAGTCGATATTACCGAGTTACCTTGGGTCCCAGAGAAAATCCGCTCGACTTAGCACGTTCCGTCTGACCGCAAACCGCGACTGACTAAGTGGAATCGACAGTGATTCGTAGCAACCATCTACTCATCAAGCGATAGTCACAATGATGATCAGCCCCAAAACAACCCGATATAATGCAAACGGCAATAGGCCAATTCTAGGGATGAGACGCAAAAAGTAGTGGATACAAACATATGCACTAAGACCAGCCACTATTGCTCCCAATAAAATTGCCCCCCAATCAGTCTGCGCGCCCGGCTGGATTGAATCCTTTATCTTGAGCATACCCGCAGCAGCGATAAGGGGGATGCCCAACAGAAATGAAAAACGGGCCGCCGCCTCGCGCGTTAACCCCAGAGCAATCGCGGCTGTCATCGTAATCCCTGAGCGTGAAGTACCTGGTATCAGGGCGAGCACTTGGGAAAGGCCAATAACAATCACGTCGGACCAGCGCAACTGTCGCTCAGAACGCACACCTTTTGACCTCCAATCCACCCAACCCAGAAGCAGTCCAAAACCAATGGTTGTTATAGCTATCACAATCGATGAGCGCGTTATTGCAGCACTGTACTCGTTAAGGAGAAAACCGCATAAGCCAGCAGGAATTGTGCCAACGAAGACAGACCAAGCAAGCATACTTTGGCCCACCTGCTCCCGCCGGCCGATCGACAGAAACCAATCCCGCAACAACCGCCTTATATCCTTTCGGAAATATGAAATAACAGCCACTAGAGTCCCAACGTGGACCGCCACGTCAAAACTGATACCTCGGTCAATCCAATCGGCGAACAACGGCAGCAGAACTAAATGACCAGAGCTCGAGATCGGAAGAAACTCCGTCACACCCTGAAGCAGGGCCAGCACAAGCACTTGAAGCGTATCCAATGCCCTTTCCTCGTTACAGTGACTCGCACATATTTGAGTTTTGAAAGCCCAACAAAGGCTTATCCAGCCCTCGACCCACCGCCATAACTTTAACAATGTCACCCATCTCGCCCGGCAGCGTCAGCGTCTTAATCTCATTGACGCGTTTTACGAAGCTACTGGAACCGGGGTCAAAGCCGGTCAGTGACTCCTCAATTCCAGTGGAAATCAGAAAATTAGCTTGTGTGGTGAAACCATAAACATCGGCACCAACACGTCTCGCCGCCTCCGCAATAGAGGAAAACTCTACATGCGAGGTCAAATCTTGCAAACCGACTCTATCCAATGGGGTGTCGACGCGATGATGCTGATAGAAACATGTCAAAGTACCGTCGCACCGCTGTGGATGAAAATATTCTCGCCGTGTATATCCGTAATCAAAGATAAGCACGGCACCACGAACTAACCCCGCAAGAACTGATTCTAGCCATGGTGCTACCAACCGATTAATTTCAGTAGTGTAGTTATTCGGCAGGGCCATATCGAGCGCGTGGAAAGCCGAAATGGCCGGTTCTCGTAGTGACGAATCTGCAGGTCGACTCCCCCATGTAAAACCGCCATCCCCGAGGGACACGCATAGTTCCATCACGTTATCCCCAACTATGTGGACCCGATTGGTAGGAAACGAGTCTAGGACTTCATTTGCTAGAACAACCCCAGAAAAATTATCCTCACAAATCGCATCCACCCATTCAACGGAAGGATAGTATGGGTGCTGGTGGAGTTGCTGCCACTGTATCTCTCTCATAGCCGGACTCAACTCCAAAATTTTATAGCTATGCAACTCGATTCCGCACCGCATAAAGTGATCGAGCAGTTCCCGTGCCATAGTCCCACGGCCGGCGCCTACCTCCAAAATTACCGCGTCCTTCATATCAACCAATAACTCAGTTACTTGTCGGGCAACACACCGCGAAAATATTGGTGAAATTTCTGGCGCTGTCATGAAATCACCTGATTCTCCCATTTTCGGCGCCCCGCTAACATAATAACCAAGCTCTGGAGCATAAAGGCAGAGGTGCATGAAAGCCTCAAAACCCAACTTGCCACCCGCCTCGTCAATCCTCTTTGAGATCAACCTTGACAGGCGATCACATTGCACACGCGACAAGTGACTTGGTTTTGGGAGGGTCTGCAAAACCAATCTATTGCGACTTCAGAGGACGAATAATATCCCCTGTATGAGTGGTCAAAAAACCTCGTGATTTATCCGCAAAATACCACTCGAGGGTTTTCGTCACAGCAGGAAAAGCAATTCCAGTCCATGGAATCTCCTCCCGAGAAAACAGAGCGACATCCAAACTCTCGCTACCAGCGGAAAAACCCGGGTCGGCCAATCTTGCGTGAAAAATAAGATAAACCTGATTTATATGTGGAATATTGATTAGCGAATACAACATCTCAACACTCACTGACGCATTTGCTTCCTCTAGGGTTTCTCTAATTGCACCTTGGGCTGCTGTCTCTCCATTTTCCATAAATCCAGCCGGCAGCGTCCATAAACCATAACGCGGCTCAATAGCCCTCCTGCATAACAGGACTTTGTCATCTGATTCCACCAAGCAACCAACCACAATCTTCGGATTCTGGTAGTGGATTTCGCCGCAATTTCGACAAACATAACGCTCGCGATTGTCTCCAGAAGGAACGCGCAATACTATAGCGCCTCCACAACTAGTACAAAATTTCATAACAATCCCTTCACCTCGCGACGCTCGATAGTCTGCGTTTCATGCCCGAATTGATCCCACAGAAGACTATATGTAACGCCAAGCTGGGGGTGCATTCTGCCTCCAGCTATTTCAGCCATTGGTTTGAGAATAAAAGCCTGTTTAATCATCTCGGGACGCGGTAGCTCGAGCTCTTCTGTAACGGTGCAATACTCACCATAGAGCAACAAATCCAAATCTAGCGTTCGATCGGCAAATCGAGGTCCCCCTCGTATTCGACCGGATTCAGCTTCGATATTCTTGAGGCTTTGGACAACATCAGACAGTGTTTTACCGGTCGCAATCGCGGCAACCATGTTTAAGAACGGGGGCCCTATAAAACCCACAGCTGGACTCTCATACACCGACGATACCTTAACCAGCTCAAACTCTTCACTTAAGCGTTGTAGAGCCAACCTTATATTCTCTTCGGGATTTATGTTACTGCCTACCCCAATAAACACGTCGACCATACTATCTACAACCGCGCTCTATGACGACCCCGACATCCTTTGCCCCACGAATAGCCCCTTGTTTATTCACACTAAGACGTAGCCACGGAATTTTAAATTCTTCGAGTAATACCTCCGAGATACGCTCCGCCAACGTTTCGACCAACTGAAACTCAGAGTCACCAACGAATTGGATTAATCGTTTACTGATAGCCTTGTAATCAAGTGCTTGATCGATGTGGTCAGTAGCAGCGGCCCTAGCAATATCACTCCCCATATCTATATCAAGAACAACGGTTTGCTTAACCTCGCGCTCCCAATCATAAATGCCAATGATTGTTTCTATCCGTAAATCTCGTAGATAAACAATATCCATGATTTCCTTTGCGACCTAAAGTGACGTAGGGTTAGTTAGAATGAAGGCACGATAAATCAAATCGCCAATCAAAGCACTCCACTGCTGATATAGGTTACCCTCATCGTTAAAGAAAAAAACCCACGGCCAGTATGATTGATGCAATATTAATTGTTGGTGCATACCTATTAGGGTCTATCTCGACAGCGATCTTAGTATCACGATTAGCTGGTATAGGCGACCCCAGAGACCTTGGCTCAGGAAATCCTGGAGCAACAAACATTTTACGCCTTGGTGGCATACTTCCCGCTACTGCGACTATATTCGGTGACATTTTGAAGGGTGCCTTACCGGTTCTACTAGCTCGCATTATAGCGGAGAATGATGCGACCATTCCTGCCTGTTTGGTCGCCGCTTTTCTCGGTCACCTTTTCCCCTTGTTCTTTCAGTTTCGCGGAGGAAAAGGAGTAGCTACCGCATTTGGTGGTTTGATGGCGATCTCCTGGCAATTAGGACTGTCAGTCGCAATTGTTTGGATAGTGGTCGCTTTTATTTCTCGTTACTCCTCACTAGCGTCCATACTTTCCGCACTCGCTGCACCACTCATCTCATACGCCTTTGGCCAAACAGCAGTCTATATAGTCGCCACTGCACTGGTGAGTTCTCTACTTATAAGATGCCACAAAACCAATATTGAACGCTTGCTGACAAAGTCTGAATCAAAAATTGGGGCAAAAGATGGCCGGCCGTAGCCGGCACTAATCGCGGACAGTAGGAGGGAGCATTGTTCCGAGAGGCCATCGCGCGTTGGTTCCAAAATCTAGACCATCACATTCCCCTGCCTTCAATCGGTAATACCCAGCTAACGCGACCATGGCGCCGTTGTCGGTGCAATAGGACGGGCGCGGATAAAAGACCTCGGCGCCTCTTGCTGCCGCAACGGTTCTCAGCCTTTCGCGGAGCCGAAGATTTGCTCCAACCCCCCCGGCGACTATCAGGCTTTTAAATCCTGTTTGATCCATCGCACGGTTACATTTAATCGCCAGAGTCTCCACAATCGCCACTTCAAAGGCCAGAGCTATATCCGCCGCCGCTTGTTCATCTCTAAGCTGCTTTTTCACTGTATTAAGCGCAAAAGTTTTCAAACCACTAAAGCTCATGTCTAGGCCAGGACGGCCCGTCATTGGCCTAGGAAACACAAATCTGCCACTGGTACCCCTTTCTGCAAGTTTTGCCAACTCGGGACCACCAGGATACGGTAGACCTAGAAGCTTCGCGGTCTTATCAAAAGCCTCGCCGGCAGCATCATCAACAGACTCTCCAAGCAACTGGTACCGCCCGTGCCCAAGAACGGAAACCAGCATAGTATGGCCACCCGACACCAGCAGCGCTAAGAATGGAAAATCAGGTCGCTCACCCTCCAACATCGGCGCTAGCAAGTGTGCCTCCATGTGATTTACACCGAGCCCCGGAATTCGCAGTGCATATGCTAATGACCGAGCCACGGCGGCGCCAACCAACAAGGCACCCATTAATCCAGGCCCACGGGTGTAAGCAAGGCCAGTTATATCGCCCTTCCTCAGATTAGCGTCACTTAGCGCGGCGTCCACAATAGGGAGCACCTTACGAATATGGTCACGGGATGCCAACTCGGGCACAACACCACCATATCGGGAGTGCAAATCCGATTGAGAATAGACGATATTAGACACCAAACCCTCAGTTTCGTCATAGATAGCAACACCTGTCTCGTCACAAGATGTCTCGATTCCTAGCACCCTTTTCATAGCGATTCAATGTAACACGATAAAAACATTGCTTTACAGGCCACCAATAAGCTCTTTAGAATCTCGCGTTCGATGAATCGCATATGGAAATATTGATGCCGTCTGTGCGTGTTAGAGAAAACGAACCGTTTGATGTCGCCCTGAGGCGCTTCAAACGATCATGTGAAAAAGCTGGTATTCTCACTGAGATCCGACGAAGGGAATATTACGAAAAACCAACGACCGTGCGCAAACGTAAGGCAGCTGCGGCCGTCAAAAGGCACCTAAAAAAACTGTCGCGCGAATCCCTAAAGAGACAACAAAGCCCGCACTCCCGGCGCTAAGTACGCACGAATACTTACCACTAGCCCATGGGGTCGGTATGCATGAGCTAAAGTCTATAATTAAAGAAGATATTAGGATTGCCCTCAGAGCCAGTGATAAGGCGAAACTGGGTGTTCTCAGGCTCGTCACAGCCGCTATTAAGCAAGTGGAGGTAGACGAACGTCGGGAACTTACTGATGATGACGTATTGAGTGTACTTGAGAGAATGCTCAAGCAGCGCAGGGAATCTTTAGACCACTACCGAAAAGCCAATCGATCGGACCTCGCCGATCAGGAATCCTACGAGATTGGAGTGATAAAATGCTATATGCCAGAACCTTTGTCGACAGTGGAAATAACATCCCTCATTAAACAGACGATTGACGACATTGGGGCTTCTAGCTTAAGAGATATGGGTAAAGTAATGGCGACCCTAAAAGCTCAGATTAAAGGCCGTGCTGACATGCGGGATGTGAGCAATGAAGTTAAATCGCGGCTTCAATAACGCGTTTGCTGATGTGTGCCTTCGAAACTAGTTGACCCGATTAATGGATGTTTTGCGCCAGTTACTCAGGCACAATCACAGATCCTAACAGCTCTTTGGCGATTCCCTATGTCTAGTCGAATACCAAAGTCTTTCATCGACGATGTAGTTAACCGCGTTGATATCGTAGAGCTAATTGATGAGCGGGTGCCACTCAAAAAAGCCGGCCGAGATTACATCGCTTGTTGCCCTTTTCACGAGGAGAAAACCCCATCTTTTAGCGTTAGCCCAATTAAACAGTTCTATTATTGCTTTGGGTGCGGTGCACATGGATCCGTTGTTGGCTTCTTGATGGACTATGGACATCTGGAATTTGTCGAAGCCATCGAAGAGTTAGCACGCCGAGCGGGCATGGAGGTTCCCCGGGAAGTAAGTGAATTTGGTGCCAAAACCGACCTAAAAGCGCTCTATACAGTACTGAACAGTACAGCAGACTTCTTTTCGCGTCAGCTACGCGAACACGAAGCTGCAACCCGCGCCAGTAATTATCTCAAATCAAGGGGGATGATCGGCCAAACCGCAAAGCGGTTTCACCTTGGATATGCACCACCAGGTTGGAATAACCTTACAACACAGCTATCTCGAGGCCCCTACAGTCAAAAAACACTTATACAGGCAGGCCTCCTTATCGATAAGGATCAAGGCCGTAGCTACGATCGTTTTCGAGACCGTATCACGTTCCCCATACGCAACCGGCGCGGCCAAGTCATCGGATTTGGGGCAAGATCACTAGGCGATGAGAAACCCAAATATCTCAATAGCCCAGAGACATCTGTTTTTCACAAAGGCAAGGAGCTTTACGGATTGTTTGAAGCACAGGCCGCCAACCGCACCTTAAAAAAATTATTCGTTGTCGAAGGCTACATGGACGTAGTCTCACTATTTCAGGAAGGTGTGACGAATGCAGTCGCAACCTTAGGGACTGCGGCCACCCAAGAACACATGCTACGCCTCTTTAGAACCACTCCTAACATAATCTTCTGCTTCGATGGAGACAAAGCAGGGAGGAGGGCCGCTTGGCGGGCACTGGAAACTTTGTTACCAGTGTTGAAGGACGGTTGGGTAGCGTCATTTATGTTTTTGCCTGATGGGGAAGACCCAGACTCCATCGCAATGACAAAGGGTGGACAACACTTTCTCCAAATTGCTAAAGATAGTGTCAATCTCTCCACATTTCTATTCGATACGCTCGAAGCTCAAGTAGATCTAAATTCACTTGAGGGCAGAGCTCGACTAGTCGATTTAGCACGTCCATTGCTCACTACTCTCACCGCTCAAGCATTTAAAAATCTTGCCTTACAAAAACTAGTGCAAATATCGGGGATGGAGAGCACAGAATTAGCTAGAATTATGGGTGGCGAAGAACGTGTATTCCGACCGAAAATGGCCGTTCACGATCGCGAAACCCGAAAAAGCCGCAAACCTTCTTTAGTGAGAACAGCGATGTCGCTTGTGCTATATCAGCCGAGTTTGGGGACACTTGTCTCCGATACTAAGCAATTGAAGGACTTAGATATGCCGGGAGTAGAATTATTGGTAGGCCTACTTGATTTGCTGAAATCGAACCCCACTATGAGTACAGGGGCTATCATAGAAAGCTTTCGGTCCCACAAATATGGAAAGCACATAGCTAAGCTGGCCACAGAATCACCACCGGTATTGGAAGAAGGACTTGAGCGGGAGGTTACTGATGCAATTCAAAAGCTTGAAGCAATGGTGTGGGATCGACGCTTAGAAGTGCTAATGGCAAAAGCTAAAACAGACAAGCTGGACGACGCGGAGGAAGAAGAGTTCAAGCGACTCTTGCAACGTCCAAGCGATGGTATAGATACATAATACGCTAAATTTTACCCTGACAGTAAATCCCCCAAGCCTGCTTCTGCTATACTGGGGGATTACTTTACTCGCCCGCATAGGCGGACGGCTTACTGGATGACCGAATGATAGATTTTGACCAACAACAATCACAACTAAAAATTTTAATTGCCAAAGGAAAGGAACAAGGATACCTAACCTACCATGAGGTAAATGACCATCTACCTGCTGGGATCGTCGATCCAGAGCAGATCGAGGACATTATAGGCATGATTAACGATATGGGGATCACAGTTCACGAGGTTCCCCCTGATGCCGATTCCCTGCTCATGATGGATCAAGCGGTCAGCACCGATGAGGATGCAGCAGAGGAGGCCGCTGCCGCGCTCGCTACTCTCGATAGTGAATTCGGTCGCACTACAGACCCAGTTCGTATGTACATGCGGGAAATGGGGACCGTGGATCTGCTAACCCGTGAAGGGGAAATTCGAATAGCAAAGCGAATCGAAAAAGGGTTAAACCAAACACTTGCAGCCCTAGCGAACTTTCCTCCAACAGTGGAAACCATGTTGGTTGCATACGAGAAGGTTAAATCAGAAGACCTAAAATTAACTGATATGTTTACTGACTACATCGACCCGAATGCTGTAGATGAAGAAA
>PBDA01000022.1 GCA_002718345.1 Rhodospirillaceae bacterium
GCATTATTAAAGATGTTTCAACTTCCCCGCCGTGAAAACCATTACGCAACTCATCTTGCTTAAACAAATCTTTGGGCATACCAAAATCAAAATAATTAGCTCGGACAACAAGCATTTGCATCTCAGCTCTCAGCTGTAACGCCACTAGATCAACTAATGCTTTATTACCACCATGGCTATTTAACAGTACCAGTTTCCTAATGCCTGCTCTGCAAACACTTGAACCCACAGATTTCCAAAAGGAAAGCAAGTTTTCTGAATTCACAGTCAAGGTACCGGGAAATGTAATGTGCTCGAGACTACTACCAACGGTTAATGAAGGAAGCACTAAAACATTAGAACTTACAGGCAAAGCCCGCAATGTGCCAGAAACAATACCCTCGTTGATTAATGCATCTGTTGATAAAGGCAAATGGGGGCCATGTTGTTCCACAGCTGACACTGGCAAAAGAGCAACAGTTTTAGAAGGCTCTAAAGAGCTAAAATCCTTAGTTGTAAGATCCTGCCAATATCCACTTTTCATAAAAACACAATACAGTTAACGCCTTAATGCCTCAAACTCAATCATAAAATCCACCATATCACCTACCCAGTCATTATCAACACTGTAATCCATTCCAAACTGAGAACGCCTAAAACTACCGTGTGCTGAAACACCCATGACATAGTTGTTATCTCCAAATGGATATGGGCCGCTTTTATTCCAAACAGCTGTCAAGGTTAAAGGCTTACTTTCTCCAAGCAATTGTAATGTACCTGTAATTTCATAAGTTTTTTCACTAATAATCTTTGCTGTTACCTCTGAAAAAGTCATCAATGGATATCTACGGCTATTAAGAAAATCCTCACTACGCAAATGAGAATCACGTCTTCTATGATTAGTGAACACGCTATCGGTCTCTACAGTAATCAATATTTCTGATAATTCTCCTGTCTCTTCATTAAAACTGTACGAACCGGATACTTCATGAAAAAAACCAATGACCTTTGCATACCCTAAGTGATCAACAAAAAAACTAACCGTTGTATGCTCTGGATCTAAGTCATACCTATAAGTTTGAGCAACTATGGGCTCACTTACACCAATCAATAGACAGAAAATGCTAGCAAAATTTTTACTCTTTCCAGCGCAGAAGAACTTCATCACTTGAATAATAATGTTATCCATAACCTTGAATCACAAAAAAATATTTCAGACTAGCGCTCGCTCCAGCCTGCACTAATCAAGTAATCTTCTATAGTTCTAAGCCCAGGAAATTCTTGCTCCAAAGCATTCATATCGACTTGAACGGGATTAGCTAGATACCATGCATCTCTTGCGATTGCGGTAGATGTTGCGGTACTTATATATTCTTCCCAAGGAATCTGCTCGTAAACCACTGGCTTACCAATTTGTCTGCTCATAGCTATTGCAATGTCGTCATAGCTAATTTGCTGTCCAGCTATATCAAGTTCTCGACCAATCCAAACTTCTTTATTATCAAAAGCATCTGCCACTATTCGTCCAATATCTTCAGGTGCGATGTGGTGCCTTGCCATGCTAGCTGGAAAGACAGCGCTATATATACCCTCATTTGCCGCTGCCTCCCAAGCTGCTTCAAGGTTAGACATGAAACTGGGAGGCCTGACAATTGAGTATGGAACCCCAGAAACACGGACATAATCTTCAATTTGTCGTTTACTCTCAAACTGTGGCACACCTGTACCTAGCCTTGCATATAAAACAGAAGTGTAAATAAAGTGCTCAACCCCAGCACGCTTTGCGGCATCAGCAAAAGCCCTACTTTGACGTATTTCACCTTCAACACCAACTCCACGGTACTGTTGAACAGAAAATGCTCCGTAGGCACCCTCCAGAGCAGCATCAAGCGAGCCTGAATCATCAAAATTACCTTGAACCATTTGGATGCCCAAAGCGGTTAATTTCAAAGAGGATTCACTATTAGGGTTTCGAGTAAGACCACGCACCTTATAACCTCGACTTAACAGTTCTCGCGCAACAGCTCCACCTTGAGTACCTGTTGCTCCAGTAACAAGGATGATTCGCGTTGCTTGAGTAGAATTTTGCCCATACCCTATGGATGACAATCCAACTATGAACAGCAAAAAAACAAATTTACTTAACGTAAAATATCCCATTCGTATGACCTCAATAAAGCAATAGGAAGAGAGCCCACTAAATTAATGTGATCTTAATATATAACTTTGATCGTAGCGAAAATTTGATTACCGAGAAATATATGTTTTAAAAATTCGAACAATTGACACCTTAATGAGATGCTACTTATAACATTAAAGCTCTTCCAACATACGCGCTAACTCATCAATATCAGGTTCAGAATGCCTAGGCCCAAGGCTAATACAATCCCAAGAACGCACTTCATCTTGTTTTGAAGGTATCCAGTGCCGTCCAAATGTTACTGAATGCGTATAATTTTGTGGGTCATACACTACAAGCTCCATATGCAGTTTATTGTCAATGGAGTCAAGCCAGTAACGTTCACTTATTCGGCCTTGTTCACTTATTGGATAAGGACGATTTGACCTAATAACTCCTTCTTCCATATGAGTGGTTTCAATCCAAAATTCATCTCCTGTCCAGGATCCTACTGAAAACCCTAACCCTGTGGGATGTTGTTCTTGAAACTGATGAGACGCGCTATCTAAATAAATTGTTCGAACCGCATTAGTTCTCTCATAGTGAATAAAGATCTTGTTATTTTCATGAGAAATCTCCATTGGATCTCCAGTAAACAAAACACTCGGCATACTTTCCATTACACAATCGTCTTCTTGATTATCTGCTTGTAAAAAAACATCATAGTCGTCAAAAGCCTGTTTACCTGCAGCTGTAAAAGGAAATACATCAGGCTGAATAACATCAGGAATTGCAACATAAATTGGTGCTACGTATACACCTAGGAGTTCAGAGGGCACTTCTAAGTTTTGCCTGGTCATTGTTTGGGCAACTAAGGTAATGCCATAGGTTACACCCAACAAAATAACCAAACTTAATAGCAATCGCATATTTACCCCTTTTTTAGGTTACTACTTAATACCTAAATGTTCCCGTATCAAGGCATAACGTACCCCATCTCTCCAGGAAATTCTGCATTAAGGTTGACCATAGCCTCCGAATCAATAAGGAAACACTCAGTTCGGTTATAGCTTTGATCTATAGTGCCACAAGTTGGCAAACGCTCCCTTAAACGAATCATGGTTGGTGTATCACCCCTAATTCCATACGAAACAAGCAGGCGATCCGGATTAATATCGTCATTGCCATGTATTAGCATCGCACGCAAACGACCTCGGTTTGGTGTGGTTGAAACAAATGCAGCAACACTAACTCTATCGCCTGGACTCACAGTATCATCTGTCCATCCTTCACGTGCCAATTGGGCAGCTGGGCTTAGTTCCAACAACCAGCCCTCCTCTTCTCCTTCTTCGTTCATCACATTAATAATTAAAGCACCATGAGGATTAAGAATTCTAAAAACACGTACAACACCACTTAATACTTCGATTGCTTCTTCGCCTTCTTCGGTTAATTTTGCAGGAAAGGAATGGTGTGCCCGCAACAAGTCTGTCCAGAAAGCAAAGGTAGCTAAAAGAGCGAAACCCATGAGTCCAATTACTAGCCGCTTGCTAGTAAATAAATATTTCTGTTTCATACCTTCCCCTTCCGTATTAAACGGTAAGAACTGTTACTTATCGATTCATGTAAACTTCACGAAGAAACACAAATCTTTATTGAACACGAAAAATTCTATTACACTTTAAAAATAGTAATAATATACAACCAATTTAACTCATTTCTTGCGCATACATGGAAATTATCTTTCATTGAACTTAATCGAAATACAGATACTTTAAATCATCTTTATATCCGTTATAGAAAATACAAAAACATAAGAACTAAACCTTAAGTAGTATCTAAACAAAAAATTACAGACTTTGATTGTTTAGTTAATAACAGAATCATGAATGCTTAGGTTATAAAATATACAATAATAAAAATATTTTTTGATAGCGAGCATGCATCATGAAAACATCTAACAAAAATATGCAGATCATGACTACTGCATTTATCTTGATAAGCTTTTTAAATAACGCGTTTGGGCAAGAAACAAGCTCTACTGCAATAGCACAACCTTCAACCAGCGCTCAACAAATGACAACAGCCGCCTTAGCCTTGCTTCAATCACTGAGCGAAGAACAGCAAAATGAAATAATTTATGAATTCACTCCAGCTAACAGAACGAACTGGTCTAATGTACCTCTGTTTGTTCATAAGAGACCAGGGCTAAGACTCGCATCCCTAACAAACACTCAAAGACAAGCCGTTCATGAACTACTCCGTGCATCATTATCAAGTCAGGGTTACCAAAAAATAACAGGCATTATGCGACTTGATAGCATTCATGGTGCTCGTTCGCTTGCAGAACTCGATAAAAATGGCCCTGCTGAGGATGATCGCATTTATGTCAGAGAAGAAGCCGAAAGTTTTGGCTCTGGCAACTACGTAATAGCTATTTTTGGAAATTTTAATCTGAAAGGCGATTGGGGCTGGGTAATACAAGGGCATCATATGGGGGCAAATTTCACAGTATCTGAGGGCCGCACTGGATTCACCCCTCTTTTTCTTGGCGCAACACCCTTAATTCTAGAAGATGGAGTTTTAGCTGGATGGTCCGCGATGTCTCATGAAGTCACGAGAGGCTATGAGCTAATGCAGTCCCTAGATAGCGAGCAACGTGATATTGCTATTGAAGATACCTCATCTCCAAATAACTTACCTGCGGGAGTAGGACTCAAAGACAATATTGCTAAGAACCAAGGATTACAGGCAGCTAGTATGTCTCCTCAGCAAATGCGTTTACTAAAGATATTAGTTGAGGAATACGTTCGCAATTCGGATTTTGATGCAGCTGAAGCTCAACTCACAGCAATCGAAAATGCGGGGTGGGAAAATCTTTGGTTTGAATGGAGAGGACAAATAGATAATGTGAAAGACCCTCTTTTTTATAGAGTCCAAGGAGAACGTATCCTTATTGAATTAGTACAACGGCCCAATCACATACATACTATCGTCCGTGATCCTACTAATGATTATGGTGAATATTGGCTTGGCCAGATACTGAATGAAGAGTACAGCTCTGCCGATAGGTTTGAAGCAGCAATAGAAACTTATGAAATGATGAAAAGAGACCTATAAGACAACGCTTTATAACTCTAACTCTCTTTACAAAATATTATGTGCTAACAACAAGAACAACTAGTAATACAACAGTCAGTCACTCCCAGGGAACGAGAATTTTGCTTGTTCTCTTACCCCTCCTGTTGGCCACCTTTGTGTAATTACTTTTGATCTAGTATAGAAACGAACAGCCTCTGGACCATAGATATGCTGATCACCAAAAAGCGAACGCTTCCAACCACCAAAGCTAAAGTATGCAACTGGAACTGGCAATGGAACATTGACTCCAACCATGCCAACTTGAATGTGATCACTGAAGTAACGTGCAGCCTCTCCGTCTCTTGTAAAAATACAAGTACCGTTACCATAGTCATGCTCATCAATTAATTTGATAGCCTGCTCTAGACTTTCAACACGTACAACACAAAGGACAGGACCAAAAATTTCCTCTTGATAAATACGCATCCCACTTGCCACATTATCAAACAGACAAGGACCCAGAAAAAACCCTGGCTCTTCAGCCAACTGGGAACGACCATCCACAATCAGATTAGCACCTTCTTCTAACCCCAAATCAACATACCCTTTAACTCTATCTCTATGTTCTTCTGTAATAAGAGGGCCCAACTGACTGGAAGTGTCTGTCCCGTTACCTAGGGTGAGTGTTCCTATACGTTCTGCCAAAGATTCAACAAGTTTAGTTGCTGTTTCAGTGCCAACAGCAACTGCAACAGAAATCGCCATACACCTCTCACCGCATGAACCATAAGCTGCGCCTAGAAGAGCACTAACCGCATTATCAAGATCAGCATCAGGCATTATAACCGCATGATTTTTTGCACTTCCTAAAGCTTGAACTCTCTTTCCATTTGCAGAACCTTTCTGATAAACAGCTTCAGCAACCGCAGTAGAGCCAACAAAACTAACAGCTTGAACACGATTGTCCGAAAGCAAAATATCAACTGCCTCTTTATCGCCATTTACAAGATTAAACACACCATCTGGCAGGCCTGCTTCTTTTAACAATTCACCAATAAAAAGTGTGGAACTGGGATCACGCTCTGATGGTTTTAAAATAAATGTATTACCTGCAATCAACGCTAGTGGGTACATCCACAAAGGAACCATAGCTGGAAAATTTGAGGGAGTTATACCGGCTACTACACCCAATGGCTGATGTTCAGACCAGCTATCGATACCACGTCCCACATTCCTACTATGCTCTCCTTTCAGAAGTTCTGGGGCACCACAGGCGTATTCAATATTTTCTATACCCCTTTGTAGCTCTCCCCGAGCATCATCCAACACCTTGCCATGTTCCTCTGTAATCAGGGACACGATAGTTTCTGAATGCTTTTCTATTAACTCTTTGAATCGAAACATTATGCGCGCACGACTCAAAGGTGTTGAGTTTCGCCAATCGACAAAAGCATTTTGAGCCGCATCGATAGCACTCTTCACGGTATCGGTTTCTGCAAGCACTACCTGTCGAATAGCTTCTCCTGTGGCTGGATTAAAAATCGCTTGAGATCTACCCGCATCAACTATTCTTTGTCCATTTATAAAATGACCTACTGAAGGCAGAATCACCTTTTTATCTTGTGCTGTGGACATTTAAACCATCCTACTTAAACAATCACTTAATATATTAAATGCTTCATCAAGCTGATCTTTTTCAGAAATAAATAAAGGAGACATACATATAGTATCGCCTGCCCAACGTACATACAGGCCCTTTTCCCAACAAGCCAAAGCAATTTCAAAGGGTCTACGAACAGGGTCATCAGACACAGGTTCTATTTGTAATGCCCCCGCCAATCCAATATTACGAATATCGGTTATGTATTTTACCCCTTTTAATCCATGTATTAGCCCTTCGAAGTGAGGCGCAAGCTCCTTTGCTTTATCTGTTAACTTTTCTTTTTCAAAAATATCCATTGCTGCGAGACCAGCCGCACAGGCTACAGGATGTCCTGAATAAGTATATCCATGCGGAAACTCAATCATATGATCTGGAGTATTCGCATTCATAAAGGTTTCATAGATCATTTTACTTGCTACGACCGCGCCCATTGGAACTGCACCATTTGTTAAGCCCTTAGCTAAACACATAATATCGGGAACAACTCCAAAAAAATCAGCTCCAAATGAGGCGCCGGTTCGTCCAAATCCACTGATCACCTCGTCAAAAATCAGCAAAATATCATGATGATCACAAATTTGACGTAAACGCTGAAGATAACCCTCTGGCGGAATAATAACTCCCGCTGAACCAGAAAAAGGCTCAACAATCACAGCAGCTATGTGTGAAGCGCCATGACTATCAATTAATTCTTCTAGAACATCGGCTAGCTCGATGCCATTTTCTGGAAGACCACGAGAAAAAGCATTCTGAGGCAATAGCGTATGTGGCAAATGGTCGGCAGGCATTAATTCACCATAAGGTGCGCGGTTTGGTTCAATACCCCCGACAGAAGTACCTCCATAATTCGCGCCATGGTATCCCTTAGCTCTACTAATTAATCGAGATTTTTCTGGTTGTCCCTTTGCGCGCCAATAGGCTCTTGCCATCTTTAAGGCTGTGTCAACTGATTCTGATCCAGAATTCGTAAAAAAGACCTGATCCAGACCCTTTGGTGTTATTTCTTTTACACGATTCGCTAACTGGATTGCCAAGGGATGAGCAAACTGAAATGCCGGGGCATAATCAAGATTTAGAAGTTGCTGGTTTACAGCCTCTGCGATTTCAGGACGATTATGCCCAAACCCTGAACACCACAGCCCTGACATGGCATCAAATATTTTTCTACCATCTGCGTCATAGTAATAACATTCCTCTGCAGAAACTATGATCCTAGGATTATCCTTAAATTGCCGATTACTGGTAAAAGGCAACCAATAGGCATCTAGATTAGTCTGGGCCAGAGGTATTTCTGAAAATGTTTGTTCGTAATTTATAGCCATAAATGCACCCCTATTGAGATAGTAACTCTGGAACAGATAGGAGAAAACCCCGAAGTATTTTTTTGACATTAAATCTCATCTTCATTTTATCCTACGCCAATTCTTTGTTGGTGCTCTTTTTTGATACCAACCATAATATGGATGCATCGCAAGCAACTTTTTGCCTCGGAAAAAAAGTATTAGAAAAGCCCCTGCCATAAAGCCGCCTACATGCGCCCAAAATGCAACTCCCCCGCTTTCTACACCCGTTGTGGCGATACCACTAAAAAGTTGAACCAAAAGCCAATACCCGAGCATGAGCACTGCTGGAACAGCAAAAGTTGTAACAAAAAAACCCAGAAAAACAACCATATGGACATGAATTCTTGGGTAAAGCAATATATATGCTCCCATCACACCACCAATAGCCCCAGAAGCACCAACCATTGGAATGGATGACATTGGATTAAACAGAATCTGTGTGGCTGAAGCAACTAGCCCACATAGAAGGTAAAAAAACACGAAACGTCTGGGTCCCATTGCGTCTTCAACATTCCCGCCAAAAATCCACAAAAACCACATATTGCTAATAAGATGAAACCAACCTCCATGTAGAAACATTGATGTCAAAACAGTATGCCAACTCGAAGTGTTCCCCAGCACACACAAAGTACCTGGCCCAGTAGGAAAACGAGTTCCAACAGGTATAGTCTGCAAAATCTCGCCAGGTATGAGTCCTAATGTACAAATGGAACTAGCTAAAGCAGGATTTGAACCAAAGCCTTGAACAAAAAACCAAACAAAAACATTTACGCAAATTAGCGTATAAGTAACAAACGGTGTGAAAATTTGAGGGTTATCATCTCGAATTGGAAACATAGGTTCCGCCAATACATATAGGCTACATGCCCTAAATCATAACCGGCGATATCTTGGAGTCTACTTTATTAACACCAAAAAGCTAGAAAACACTGTACTTAGTTTATTCAAAAACACTAGGAAACTTTTTTCTCACCTCTTTTGCCAGCTCTCTAGAAGTCTGAGCCACAGGTGGAAAGTCATTAATTCGTTCGTAAGGAATACAGGCATTGATCACACAGCGAGTGTTATATAGTGCATCCTGAGATTGGACCATCGGATCTATACGTGATGACCAACACTTATCTAAGAGCGTGATATCAGTCTTTGGATCAGACCTTGTACCCATTGCCCAAAGCACATCTTGAATATCACTTGGATCAATATCATCATCTACAACGACAACATAACGACCACAATAACCGGTTGGATTTATCTGTGAAGCAATAAGCCCTGCCTGAGTAGCATGACCAAAATATCTCTGTTTAATAGACACAACAACAAATGTACGCCCAGAACCTCCTTGATGTACCCAAATGCCGCGCACGTCTGGAACTGAAGCATTATCGAGTGAATCCCAAAGAGCCGCTGAACGTAAAAAACACCTCTCAAAAAGGTGTGAATGCGGAGGTTTTTGACTTGCTGCACAAGTCAAAATAGGGTCAGATCGGTGATAAATTCTTTTTATCGTAATGACTGGCTCAGGACGTGTGCCACCTGCATAGTAACCATGCCACTCACCAAATGGACCCTCTTCTGTGGTTTCATTTGGACTGACTTCCCCTTCCATAACAATTTCTGAGCCTGCCGGAAATGGAAGTCCAGTTAATTCACCATGCAAAACATCTAAGGGCTTACCGGTCAGTGCCCCAGCCCAATCAAGTTCGCAAACCGAATCAGGCAATGTGTAACGTGCCGCAAGGAAACTGGCAGGATCTATACCAATAACAATAATCATTGGGCACGGTTTACCGGCTGAAAGATATTTATCTCTCTGAATAAGACCCTGCTTACCATTAGATATATAAGATGTTGCTTTATTTGGGCCTATTGCTTGCACACGATATGTCCCCATATTCACACGCCCACTATCAGGGTCTCGGGTAATTACACCGCAAGCAGTGCCAATATATCTCCCACCATCAGCCTCATGATGAATAGGTACGGGAAACTTAAACATGTCAACATCATCACCTTCAATAACATTCTCAAGCACAGCTGCATCGGTGACTAATCTTGGTGAAATTGGTTTGTGAGTTGCCATAGTTCTACGCACACTATTTAGCATCGACATTCTGTCATCACCTACTTTTGCTTCCATTCCCAACGCCAGCGCTAAACGAGCCGGCGATCCCAGCATTCCATACAAACACCTCATGCCCTGTGGGTAACCTGGTATTTCATCAAAAAGAAGCGCGGGCGCTTGATCAACTTTTTGCCGATAAAGCACCTCTGTCACAGCGCCTATTTCTTTATCCCAGTGAGCACCAGACACCGTCTTGAGTTGCCCCGCAGCATCAACAGCAGCCAGAAATTCTCTGAGATCAGTTTGAATCATTTAAATCTCCATCTAAATACGACTACCAAGCTAAATTATTCATTAGTATGCCGCGATACAATTGATATGACATAACGAACTCAAAAAGAAACCAAGAAAGTGCTGTCATGGCTAAAGCAACAACTAATGAACGCCCTATCGATTTTCTAGCAACGATGTTAAGCGATAGAAAAATATAAATTAGTACAGCAGGTAAAATTCCAATAATGGCACTAAGAGCTACCAAAAATCCGGGCCAACCTACCGAATAAATTAATGCTCTACCTATCGATATACTTTCCTGATTTTCTTCGCTGTCCTCAGTCTCAAGAAAATTTTTAACCCGAACCCCAATGTGTGTTTTTGCCTGAACCATAAGCTCAACTATTAACAACATAATTGTGAATACCGCCACTAAAACAGGCAAAGCTCTTGCTGAAGAATCGTAGTTATAGGCTCCAATCAAAATGCTTGTCATAAGCAAAATTAATAATAAAGGTATATATTGATTTTTCATATTATCAATGCATGCAAGTAATCTTTCTCACATTACCCTTTACGCCTACCACTAAAAAGAATGCGAAATACCGGCAAAGCAAGACTGATCACAATTAGAACCAACAAGATATCAGTCACCAACCGGGTGAAAAAAATACTATGGCTACCTCCCGACATCATAAGAGACTGGTGATAACTCCGTTCAACAATTCCTCCAAGGACAAGAGCAATAACTAATGTAATTCTTGGGTAGTCAAAACGCACCATAAAATAACCAATGACGCCAAAAATCATTGCTACGATCACATCACCAAAACTCGACTGCAAGGCATAAGCACCGATTAATGCTATTGAAAGTACAATAGGTGCTAAATAATGAACATCAGTACGAGTTAACAATACAAGATAACGAGAAAGACAAAGACCAATTGCAGAAGCAAACAGACACGATAATGCCAGTGCCATAACTAGCCCATAAATAACATTCTCATGATCAAGCAATAATCGAGGACCTGGCTCAAACCCATGCAACACAAGCACACCTAAGAAAACAGCCATTTCAGCGCTACCAGGAATTCCAAAAGCCAAAGTAGGGATTAGAGAGCCACCATCTTTGGCATTGTTAGCAGCTTCAGATGCTATAACTCCTTGTATATTTCCCTTACCAAAGGACTCTGGCTTCTTAGATATCTGGCGTGTGACAGTGTAGGAAAGGAATGACGCTACGGTACCACCAATACCTGGTACTGCACCAATAAATGCGCCGATGGAAGAACCTCTAATTAGAGTCGCTAAATTATTAAAAACGGCTTGCACGCCTTCAAAAACTTTACCAACAGATGCAGAACCCGTACCTGTGGAAACTTGGCCTCCCACCGCCATAAGATTAATCATTTCTGAAATAGCAAAAAGCCCAATCAATACAGGAACCAGCGGCACACCATCCCATAAATATTCTATACCTGCCGTGTAACGAAGACCCCCACCCACCTCATCAAAACCAACAAATGCTAGAATTAAACCGAACCCCCCGCTAATTAATCCACGAATTAATTTTCCACCTGTGGAAACAGCAATTGCACTCAACCCAAGGACTCCCAGCATGAAAAATTCGGGCGGACCAAACAAAAGGACTATCGCTTTAGCAACCGGTATTACAGCCAGCATGACCCCAACACCAATAAGACCACCCAAAGCTGATGCTGTTGCTGCAGCTCCAATTGCTATGCCCGCCTTACCCTTTCGAGCCAGCGGATATCCGTCAAAACATGTTGCTGCATTAGGCGCGATCCCTGGCGTATTAAGAAGTATCGCTGAAAGCGATCCACCAAAAGGTACGCCACCCATGATCCCTCCAACCAATACAATTGCAGCATCTGGCTGCATACCAAAGGTCATTGGAATTAATAAAGCTAGCGCAGTAGTTCCACCAAGACCTGGAATTGCGCCAAACAGTAGCCCTATCACTGTTCCTAGAGCCAAGTAACTCAATGACTCTATTGTGAATAAATATGTAATTGCTTGTAAAAATGTATCAGTCAAGGAACTTTAATTAACCACAGTGCGTATCATGAACATACCATGTGATCTCAAATACTCTTAATAAATAATTAAAAAGCAAGCTTATGGACAATTGTGAGCGTGTCAATAAAAACTCGACTTCCCTTAAACTAAAGATTGGGCTAATGTCGATATTCATTTAAAAATAAATTGTTAGAAAAACTTTGAGGCTCGATGGATATGAGAAATAGAACATTCATATGTGTTATTAGCATACTCGCACTAATAGAAAGTGCTTATGGGGCTGAAAATGGCACAAAAAATGGCGAATGGCGTACTTACGGTGGGGACCTTTCAAATACACGCTACGCACCTTTAGACCAAATTAATGCTAATAACTTCAATGACCTTGAACTTGCATGGAGTTTTGATACTGCTGCTTTCGGCCCTACGCCTGAATACAACTTTCAATCGACACCTTTGATGGTGGATGGTGTGATCTACACAACCGCTGGGAGTCGTCGCGCCGTTGTAGCATTGGATGCTGCTACTGGAGAGCTACTTTGGATGCACCGAGAAAACGAAGGGGAACGTGCCGCAGCATCACCACGACGCTTGTCAGGACGCGGACTCGCATACTGGAGTGATGAAGACGAGTCACGAATCATTTATATAACACAAGGCTATCGCTTAATTTCTCTCGATGCAGCAACAGGAAGACTCATATCTGATTTTGCTGAGAATGGGGTAGCCGATCTCAAGTTAGAAGCAGACCAAGAGATGGATCTAATCACTGGTTCAATTGGTTTGCATGCAACACCAATTGTTACAGATGACGTAATCATTGTTGGCGCTGCTCATTTGGGTGGATCACAACCAGCTAGTCGAAGGAACGAAAAAGGCTACATACGAGGTTATGACGTAAGAACTGGGGAACGGCTTTGGGTTTTTCATACCATCCCACTATTAAACGAGTTTGGGGCAGATACCTGGGAAGGTAACTCAGCTTCCTATACTGGCAATACTGGAGTATGGACTCAAATAACTGTTGACGAGGAATTAGGGCTTGTTTATCTGCCAGTTGAACAACCAACAAATGATTATTATGGCGGACATCGCCTAGGTGATGGATTATTTGGAGAAAGTGTTGTAGCAGTTGACTTATACACAGGTGAAAGACGATGGCACTACCAACTTGTTCATCACGGCATCTGGGATTTCGATATTCCAAGTGCTCCAGTTATTGCAGATATTGAGGTTGATGGGCGCCAGATTAAAGCTCTCATACAACCCTCAAAACAAGGTTGGCTGTATGTGTTCGATAGACTTACAGGCGAACCAGTTTGGCCAATTGAAGAACGCCCGGTTGAAAAATCAAATGTGCCCGGAGAAATATCAAGTCCCACTCAACCTTTTGTAACTTGGCCACCACCTTTTGATGTTCAAGGCGTTTCGCATGATGATCTTATTGACTTCACACCAGAACTCAGAGCAGAAGCAATAGAAATCATTTCTCGTTACAAGATTGGACCTCTCTTTACACCTCCAGTCGTTAGTCGTTGGGAGGGCCCATTAGCAACACTAATGATGCCCTCAACAGTTGGAGGAGCAAACTGGGCAGGTGGTTCATTCGATCCAGAAACAAATATGTTTTACATACAATCCTCAACAGCTGTTTCTCCACTAGGTCTTGTCCCTGGTGGAGATCAATCGGATATGGATTGGATCAGGGGAATGATTACAGATCCCACACTCGGTGGCCCACCTGATAACGGACGACAAGTACCAACTGTGCAAGGACTTCCTATTACTAAACCTCCTTATGGACGTATAACAGCATTCGACATGAATTCAGGAAATATTGTGTGGCAAGTTCCTCACGGTGAAACTCCAGATGAAATTTTGAATCATCCGGCACTCCAAGATATTGATATACCACGTACTGGGCGACCAGGTCGTGGAGGAGTTCTAACAACATCTACCCTTTTAATCTCCGGCGAGCACGGTTTCGCAACTACTCCCTATGGCAAAGGAGCGATGTTGAGGGCTTACGATAAATCCAATGGAAATGAAGTTGGCGCTGTCTTTATGCCAGCTCCCCAAACTGGAGCACCAATGACCTACATGCTTGATGGAAAACAATATGTTGTATTAGCTGTGAGCGGCACAAGCGATAGGAGGTATATGAATATTCAAACTAGCGTAGAAGAGAATTACAGCGGCAAACTTTTAGCATATACGTTACCTACAAGAAATTAACGCAAATAATTCATGATTACATTTGGTCTAATTGGCTATGGAGGGATAGCTCAATCAATTATCTCAAAACTTAAGGATGAGGATTTTAGACCTAATAATACTGGAATTCTTGTTCGAAAATCTAACAAACACAAAGAAAATCACTCTTTTGTTAATGATATTAGCCAGCTAATTAAATTCAGACCACGCGCAATAGTCGAATGCGCCAGTCATAGTGCTTTACATGAATATGGTGAGGAGGTACTTAACTCTGGCATTGATTTGATTGTTCTTTCCATAGGAGCACTTGCGAATGAGAACCTTAATAATCGATTAGTCAGTGCAGCAAGTAATAATAGAGCAAAAATTATTATTCCTGCTGGAGCCGTAGGCGCAATAGATGCATTAAGCGCTTCACGTCTTGCTGGTCTTAAAAAGGTACTTTATAGGTCACGCAAACCTCCAATTGCCTGGAAAGGAACGCCGGCAGAAGAAGTTACCGATCTAGATAACATGAAAGAAGCTCAAACAATATTTAAAGGCACAGTTGGCCAAGCTGCATTGCGATTTCCAAAAAACACGAACTCTGCAGCAGCGGTTGCATTAGCAGGCCTTGGATTTAAAAAAACCGAAGCTGAGCTTATAGCGGATCCGAATGCGCATGGAAATATTCATGAAATTGCAGTTGAAGCAAAGTCTGGTTGTTTTGTATTATCGCTAACAGGCTATCCATCTCCTGCCAACCCAAAAACCTCAATGCTTACAGCAAATAGCGTGGTTCGAACTCTTTTGGCATACATAAATCCCGTTGTCATTTAAGCTCACTATAATTTTGCGGTGACTTACTTTTGCTTAAAAAATAGAAAATTATTTAAGTATATTGCTTGGCTTTGCTTAATGACTTTGCCTGCAAAAGCTTATGCACATGGAGGTGTTGTTCTTGAAGAAGATATTTGTGTAATAAAAATTGAGGTCTTTTCAGCACATTTCAAAATTTACCAACCACAGACTAGCCAACATCAAGAGTTTTGCGAAGATATTCCGTCAACAGATGAAACAGTATTTGTCATGGAATATGAACATAGCAGCCTAAGTGAAACTTATATCGAGTTTCGCATAATCAATGATGTTACCGGACTTGGCCGTTTTGCAAAAATAGAAGACGTCAATAAGATTCAAAATCTAGAATCAGCTACTGTCTTTCATCAATCGCCAAAGAAGGACCCAGATATTTTTACTGCAATACATAGTTTTAACAAAGCTGGTTGGTATATAGGCATTGTTACTGCCAATCATCCAGGGACAAATAAAACTTACACAGCAACGTTCCCCTTTGAGGTAGGATTCTCAGGGTTTGGCTATTTGCCTTTATTTATTTCATTGATTTTGCTTTTACAAATTTATTATTTATTTACAACTGGACAATTAGCGCGCTGGATAGACAAATGGAATTCTCAAAAATAGTAAAACTACAGATAACTATCATTTTTTTATTCATTGCTGAACTTACCTATTCACAGGGTCAATCGCTGGCTTCAAGTAGCTGTGACTATGCAATCAGTTTCATCAGTGAACTTGATCCTATCGAAATTAATCGTATGCACAGTTGGGTTATAAATGTTAAGACAAAGGCAGGAATACCCGTGGAGGGTGCAACTATAAGACTAGAAGGAGGCATGCCAGAACATGATCATGGCCTTCCTACAAATCCCAGAATGACTGCAGAGCTTGGCTCTGGAAACTACCGTATAGAGGGAATACGTTTTCACATGGGTGGCACTTGGGAAATAAAAACCACCATAACGATTAAGGAAAATAGGGATATATGCACTATCCCTCTAGAATTGTGAAAAAAATAGCACTTGGTTTATTTCTAGGAATATCTTTAATTAGCCTTTCCTTATGGGTTTACGCTGGAAACAAAACTCCTAACCCATGGACTGCAGACGAGATAAGACTTATAGAATCACTACATATAGAAAATTTGCCTAAAGCGCCAGCAAATCCTTCTAACTCTGTTTCAAAAAACCTGCTTGCTGAAAAACTTGGTCACAGATTATTTTTCGACCCCCAATTTAGCAAGAACGGACAAATATCTTGCGCAACATGCCATCAACCCAATAATTTTTTTACAGACAAACAAACCAAAGGTTCTGGAATTGGCTCCTCCAGTCACAACACACGAAGCATTGTTGGCTCTGCATACAGCCCCTGGCTTTATTCAGATGGAAGAAAAGACAGTTTATGGTCTCAAGCACTATCACCATTGGAAGACCCAAATGAGCATGGAAGCAATCGCATGCAAATTGCAAGACTTCTAAACAATGATGAAAATTACCGACGAGTCTATCAATCATTATTTGGCCCTTTACCTGACATTTCAGACTTACAGCGTTTTCCGAAAAATGCTGCCCCAATACCAGGTGAACTTGGGCTTGCCTGGCGTGCGATGTCAGTACAGGACCAAAAACTTATTAATGAGGTTTTTGTAAATATTGGGAAGGCAATTGGAGCTTATGAGCGTCTTCTAATACCCGGGCCTTCTAGATTTGATGCCTATGTAAATGCACTTAAAAAAAATGACTTAAAAAGTCAGAGTATTCTTCTCAATGACTCGGAAATACGGGGATTACGGATATTCATTAACAAAGGTAATTGCATTAATTGTCACAATGGCCCTCTCTTCACCAATGATGAATTTCATAATACAGGAGTTATTTCTTCCCCACGTGATCTACCAGATAAAGGCCGTATAGATGGTATACGCAAAGCAAAAAAAGATATTTTTAATTGTATGGGAATTTATAGTGACGACCAAAGAAAAGAATGCGATGAGCTCGAGTATGCGCGCATCGATCAACCAGAATTGCTTGGCGCCATTCGCACGCCATCATTACGTAATATTGAGTCGACTGGGCCCTATATGCATAGCGGTCAAATAAAAACGTTAACGGCAGTTATTGAACATTATAATCAAGCCCCTCTTTCAATGATTGGTCATAATGAATCTGAGCCCCTTAGAATGTCTCGATTTGAACGACGTGATCTTGTTGCATTCCTAAAAACACTAGAGGCTCCTTTATCAACTAATTTTCTATGGTTAGAGCCACCCTCTGAAAACCAATAATTTTATCAACCTATATATATGGTTAAATTTTTTTTAATCTGGTAGCCTCGCCAACTTCATTTTGATTGTTTTAGTGCAATATAAATTTTAAATGACTTTAACAGACCCAAAACAGAACGCCACACATGTTGTTCTAAGTTCTCATAGTAGGCAATCGGAACCTGCTATATCTATTAGCTGGGGAGAAAAAGACCCTCTTAAAAGGGGCCCAGTGGTAGGTACGATCGCCAATAAATCTGATCGCAATGTAATTGGCACTCATGGAGGAAGCTATACAGTTTACCGAGCGCTATCAATTGCCTCTGGCAACTTTCCAAGTGATCATCGTCCTGACCTGGATAATACAGAACCAACTGTGATAATTGACCCACAACCTTCTTGGTTTGAGAAAGGACGTATTGTTTCGCTTGACCCTTGGGGTGCCCATGTAAACCTTGTCTACCGTAACTTTCTAGACCAGGGCATCAGCATTCAACCCACTATTGCAATTACCCAAGCTCATCTAACTTTGCCGGAAATACATGAGGCTATTAAGTCTAAGCGACTTTCTGTTGACGGAGATATTGTTACTGAAAATAAGGATGTTCGTGTTACCAAAATTGCGATTGATCCGGTCTGGCACTTGCCCTCAATTTCTGATCGTTTCCAAATCAAAGAAAGCACACTTAGAAAAAAGTTATTTGTTGAAACGGGAGGAATGTTTCCAGAACTTGTAACACGACCAGACCTCGAAATATGGCTTCCACCTATTGGTAGTTCAACGGCCTACGTATTTGGGAATGTTGCTGATTTATCCAACCCTGATAAAGAACTGACTTGTAGAGTCCATGATGAATGTAATGGCTCAGACGTTTTTGGTTCAGATATATGCACATGCCGACCCTATCTTGCCTATGGCATTGAAGATGCAGTCAGAACAGCGCAACGCAAAGGGGTTGGAATTGTTGTTTATTTTCGAAAAGAAGGGCGTGCGCTTGGAGAAGTTACAAAATTTCTTGTCTACAATGCAAGAAAGCGCCAACCTGATGGTGATAGTGCAGCAACATATTTTCATCGAACCGAATGTGTTGCTGGAGTACAAGACGCAAGGTTTCAAGAATTCATGCCTGATGTTTTGAATTATTTTGGAATCAAAAAAATTGATAATTTACACTCAATGAGCAATATGAAGTATGACGCGATCATATCATCAGGCATATCTGTAATAAATCGAATTCAGATCCCAGAAGAACTAATCCCAGCTGATGCTCAAGTAGAAATGGAAGCAAAAAAAGCGGCTGGCTATTTCTCTGAAGATGAAGCCCCAGATATAGAGAAGCTTAAGTCAGTTAAGGGCCGAAATCTAAAAAATTAATATATAAATGAGTGAATCGTTAGATTATTTTATTAATCCACAATCGATCAGAGACTGCGCTATGCAGATCAAGGATTTAACGTGTTGTGGTGATGGTGTTTTTAAACTTAATGAGTCACATCTTGAGTTCGCCAGCGAAATTGTTGTTGACTCAATTCAACAAAAATATCCTACTTATGACATTCCTCTGCACTCTCGCTGGCGACATTTTGAAATTGAGAATACCCATAGTTTACAAAAACTTAATACTGAAACTAAAGAATACTCGAGTATAGAGCGTGCACGAACCGGCCTTGACCTAATAATCCCCTCTGTATTACTTGATGCTGGTGCAGGACCTAATTGGCGCTTTAAAACTGAATCAGGAATATCCCTTTCTAGGTCTGAGGGGCTAGCAATAGCATCACTAGAGATGTTTTTATCAGGCTTATTTTCAAATGACTCTAACCAGCCACTGCGTACCGATGCTGAGGCGCTAGCAAACTTAAGTCTTTTAGACTTCACTAACCACATGCAATCTTCTGAAAAGAACCTTTTGGTAGGACTCAATAATCGCTTACTTTTATTACAGCAACTTGGAAAGTTAATCCTGCAGGAAACTAAAGTATTTCCTAATGGCCGATTAGGTGATCTAGCAGATTACCTCGTAGCTAGCTCTACTTCAGAACTAAGTGCTACTTACATACTATCTACCATCTTGAAGCTCCTAGGCCCAATGTGGCCTCAACGAATAATGATTTCTGGCATAAACCTTGGAGATGCCTGGAAATATTCACACCCACAAAACCGAGAAGAAAAAATTATCCCCTTTCATAAACTATCTCAATGGTTAAGTTACTCAATCATAGAAACAATGCTTCGAAGCGGCTACGCTGTTTGTGACATTGAACAACTAACGGGCCTAGCTGAATATAGAAACGGCGGTTTATTTATAGATACAGGTGTACTAGAACTTAAAGACGAGTTTATTCAAACTAGCTATTACGTAGATAGCCGGACAGTTATCGAATGGCGAGCACTCACCGTTTATCTGTTGGATCAAGTCTCAAAGCGCGTTTCAAATGCTATAGGTAAAAAGCTATCTCTAGCCAAAGTACTCGAGGGGGGAACTTGGCATGCAGGACGTAAACTAGCCTATGAACGTAGCTCAACGGGAAAACCTCCTATCAATATTAAGACTGATGGTACAGTTTTTTAAAGATGGCAAAGACAATGAATCACTATGAAATAAACCACCCAATCCTTATGGAAAAACTATGCTTACTGATGGACCCAAACACAGAAAGCCCTGAATTTCGTCGTCTAATGCGGGAAATCAGTTTTGCCCTGACTTATGAAGCCTTACGGGATTGGCCTACAGAAGAGAAAAATATTTCAACTCCAAACGGGCCTGACACAATACCAAAGCTAATCAACTACCCAGCAGTTATCTCAATTCTTCGGGCTGGCAACGGTATGATAGATGGCGTTACTGAAGCTTTACCTTTAGCTCCATTAGGTCATATTGGTATCTACCGAGACCGAGACCTAGACAGTACTGTCGAATATTTTTTCCGGCTACCACAAAAAATAAAGGGCAATTCAACTCTATTACTTGACCCTATTATTGCTACAGGAGACACAGTTTGTGCCTCAGTTTCTCGTCTTAAAGAGTTTGGGGTTGAAGATATTCGTGTGCTAACGATTCTTGCTTCAAAACCTGGACTTGAAAAACTCAATAAAATAAATGAAAACGTATCAGTTTGGGGGTTGCGCCTTAATGAATCGCTAAATGAGTCAGGACATCTCGCACCAGGTCCTGGTGATGTCTCAGCGCGCCTTTGTAATACTACATAATAAGGGCATGTCTATTCTTAAATGAATTTAATAGCTCTGTATGTAATACAAATAGAGTGAAAAAGTTCAAATTTATATCGCATTTTTTAGAGCTTTATTTTGAATCGGGGTGTAGCTCAGCCTGGTAGAGCACTGTCTTCGGGAGGCAGGGGCCGGAGGTTCAAATCCTCTCACCCCGACCACTTTACTAATACCAACCCATAGATGCAGAAACCAAATCTTCCCAAAACGCAGACGGAAGATTTAACCGACTAATCTAAGACCTACTTAAATTCAAATTCAACAAACTCCACCATAGTAGACCCAGTATTACTGACTGCTCTTGTGTGTCCTGCCTCTTGCCACATGAACTCCCCGCCAAAAGGAGCCATCCCTCGTGCTGCAGACCCAGGCACTAACTCATCCACTACACCACCACGGACATAAACCCTAAGGCCAGGTGCTGTTTGTGTAATCTCAGAAAGCCCTTCACCAGGCGCTAAAATAACCCGCCAAGCTCGTATTCGGTTGTTATCTATAATCTGATCATAACCCTCCTCTGACGACCGATCAGAAACATCAGGACCAATTTCACTTCTGTCTTTAAGCATGACCGCAATACTATGAAATGGTGTCGGCCCTACATTCACTGACTCATGTGCATAGATTCCTCTCTCGGTCACATTGTTAAAGTTCACACGACCTGGAACAGGTTGAGTAGCAGATGGTCCTACTATCTCAGCTGACCTGTATTGCTGACTAGTACGTAAAGCTGGTGAGAAATTCACAGATACAGAATCAAAATAGTGCGTATGCATACCCGTAGTTCTTCCAGGTGGGTAATTGATACGAATCAATGTAATGTAATCATTCGAGAAGACAGGCACATGAAACGGAGCCTTATCCATGGCAACGGGCCAATCTTCATTCTGTGCAAATATTGATTGCGTTAACAGAAAGGCGAGAAAAATTAATGATACTAAAATTCCATGCCTCATAATCTTCCCCTCAAATACCAAACTTAAGAAAAAAAGTTATATCTGTATTAAACCAAATATATTTTCCAAGAACATAAAATCGTACCATGTTATTAGATCAATCTACTCTATAGAAAATACAATTTTCAAAGAACGATACGATCTTGCTGTAATCTTTTGGATTCTAATAGAAAAAGTTCTAGTGGTTCCTTAGTCCCATTAATGAGATCAACAACATGATTACCAACGGCTGGCCCATGCTTAAACCCGTGCCCAGACCCGCAACCTACAAGCCAAACATTGTCAAAGCCTGGGTGTCTATCCATAAGAAAATGCCCATCTGAGCTATTCTCATATTGACATACCCTTGTTTCACTTAAAGGGGCGTTAGCAAATGCAGGAAATCGATCACGGAGATACGCCCTGACATCTGCTTCACCTTCATTACTAGCATTCCTGTCCATAGTATTGGGATCGACAAAGCAACCATGCGTGTCATTTGCTATTTTGAAACCTCGACCCTCAAAACTTGGAAAACCATAGAATGGTAGGTCGCTCCAAACAGGCAAAGCTCCTGTAGCATTAACATTAGTATCAAAAAAGAAAACTTCCTGCCGCGTGACAAACAGACGCCCAGCCATTGCATCAGGGCAAACTTGATCTAACCAAGGACCACATGCAATAACAAACTGTTCAGCATCAATTCGATCACCATCCACTGTCGTCACTGAAGGCAATGATCCCTTATATCCTTGCTGCTGCTGAATAGGTAATACCAAGCCTGAGATAAAAACTACACCAGATTGAGCTAAATTAGCGGCTAATAGTTGTACTGACCTTTTAGCCATCAACGCACCGCCCTGAGGTTCAAAAAAACCAGCCTCATCGTCTCTAACCTGCATTACTGGAAACTGCTCTCTTAACTCACTGGGAGATAAAACAGTAAAAGGTATTTCATATCTTTCTAGCATGCGTGTGCTTGCCATAACGGATTCGTCATTTTTTTTATGTATTCTCAAAACACCTACTTGATGAAAAACTGGAATTCTTGTTTTCGCCGATAGTGCCTGCCAATCGCTAATGGAACGAGATGCCCATTCAGTGTAAGTCTCAACATCACCATAACTGCATCGAGTAACACGGCTTTCACCTCCTGATGAGGATAAATGATGAGCAGGGTTTTCAAAATCTACAACTGCAACACGCTTACCTGCAGCATGTAACTTATAAGCTGACCAAATTCCAAAAACACCAGAGCCAACTACCACAACATCATAGTTTTTAGAGATCATAAATATTTAGTCTCACATTATGGCAATTATTAGTTAATTACTCGATCATGCTTGAAGCATTAAAAATGAATAACTGAGCGAATACTTTTCCCCTCATGCATTAGGTCAAATGCTTTGTTAATTTTTTCAAGCTTCATGGTATGTGTAATCATTTCATCGACAGCAATTTCACCATTCATGTACTGGTCAACCATCCCTGGTAACTGGCTTCGACCTTTAACGCCTCCAAATGCGCTTCCACGCCAAACACGCCCAGTAACTAACTGAAATGGTCTTGTTGAAATTTCCTGCCCAGCACCTGCAACTCCAATAATTGTTGATTCGCCCCATCCTTTATGGCAACACTCAAGCGCAGCCCGCATTAGCTCAGTATTTCCCACCGCTTCGAATGAATAATCCACTCCACCATTAGTCATATCCACAATAACATCTTGGACAGGTTGATCATGTTCCTTAGGATTCACAAAATCTGTAGCACCAAGCTGTAAGGCCATTTCTTTTTTTCCTGAATTAGTATCAATAGTGATAATTCTCTCTGCCTTAGCCATCACAGCACCCTGAATTACACTTAGACCAACACCACCCAAGCCAAAGACAGCTACTGTCGAACCAGGCTGTACCTTTGCAGTATGTAAAACAGCCCCTATGCCTGTTGTGATACCACACCCAAGCAAACAAACTTTTTCAAGTGGTGCAGCACTAGAAATTTTTGCTACTGCAATTTCAGGTAGAACGGTGTATTCAGAGAATGTTGATGTCCCCATAAAATGCAGGATAGTTTTACCATTTGATGAAAAACGGCTTGTACCATCAGGCATTACGCCTTGTCCCTGAGTGACTCGGATTTTCTGACAGAGGTTAGTTTTTCCTGATTTACAGAAAGTACATTCACTACATTCAGGGGTATAAAGAGGAATAACATGATCCCCAGGACGCAAATGGACTACCCCTTTGCCTATTTCCTCAACAACCCCACCGCCTTCATGACCCAAAATCACAGGAAAAGCCCCTTCAGGGTCTTCACCTGATAAAGTATAGGCATCTGTATGACAAACACCTGTTGCTACAAGCCTCACAAGCACCTCCCCCTCTTTAGGACCTGTTACTTCTACTTCTTCAATAGATAAGGGCTGATTTGGTTCCCATGCAACTGCTGCACGCGTTTTCATTTGCTTGTTCCTGCTTTTTAGTTGTTATAAACGTCATATACTAAGCTATTATAAAGAATGCCGTTTTAATTATTCCCGTGGGCTTGGGAATACTTCTGAAAAGTAAAGACCTCAAGTTGTGACAAACATAAAATCAAAACAACCATCCATGCATAGAAAAACAGGAGAAACTAATCCCCTCCTAAGACCTGAATGGTTATACATAAACCCTCACAACATGAATGAATATACTCCTGAAGACTGGGCGCTGATGAATCAACAGCGTGAAATCTACCTGGCAGAGGAACGTGCTAAACAGGCCCTTGAACTTCTTTTGGCCTCAAGAAATGCCCCCACATTTGGATATTTAATTAACAATTATGAACATTGTCTACAGACCGCAACAATGCTTTACAACGATGATCATGATGAAGAAACGGTTGTAACTGGATTGTTTCATGACATTGGATTTATTGTTTGCCCTGAAAATCATGGGCGTTTTGCAGCTAATTTACTTGGACCATTTATATCCAATAAAAATTCTTGGATGTTAGAACACCATGAAATTTTCCAACGAATACACATGCAAGGGCTAGAAAAAATAAAAGGGTCAGACTTTGTCAATGCTAGAGAACAATGGCGAGACCATAAATATTTTGACTGGACTGCAGAATTTATTGATCACTATGACATAGCTGCAATTAATCCAGACGTAGAAAATTTACCAATTGAGTTTTTTGAACCAATGGTACACAGAGTTTTTTCTACCCCTTCGTCTTGCTAGAAAAACTTTCATTATGTCGTGTGAGCAGTAGGAGCAGCTTATGACAGCTTGGATAAAAATGATTCCTGAAAACGAAGCAACTGGGATATTAAAAACACTATACGACGATGCAATGACCCCACATGGAACAATTGATAATGTGATGAAGGTACATTCCTTAAGACCTCATACAATGCATGGCCATGTAACTCTTTATCGCAGCGTATTACATCATCCTGACATAACATTGCCACTGTGGCTTCTGGAAGTAATTGCATCTTATGTGAGCATAAAAAATAATTGCCAATATAGCTTGACTCATCACTTTATGAACGTAAGAAAATTACTTAAAGATGAAAACCGATCTAATGAGATATTAAAAAGTCTTGAATCTGGAACGCCACAAGAACAATTCCAGGGAAAAGAGTTAGCGCTTTTGCGTTATGCAGAAAAACTAACAACTCATACTGGCGAAATGGAACGAGCAGATATAGAGGAACTTCATCGAAATAACTGTTCAGATGGTGAAATTCTTGAAGCAAATCAAGTAATTGCTTATTTTAATTATTCAAACCGACTCTTGAATGGGTTGGGAGTGACAACTAAAGGTGACTCTATTGGCTTTTATGATTAGCTTGTCCTAAATCAAGCCAAAAGACTGGAAAAATTGATGTATCTTAGAAATAGCTGGTATGTCGCAGCACCCTCATCAGAAATTAACAAGAGTTTAATAGCACTGCGTATTCTTGATGAGAATATTGTGTTCTATCGAACTGAAAATGGAGAACCAGTTGCACTTGAAGACTCTTGTCCCCATAGGCGCTTGCCTTTATCTAAAGGAAAACTTCTAAATAACAACATTGAATGTGGTTATCACGGACTACAGTTTGACCGTTTTGGTCAGTGTGTTGCTGCGCCCACACAAAACCGGATCCCGCCCACAGCGACTGTCCGATCTTATCCAACTATAGATAAATGGGGTCTAGTTTGGGTATGGATGGGAAATCCTGAATGCTCAGATGAAAGTTTAATACTAAATATTGAAAACTATAATAACCCAGATTGGGAAATTACCACTGGTGACTCTCTAACTTGCGCATGTAATTATCAATACATAACTGACAACCTATTGGACCCATCTCATGTGGCCTGGGTACATACAACTTCATTTGCAGCAGAGGGAACAGACAATACCGACCTAGAAACGATAGAGACAGAAAACGGATTAATTGTTCGTCGTTGGATATATAACCAAAAGCCACCTCCCTTTTATGCACCATTACTAAAATTCAAGGGTAATTGCGACAGACTTCAACACTATGAAGTGCATTATCCGTGCACTGCAATTAACAAGGGAATTTATGTACCAGCCGGGAAGTCAAAAGAATTCAAAAACAATGAACAAACATACATCATGATTTCCTATCACTTTCTTACACCTATTGACGCAAATAATACTCGTTACCATTGGCTTCAGCATCGAAATACCGATCCAAAAAATAAACAATTGACGGCTAAAATTGCATCAGGGGCAAAATCTGCTTTCCTTGAAGATAAGGAAATACTTGAAGCAGTACATGTTGGCATTGCTAATGAAAGTACCCGTCATATCAATCTGGGACTGGACTCAGCTTCATTACAGTTTCGTCGAAACCTAAAAAAGCTAATAGAAAAAGAATCTGCTTGAACTGCGAAACTAATCTTTCCCTTGCTTACTTAGTTACCGTAGCAAGACCATATGGATCATTTCCTATGCCGGTCACAGTTCCAACAACTTCATGCAACTTAAGATCTATAATGTAAACGTGTCCAACCTCTTGAGAGAAGGGTTGTGTACTAGGTCCACCACTTATCACCGCATATTTTCCATCAGAAGTTATAGCAGACCCTCTCGGCCTGGCAGGTTCTCCATCAGATCGCATAAGAGGTATTCTTGCAATCTCTGCACTAGCATCCCCTGCGAGAGCTAAATCAATATTTACAATTGACACATTGTTGGATAGTAGATTTGGAATAATAACTTCTTGACCACTTGGCGTTACTGATGGTATCAGAGGTAGCGTTGGTTCTTCTGGATTATCAGTTCCAATTAAAACCCTAGATACAACAACACTTTCAACGCCAGATGCAACTAAATCAACATCAATAATAGATATCGCATTACCAACTGAGTTGTCCTTTTGACTACGTCCACTAGCTACAATGATGTAACGTCCATCTGGTGTCGAAGTCATTCCCCATGGAGAAAAATCAAGTGAAATACGGGCAATCTCAGCCAAAAGATCCCCATGCAAAACACGAGCTAGATCAATCACTGAAACATCATTCGTACCCCCATTAGCTGTAAATACGTATGAACTACCATTACTGGATCGACCTATAGCTAATCCATTGGGATCAGGAAAACAGCCCCAATCCGGATTCGGTGAAAGTACCGGCAAATTTTGAGGTGGCCCATAAGGCGCTACATAAGGAACCGGGTAATCGCAATCAGGTGACCCTAAAGCCAACTCTACAGTGCCTCGAAGACTGCCTATGCTTCTATCAATAAAGGTAACACGGTTTCCACCATCTTCAGTCAAGTTATTCTCAGCATTTGAAACAACCAACATTTCAGGAAGAAGCGCCAAACCTATTGCACCAAAACCACCTGAATCAAAATGACTTTGAAGTGCATTGGGTGTATTGTCATTGTGTGGGTTAAGTGCAGCCGCAATATTTAATACCGCAATTTGGCCACGGCCACCATGCTGCCTAAACTCCGCATTATTAATGCTTCCGTGGTGATTCACCACATAGACTATACTTTGATCCTCACTAACCAGAAGGTTAGCAGGGTCGCCTAATAACTCACCATCTAACCGGTCAAGTGATACTTTATTCCGACTAATAATTGCATTTTCAGTATTATCATTTTGCGGCTTCAGTGCCTCAGCAAGAGAAATTGCATACAGATAAGGCAGTCGTCGTCCTGTTGCCAGAATAAATGTTTCATCATCTTGTGCTTCCTGTGCATCGCATATAGCGATAATAAAACAGGAAATC
The DNA here is from genome assembly GCA_002718345.1 of Rhodospirillaceae bacterium. GTDB lineage: Bacteria > Pseudomonadota > Gammaproteobacteria > Steroidobacterales > Rariloculaceae > UBA6522. The sequence goes on from PBDA01000022.1 coordinate 28,296, forward strand.
AAAAACAACCCGTTTCGCAATAAAGCTGATCTACAAATTATCAAGAATTATCCTCCATATACACTCAAGATATTATTAGTCCTGAACAAAATTACTGCAAAATCCAAAAATCTACTTGAACTCAAACTCAACAAATTCAACGATAGTTGAACCGGTGTTAATGATCTCTCTTGTCTGCTCAGAATCCTGCCAAATAAAATTCCCAGAGTAAGGAGCCATACCGCGAGATGGAGATCCTGGAACCAGTTCATTGATAACACCACCACGAACATAAATCCTAAGCCCCGGCGCTTTCTGTGTGATTTCACCAAGTCTTTCACCTGGAGCTAAAATGACTCGCCAAGCTCGAACACGGTTGTTATCTATAATCTGAAGATAGCCACTTACAGAAGATCGATCAGAAACTTCAGCGCCAACGCTATTCCTATCTTTAAAAATAAATGAAACACTTCTAAAAGGTGTTGGCCCTGTATTAACAGCTTTATGAGTATAGATGCCTCTTTCTGAGACATTATTAAATGCCGTACGACCAGGAATTGGCTCACTCCCTGATGGCCCAATTATCTCAGTAGAACCGTAAAACTGATTTGTACGTAATGCCGGGGAAATATTTACTGAAACCGAATCAAAATAGTGAGTATGAAACCCTGTATCGCGCCCTGGAGGAATATTGATACGCAACATAGTGATGTAGTCATTTGTAAAAATTGGTACATGAAAGGGTGCTTTATCCATTGCCACTGGTTCATTTTCAAGTTGCGCATGTGCCGACATAATAAATGCATATGCTAAAACGAATAAAAATAACCGAGACGTTACTCTAGATTGCATCTTTATCTCCGTAAAATATTCTCAGAAAGTTATAACGCTGGTAAACGCCGATTAATTAGGTTGCTAGCTTCAGCCATTATTCTATTAATAAGTTCTTCTACTGATGGAATATCATCAATAAGTCCTGCTACCAAACCACAAGACCATACTCCAGCATCCATATCACCCTCCAACATAATTTTAGGGTAAACACCAACAACCTTATCCTGTATATCCTTAAAATCGATATTACTCCCCATCAGATGTTCTTTTTTTAACAATTGCTCAGTTGCAGCATTATTAAGCACTCGTTCAGTATTTCGAAGAGATCTCATAACTAAACGCGTATCAAGTTCTGATGCGTTAAGTAAAGCGCGTTTCACATTATCATGCACTGGTGCTTCTTTGGTCGCTATAAACCTAGTACCCATGTTCATACCCTCTGCTCCCATCGCTAGAGACGCTACCAATGAACGGCCATCTGACATGCCGCCTGATGCAACAAAAGGGACCTCTAATTTATCAGCTGCTAAGGGCAATAAAATAAAATTTGGAACATCATCTTCCCCCGGATGACCACCGCACTCAAAACCATCTACGGAAATTGCATCACACCCAATAGATTGGGCTTTCAATGAATGTCGTATGGAAGTGCATTTGTGGATAACTTTAATTCCTGCTTCTTTTAATGAAGGCAAATATTTCTCGGGGTTATAACCTGCTGTTTCAACAATTTTTACGCCACTATCAATAATAGTCTGAACAAGGCCAGGATAATCAGGTGGTTTCAATGATGGAAGAAATGTTAAATTCACCCCAAACGGTTTATCTGTCATCACCTTGCATCGTTCAATTTCTTGTTTTAACTTTTCAGGTGTGCCTTGTGTGAGTCCAGTAATAATACCGAGCCCTCCCGCATTTGAAACAGCTGCTGCTAATTCTGAAAAACCCACATAATGCATGCCGCCTTGAATAATTGGATACTGAATACCAAATATTTCGGTAATCCGAGTTTTCATTAAACTTCCTTTGCAGTTAAATTATTGACGAAAGCGCACTATCACTTCATGCTTTTTTATATCAATAACAATATAGTGCTGGGAAAGCCTTTTAAAAGGAAGTCTAATGAGAGAAGCAGTTATTGTATCAACCGCTAGAACACCAATTGGCAAGGCATATAGAGGCGCTTTCAATAATACTGAAGCACCAACCCTAGGAGGTCATGCAGTTAAACATGCAGTACATCGAGCAGGACTAAGCCCTGAAGAAATAGAAGATGTAATTTTTGGCTGTGCCATGCCCGAAGGCACTCAAAGTTGTAATACTGCACGCCAAATTGCGCTTGCTGCTGGTCTACCTGTCACTACAGCTGGCATGACCGTAGATCGCCAATGTTCATCAGGAATGATGGCAATTGCGTTAGCCGCAAAAACTATTCTAAATAATGAAAGCAATATTATGGTCGGCGGAGGAATAGAATCGATTAGTCTCGTACAAAATGACAATGCAAACACGTATCGAAATAATGACATGCAGCTACTTGAAAAACATGAACATATCTATATGCCTATGATCGATACAGCAGAGGTTGTGGCTAAACGTTACAACATTAGCCGTGATACCCAAGACGAATACGCATTACAAAGCCAGCAACGTACATCAGCCGCTCAAAAAAATGGAAGGTTTAATAAAGAAATTGTGCCCTTCCAATCAAACAAGATTTTAATTGACAAAAATACGGGTCAGACTTCTTTTGAAACAGTGGTTTTAGAGAATGACGAAGGTAATCGTTCCGACACAACCATGGAAGGCTTGTCATCGCTTCCTCCAGTCAGAGAAGGTGGATTCATAACAGCTGGTAATGCGAGTCAATTATCTGATGGTGCATCAGCCACCGTTGTGATGGAAGCAAGCATTGCCGAAAAAAAAGGATTATCTCCGATTGGAATTTACCGTAGTACTGCCGTAGCTGGCTGCGAACCAGATGAAATGGGAATTGGTCCAGTATTTGCGGTACCTAAACTTCTCAAACAAGCAGGTCTAAAAATGCATGATATTGACCTTTGGGAGCTAAATGAGGCCTTTGCCGTACAAGTCATTTATTGTCGTGACAGACTGGGCATACCCAATAATCGCCTAAATGTTGATGGAGGTTCTATTTCAATTGGACATCCATATGGTATGTCAGGTGCTCGCATGGTGGGACATGCTTTGATCGAAGGAAAAAGACGTGGCGCAAGATATGTTGTATGCACCATGTGTATTGGAGGTGGCCAGGGTGCAGCATCACTATTTGAAATTGTATGACCGATTTCAAACGAGCATACGCAAGGAAATTAATCATATGACAGTGGCCTCTGGCCTGATATATTTCTAGAAGGAAATTGAATTCATAACTTAGGAAAAATCGTGTCACCACATTTTTTTATTTTTCTGATTTTGGTTTCAGGATCTTTGTCCGCTCAAATATTGCCTCGTATGACAGATGGCAAGCCTGATCTACAAGGAATCTGGAAACCAGTAAATCGTGCTTCATTCAACCTAGAAGACCATGTTGCTCGGCACGATATGCCGCCCGGAGTTAGTGTGATTGATGGCGGAACAATCCCGTATCAACCTTGGGCTGATGAACAACGCAAAAGAAATTTTGTTAATCGTTCCTCTGAAGACCCTTTGAATAACTGTTTTTTACCTGGGGTACCTCGCATCATGGCTATGGAACACCCGTTCCAGATTTTTCAAACAAGCAACCACATTGCAATAACTTTTGAGTGGCAACAAGTGTATCGACTTATTTATACGAACGATGCCGCTCCAATGTACGCTGGAATTGAATCATGGATGGGAAATTCTCGCGGCCATTGGGATGGGGATACTTTAGTTGTTGAGGTAATAGATCAAAATGAAAAAACATGGTTGGACTCAGCAGGGAACTTTCATAGTAACGACATAATCGTTACAGAACATTATCAATTGCTAGACCAAGACACAATTGAATATAGAGCGACGATTGAAGATCCAAATGTGTTTACGCGACCATGGGCCATTCAATTAGAACTAAAACGTCAAACTCACACTAATGTAATACTTGAATATCAGTGTCAAGCAGAAAAAGAAGAAGCAAATGGTGCCTTTGAAAGAGACGAAAAAACTTGGTACCCAGCCCCAATTCCTTCTGAAAATGAACCGTTTGATGCTGGTGCAAGCGCTAATTTACCTCTACCAACTGCTTCAGAGGAAATTTTGAGACATCCAGATGGTACACCTAATATTACTGGGTTTTTTATGGCTGATGCGGGTGGAGCAAACTATGGACTTGAAGAACATGAACGTGAAATTCTACTACCTCCCAGCCGAGGACAAGTTATTGACCCCATAGATAGAATGCTGCCTTACCAAGCATGGGCAAGAGCCGAAAGAATTGATCGTCAACTACCTCACCGAGGATATGATGATCCGACAGCACATTGTTTTGTAGCAGGCGTTCCACGCTCACACTATGTACCAGCTCCTTTTTTTATACTGCAATCACCAGGTTATATTGTTGTTTTACATGAACGTATGTCTTGGAGAAGAATCAATATAGATACTGAGTTGATTCTTCCAGATACCATAAGACTATGGCAGGGCAACTCCAATGGTCGCTGGGAAGGGGATACACTTGTTGTTGAATCAAGCAATTTTAATGGTAAGTCATGGCTTAATGAAGTGGGTGATGTCGTAAGTCATATGCAAACCGTTATAGAAACATTTACACCTGTGAGCACAAATCAGTTGATCTACAGAGCAACTGTTTCAGACCCAATTCCTTATACTCGTCCATGGACCATCGAGATGCCTTTCAATCGGGAAAATCAAGAACTTTTAGAAGTAGCATGTCTAGAGGATAATGCAGATCTAACGCATCTGCGGGATGTGCGAGATGAGTATCGTAGAAACCAAAATGTAGAGTAACAGCAAATGAAGTGTTTATTTAATTTCCTAACATTACTTTTGTTTCTTTCATCTAATAACATATTAGCGCATCATGCATTCGCTGCCGAATTTGATAGAAATAAGCCTGTCAGCTTTACTGGCACAGTGACTGAGATGAACTGGTCTAATCCACATGCATGGATCTACATAGACGTCGTTGATTCTAGTGGTGATGTAGTTAACTGGGCCCTAGAAACTCGAGCAGCAAATAATCTCATACGTCTTGGCTGGCGGCCCGGGGATTTACCAGTTGGAACAGTGCTAGAAATCCGAGGCTGGCAAGCACGTAATGATAGCCCCACTGCAAGCCTCTCAGAAGCAACCTTACCGGACGGACGACAACTGTTTTCTGGATCACCTGACTAACTGAATAAAAATATAACATGAAAAATAATCTTAAAATTACACCAATAAGTGATGCACTTGGTGCTGAAATAAAAGGCGCCGATCTTTCCAACTTAACTGACAAGGAATTTGACATCATTCATCGTGCTTGGCTTGATCATTGCGTGGTACTTCTAAGAAATCAAGAACTTACAGACAAAGATCTTATTACCTTTAGTCAGCGATTTGGAGAATTGGACTGGGCCCCAGTTCAAGAAACTGGTCGTCGTTTTGTTGAAGGTTATCCAGAAATTTATGTTATTTCAAATGTTGTTGAAAACGGCGAGCCTATTGGAAGCTTAGGGGCTGGAGAAGCAGTTTGGCACACTGATATGTCATACCTAGAAGAACCTCCAAAAGCCAGTATGGTATATGCACTTGAGGTTCCACCTATTGGAGGAAGTACTTTTTTCTGCAATATGTATACCGCCTTAGAACTTCTTCCTGATACTCTCAAAGAAAAAATTAGCGGCCTAAGATTAAAGCATGATGGAACATACAACAGTGGCGGTTATCTTCGGGAAGGGGTTAAAGCAATAGATGACCCAGTAACATCAGAAGGAGTTTACCACCCAATAGTTTGTAAACATCCTGAAACAAATCAACCGGTTCTTTATCTTGGAAGGCGTCGCAACGCTTATATCGAGTCAATGACATTGGATGACTCTAATATTTTACTGGATGAACTTTGGACTTATGCAACTCACAAAGACATCGCTTGGGGACATGTATGGAAAGTAGGTGATGTCGTTCTTTGGGACAACCGCTGCACTATGCATAGACGAGATTCGTTTGATCCTGACACACGGCGTGTTCTGCATCGCACACAAGTTAAAGGTCAGACTAAGCCAACTGCTTGAAATTTTTATCAGCTGTTAAAACCTCGATGCGAGCCTCAAATACAACATCACTTACTCGTACTCCTCGAAATGTCCTAGTACTACTATGCCTTCTTTATTTAATTCTCTATATTGATCGAGTCAATATTGCAACAGTAGCTCCTTTGATAAGGGCTGATTTAGAGCTTAGTAATACTCAAATGGGCCTAGTGTTCTCAGCTTTTTCAATTCCCTATGCTTTTTTTCAACTTTTTGGTGGGTGGCTTGCTGACCGTCTTGGCGCAAGGCTTGTTCTGTCAATTTGCTGTGTCATTGCAGCATCAGCAACAATGCTTACTGGACTTGCGGGAGGGTTTGCTTCATTGATCGCTTGTCGAATTGCTCTCGGTTTTGGTGAAGGCCCAGCATTTCCAACCGCAACACGTGCGATGTCTGCATGGACGCCAACAGAAAAATGGGGTTTTGCACAAGGAATAACACATTCTTGTGCGCGCATAGGAAATGCTTTAACACCACCACTAGTTGCTGGCATTCTTGTGTTTACATCATGGCGTACTTCCTTTTTACTACTAGGATCTCTTACTTTAGTCTGGTCAATAGCATGGTTTTTTTACTTTCGTGATGATCCAGCTAGTCATCAATCTATAACGGAAGATGAGTTAACTAATCTTCCGAAACCTGGGGTTAAACAAAAATCCAAAAGAAAAATTCCTTATCTAAGACTAGCTAGACACATACTCCCCGTAACAATAGTAGACTTTTGCTACGGCTGGACGTTATGGCTATTTCTAAGCTGGATTCCAACATTTTTCTTTGAAAACTATGGACTTGACCTCAGAGCTACAGCATTGTTTTCAGCAGGAGTTTTATTTGCAGGAGTTATTGGAGATACTGTGGGCGGTATTTTAAGCGATTCGCTGCTAAGACGAACAGGCAGCTTACTGATTGCTAGACGCTCAGTGCTGTTTTTAGGATTTCTTGGTGCAGCTATTTTTCTAATTCCAGTAGTACTTATTCGCGATCTAACAGTCTCTGCAATTTGCCTGTCCTTAGCATTCTTTTTTGCTGAACTAATCGTAGCCCCAATCTGGGCAGTACCGATGGATATTGCTCCACGATATGCTGGCTCTGCAAGCGGAATGATGAATTTTGGATTTGGTCTTGCAGGACTTATTTCGCCTGCGAGTTTCGGCTATTTTGTTGATCTAACCGGTAGCTGGGTAATACCGTTTGCAGGCTCCATATGCTTACTGCTACTTGGGGCGCTTTTAGCAATTAGACTACGGCCAGACAGGCAGTTTATAGAATAAAAAATCTAAATAACTAATTACCTCACTAATAACCTTTCAGCCTGAGTTATAGATTCTCTAGCTTTTTCCTCTAACTCTGTATTAGAAGCGCTACTTATTGGATGTTCTACTATTGCAAAACCATATTCAGAAATACCACAAGATTTCGCCATTATTTTGGCCGAATCTATAAACTCTGAGGTAATAATAGCTACAGTAGGTATACCAGCTTTTTCTAGAGTAATTGCATCATGCAAACTGCATGAAGAACAACTACCTCAGTCCCCTACCCCCGTCACAATAAAGTGACATTTACTTAATTCCTGAATTAAGTCAGGGTCAGCTGGAGCACTGTAATTAAGCTTAGTACGACGTACTACAGTCTTAACATTCCACTTTCTTTGAATCATTAATTCTAAATTGTCAAAAAGTGGTGCTACAGCGGCTTTACCATTTGAAAGCAAACCAACCGTTTTATTATCTATAGATTTAAGACGTGGAGACATATTTACAAACTTCACATCTGTTTCTAGCGTGGGATCTAAAATAAACATTATCTAAGCTCCACTAACAATCAAAACAAATACCAATACCAGCCGTTATTGCTCGAGACTTATGCCCAAACCACGGGGGTATAACTGCTCCAAACCCTCCTGCAGGGCCGCCAGCTGCTATAACAAGCAGATCCTCTAGCTTTGTAAGAGCACAATATTCTTCTTCCTGATCATCTTTAACAAGAGAATTTTTTCCTACCTGACGCCAATGATATTTTTTTACGCGTGCTTTTTTATAGATAAACTGCTGCACATCAGATTTGCTCCACTGAGCATTTTCAATCCTATCTCGTAACTGTTTCGGGATAATGATGACATAATTTCCACCCCACACAGAGTAGTGCAACATATTTGCACGAATTTCGGCAGCAAATGTTTCTAGTATCTCTTCAGGATCAGATGTCCATTCATTCATTATCTGCCTTGGAGAACCTGCAGCTAAAACTGTAACTGTTGATAAATCCGGTGTTCCTCCAAGTTGTTGTGCTAGAGGAATCCAGCCGCTCCCCTCTTCATCCTCTGCTACGCAATAACTAAACTTCCCAGGATGCCCCAAAGTTGAGCGGTCAAGCCCGCCAGAGCGAATATCCAAAATATTGTTAAGCACCAAGCGTATTGAACGGCCAATCACTGCAGAAGCTCGATCACTATTTCCTAGAACATTAAATGTTGAATTCATATTCAAATCTTTTCTGATAGGACCATTTACGACCATAAAAACAGCACAACCTCCCGTGCTGCACATGGCACCATGCAAAAGAAACTCAGAACGACACATTGCTTCAATAGCAGCTACAACTATTGGAAAATGGACAGGTTGGCACCCTGCAAGTACTGCATTTATTGCTGTTTTTTCAGCCGTAATTAGCCGACCACGAACCGGCTCTGCGCCGATGACATGTGAAGGAACCATTCCTGCCTCATGTAAGCATGCTGATACTCTCTCTTCAGTGGGAGGAATTATGGGCAAACCATCAGTTAAGCCCTTTGCATGAAAGTACTCTTGGGCCTCTTCTTCAGTTTCAACTTCATACTGTTTAGAACTAAGCTTTAAATTCAATTTCACTAGCCCTCCAGACAACCATTCTTTGCAATTATCACTGCATATGAATTTAGAATTTTTATTATGCCTATTCTAGGCATATGTTATATAGAGTTATCAGAAAATTAAGCGTACACAGGAACTGATTATCAAGAAATAAAGAGTTAAACTTAATAAAAATGATATAAAAAAGGCTGAAGGTGATGAGTATTTATTGGCAAAAAATACAGATTTTTAGCTGGTTCATTTTTTTTATACTCAGCTTATCTTCTAGTAAAGTTTTTTCACAAGAAATTGTAAACTCCCTAGTAGAACGTGGTAGAGAGCTATACCATGCAGAGCCTGTTGGATGCTGGGTGTGTCATGGCGAAGAAGCGCAAGGAAGAGTTGGACCCACTTTGGAATTTGGCCCAACA
>PBDA01000023.1 GCA_002718345.1 Rhodospirillaceae bacterium
ATCATAAGATCCATCCAAATAACCAACATCGTATGCAGTAGTAATGCCAACGCTATTTAAATAGTCATTAAAAGCTATAACCTCTCCCTTTCGCTCCTCTAGAGTTTGACCAAAGGGAAAGTGTTCTAATGCAGCATTCATAACAGTTCGCCCATCTCTACTGCTAGTACGAATTACAGAACCTCCGTCATAGAGTTGAGGAACTTTTGGTGCAATTTCATTAACTGCCAAAGTATTCATATAAAAAGTTCTATATGTTTTTTGTATGAATACTGGATTTTCAGGTGCTGCCAAATCAAGTTCTTCTCGGGTAAATCCCCCTGGTTTATCTGCAAACTGCTGCTCATGCCAACCTCCCAAGATGAATACCCATTGACCTGGATCAAGGTCCTGTGCTCTTTTTCTGATTCTTGTCAAAACCTCTTGACGGGAAATTACGCCATGGATGCGTGTCTCATAAGCAGCAAAATTTGTACCACGCAAATAATGAATATGATTATCAATTAAACCAGGTATTACAGTACGTCCTTCCATATTAGTAAGGACAGTACTATTTTGTGCTAATCCTAAAATCTCACTATTAGTCCCGACAGCAAGAATATGTTCGCCTTGTATTGCTATTGCTTCTACAATTGAAAAACTGGAGTCGACGGTCAAAATCTTCCCGTTGTAGAGTATGCGATCAGGTACTTGCGCAGATCCCAAAGTTGGGAAAAATAATACGGCAAAAAAGTAAATTGACTTAGGTCTTTTCCAGCGCACTTTGGGCTCCTGTGAATTATTTTCAGACTGATTCTACAGACTTAATCACTAAAGAGGGTGCAAGATCACCCTAATACAGACTAGCATGCTAATGTTTAACATAGCTTGCCAGTCTGTTGGCTTTTTTATATAGGGAGAAAAATATGAAAGTAAAGTCTACAAGTAAATTTAATCAAATAATCGTTTGGATTATTGCTCTAAGTTGCTTTGTCACTACTTTTATTGCTCAAGGCCAGACACAATTTGAAAGACGTCCGATTACGAATGCAGAATGGCTGCAGCCATTTCCTCCTGTGAGAATTATTGGAAATCTCTATCACGTGGGAACATATGATTTAGCTTCTTATCTAATTACAACTTCTGAGGGCCATGTTCTTGTCAATACGGGTGCCTATGACTCAGCAGAACTTATTAGGGAGAATATCGAAGAACTAGGCTTTGCATTTGAGGATATAAAAATCCTTCTTACACAACAAGCTCACTGGGACCATGTGGCTGACCTTGCTTCTATAAAAAGGGCTACTGGTGCTCGAATGCTGGCTCACGAAGGCGATATTGCAGCACTAGAAGATGGTGGAAATACGGACTACCGATTCCCAGAAGGAAGAGGAGCACATTTCGAACCGGTAGAAGTTGATGAGCAACTACAACACGGCGATACAATAGAACTTGGAGAAACAGTGATTACCCTACACCATCATGGCGGTCATACCCGTGGTGCCAGCAGCTTTACATTTGACACCACTGATGACGATGGAGAGATCTACTCAATCCTTATTGTAAACATGGGCACAATAAATAACGGTGTTTCATTACTCGATATGCCTGGATTTCCAGATATCGCAAGCGCTTTTGAATCGACTTATGCTGCACAGAAATCTCTATCCAGAACTATTGATGTTTGGGTCTCATCTCATTCCCGTCATTTTGACTTACATGAAAAATTCTCTCCAGGTGATACTTATGATCCATCTAGGTTTATGGACCCAGAAGGATACAGGGAAAAAATCAGATTCTATGAAAACGCCTATTTAGCCCAGCTTCAAAGAGAAAGAGAAGAAGCTTCTGAATAGAAAAATATGGCGGAGGTGGATGGGAATCGAACCCACCAGCCGGGGTTAACCGGCTCACTGGTTTTGAAGACCAGGGGAGTCACCAGACTCCATTCACCTCCATGTTTTACTTACTGATGATCACGTAAACGACGCACACTTCCAGTACGGACCGTTATACCTGTCGCATCTAAATGTTCTAAAAGCGGAATAATGTATTTTCTGCTTGCGCTCAAATAATCTCGCACTTCAGAAACAGTAAACCCCGTCGGATAAGGAAATTGTTTTTTAAGCTTACATCGAACATCATGTATTACATCACGATGCAGAACGAAATTACTGGAACGGTCATAGGTTTTTAATCGAATCAGTGTGCCAATTTCACATAACAATCTATAAGCATCTTGACGATCATTATCTTTTATTACCTCATCAACCGATGGAGGCGTCAAATTTCTAGTCTTATAGATTTGTTCAAGCTCAATCGCAACTTTCTGTTCACTTTCAGAAAGACTCTTGAAGGGATCAAAATTTGGCCGACTGTATACATTGCTATCTTCACGCAGCTGTCCTTCTGACGTAAGTTCTTTTATTGCCTGTGACAAAACACTATTAGCTATTTGTTTTGTTAAAAATTTAGAGAGACTACCAACAGTTAGCCCTCTTTTTCTTGGGTTTTTCTTATGATAAGAATCAATACAGGACAGAACATCACCTTTCAAAACCTTATAAATAGTTTTATCAATTATTTTCAGCTCGCCCAGTGCAATGGTATTAGCACTTTGCGCCAATAAAGACATTTCTTTAGGTGAAATCCCAAGCTCTTTTCTAATAACTTCAATCTCCAGCCCTTGCATCCCAGCTGACTTCAAAGCTGCACAAAGACTCTCAAACAAATCTCCATCAACAACACTATTAAGTCGGTTAATAACTGACTCATCAAAACGCCTATGTCGATTTGGGTTTAAATCTAGTATCTCTCCGCCTCCTATTGTAAAAATGGGAGAAAGACTTCGAATAATAAAACGCTCAGTTTTATGTGTCACAACATCACTTTGACATCGAAGTTGTACCAACCCAGAAGATCCGGGTTCTATAGACGGCTTATCAATTAAGCGCACCTTTGCTACAACATCAGTAGCTCCAAACAATACCCGAACTAATTCACCATTTTTTAAATCGTCAGTAAGGTTGTTTAATAAGCTAACTTTGACATCAAGTCTTTTCGTAGCCTTAAGAAAACCAGGAGTTCCTATAACGCTACCTCGTTTTAATTCATCTTTTTTTATATTCCTAAGATTGACAGCAACTCGTTGGCCAGGCATAACCTTATCAACGTATTTGTTATGGTTTTGCAACCCCCTGATTGTAGCTATTCCTCCATTTGGAAGAATTTCTACAGATGTGCCATTTTGAAGAGGCCCTAACCTTAAGGTACCAGTAGCAACTAACCCAAACCCCTGCATGGAAAATACTCTATCAATAGGCAAAAAAGAACCTTCTGTATTCATTTTCGGCAAGGAGGATTTTACCTCGAGCAGTTCACACTCCCTTTGCAACTCAGGTATTCCTTTACTTTTAACCGCTGAAGTTTTAATAACAGGTGCTGACTCCAGAAAAGTCTCTGACACAAACAAACCAACCTCTTTCTCAACCGCATCCAGTTCCTCTTCAGTAACTAAATCAGTTTTAGTTAACACTATCAGACCCCGATCAATTCCAAGTAGTTGAGCAATATCAAAGTGCTCCCTAGTCTGAGGCATAATTCCTTCATTTGAGGCAACAACTAATAGAACACCGTCAATAGCAGTAGCACCAGATATCATCGCCCGAATAAAATCTTCGTGACCAGGCACATCAATTAAATCAATAACAGAATGGGGAAATTGAAGATAAGAGAACCCGAGTACGATGGAAAGCCCCCTCTCTTTTTCCTCTTTTAACCGATCTGTTTCAATACCAGTTAGAGCCCTAACAAGTGCTGTCTTGCCATGATCAACATGGCCAATAACTCCTAGCGTTAGCTGGCTTATCATCTGACTATCTGGCGAAAAGCTCTAACTACATCATTGGTATCTTCAGATAAAATTGTTCTTGGATCGATTATAAGTTTCCCTTTATTAACTCTTGCAACCAAGGGTGGATCAGATTCACGCAATATTCGAGCTAACTGACCAGCACCTAAATTAGCAAATTCAATGTGTAATACTTTAGTTGGTATCTCAGTCATTGGTAATACACCACCTCCACCATAACTCACATCCGAAACAACTGAACCGGAAAGTCCTGGAATTTTTTTTAACTGACGTAAAAGATTTCTAGCACGTCGATCAATAATTCTCACATCCTCATTAATCATACGAAGTACGGGCACCCTTTCAGCAGGATTATTTGGCGGAATATATAACCGTAAAGTTGCAACTAAAGCAGCAAGTGATAATTTGTCTATACGAAACCCTCTAAGTAATGGATTATTTTTTATTGCATCTATGAGCGTAGACCGACCTAAAATAATTCCTGATTGAGGGCCGCCTAAAAGCTTATCGCCACTAAACGTAACAATATCAGCTCCATCAGCTATACTTTTTTTCACTGACTGCTCAGCAATAGAATCGCTGGCGCACATATCTACTAAAGTGCCACTTCCAAGGTCCTGCATAAAAATTAGTTCATTTTGATGAGAAAGATCAGCAAGCTCTCTAGAAGTAGCTTTTTCGCTGAAACCTATAATTTTATAGTTACTTGGATGAACCGAAAGTAGGACACGACTATCACTTGATAAAGCACTGGCATAATCAGAAATCCTAGTTTTATTTGTAGTGCCAACTTCCACCATGCGGCATTCACTTTTCTTGATAATATCTGGGATACGGAATGAACCACCGATCTCAACCAACTCGCCTCGAGATACAATGACTTCTCGATGTGCTGCTAAAGTTGAGAGAGACAATATAACCGCGGCAGCGCAATTATTTACCACCAAAGCTGCTTCGGATCCTGTCAATTGACATAGCAAAGACTCCACATGCCGGTAACGGGAACCCCTTTGACCGCTACTCAAGTCCATCTCAAGATTTGAATAACCTCGAGCGACACGAGAAATTGCCTCTATTGCTTCTTCAGCAAGCGGAGCTCGGCCAAGATTTGTGTGAATGATAATTCCTGTTGCGTTTATTACTTTACAAAAACTTGGAAGGCGTCTTCTTAAAATATCAACTCGTATAAGTGCCGCATACTGTGGACTATAAAAATCTGGAAGTTCATCTAATCCATTATCAATCCCATCGCGCACCTCAATTAGATGCTGACGCATAACCTCCGATACCTCATTTCGCGAAAATTCTGCGATTAAAGTAGTACCTATCTCCGAGTTCAGCCATTTGTCAATGGCGGGGAGTCGCTTGAATAGCTCTTCAGACATATTCTGCTAAATTATTTGGCCAGAAAATAGCTATCTTACACTGCTCCACTAACACATCAGCAGAGTATTTTGTTTTTTAACTACTCTTGAGATACAAAAATTTAGAAGGAAAAACACTAGAACCGAAATGTATAGCTCAATTTAATATTTAAGTCAGCCAACATGGATCTATATTTATCGATACGATTAAGGTCTTGTAAATTGTGATTCAAAACTATAAAAGCTTCTCGGCCCGCCTGTGGAATCCAATGTAACCTGCTATTTATTCCAATTGACTCAGAATCATTATCGTATTGAATGAGATTTGCCCAAGAAAGGGTGTTAGAAAAAATCGTATCAATTCCTAAACGGGCTAGACGCAAGGAAAATGCACCATTAGGCAATTCAATATCGTTATGGTTATACGACACGAAACCTCGAAAATTTTTCGTTGGATACCAAGTAAACTGAGCCTCAATATTTTCTCTTTCTCCGTCAAAAAAAGTACCACGACGATAAACAAGGGTTGAAGACAACTTTCTAGACTGTTCAGATTGCAACCGAAGTGCTGTATCAGAGTAAGAGTATTCGCCTATAGGGACTGACACAGGTTTTATTCCAGAACTAGACCCTGGGTCCCAAATTTGAAATGGCTCGTTTAAGACCTCTCTGTTTCTTGTATGCAAAAGACGAATATTATCGCCAGCCTGGTTATGAAAATTAATTACTCTCCAATTAATAACCTCGCTTTGTAAGCCCCCTTCAATCAGGTCTACACGCTGCCATCCTAAATAACTGAATATCATTCTAACTTTTGATGTTTGTGGGTATCTTTGAAACCAACCTATCTCAGCTGAACTGTCTCTAATGCCAGCTCGATTCAAATAACCCATTGCCGGATTAAAATTTGACTGCACTTCCTTAAAACCGGCAGACGCTCGCAAACCACTTGTGCCAGGCAAACGAAAACGGACTCCATAAGCAGCATCATCACCAACTAAACCAGTTGTCTTAGTTTGTTGATACCAAGCCTGTGCCTCAATTGGTTTACCTCCAGGAAGGCGTGTGTTTAAGTAGCGGAAATCCACTCCAGCCAGATTGTTCTCCAAGTTTGAATGAGGATCTCCATGAGTTGTAATAAACCCTAACGACGACTCTTCCAATACATTAAGTGATGCACGGCCTACAAATAAATTTGTAGGATCAACATCGCCAGAGGCAACCTGCCTTATAGCTAGTGATCCTAGACTCCATGGGCCAATGCGACCACTCACCTTGCCGCCATAGTCTAAATCTACGGGTTGCCCTGAATCGCTTAGTCCTACTGTACGTGAAAAAAATGGCCTCGCATTTTGATCCAGGACGTTTGATAACTGATGAAATCCTCCCAAACCACCTATACCGCCAAACTCAAAGGCATCAGCATCTTGTAGAAAAAAATCACGCTTTTCTGGAAAAAACAAACCAAAACGAGAAAGATTAACTTGCCTGTCATCAACCTCAGTCGCAGAAAAATCTGTGTTAATAGTTAATGAGCCATTAAGAGAAGGAGTTATACGATAAAAAACATCGACTGAGGGCTCAAAGTCTCTACTGCTACTTGAAGTTGCAAAGTCTTTACTATCTCTTAAGCTCAAGGAGGGCACTACGTCCAAACCACGTCCCTGGTCTAGCCCCTGAAACCCTACAATACGTCCAGAGATAGCTGGTGTTTGATTTCGGTTTCTAGAAACCCATGCCATTCTTTCATTCTTTGCCTGAGCTCTACGCCCAAAATTAATTCCCCAAGTATCATTTTCTTCATCAAAAGAGAGAGTTTTAAAAGGAATAGCCATTTCTGCAACCCAACCATACTCTGTCTGCGTGGCTGCTGCTGACCAGATGCCGCTCCAATTCCATTGCATTTGGTTAGGACCGACAAACAAACCCTCGCGCCTCACACCATTAGGGTTAATCTGGAATTGATACCCATCACGACCGTTATTGTATGGATCAAGAATCACGAAAACTTGGTCGTCTTCTTGAATATCAGCACCTTGCCTCAAGACATTTGCACGAACTTCCTGACTATCGTACAAACGTGCAGCAACATATAACGCATCCTTATCATAGGCGACATAAAACTCGCTCTTTTCTGATGCCTCTGCATATTCAATTGGATCCGTCTGATGAAGATCAGAAACAATAGTTGCTTGATCCCACATCTCATCATCAAGTAGGCCATCAATTGTGGGTGGATTTAAAACTTGCTGTATATGAACTGACTTCCTAGGCTCTCCTTCAATTTGCGCTTTTACACTAGTACAACTCAGGATGAGCAAAAATAACCCCAATATAATCAGAATAAAATCTTTTTTCTGATTAGTGATCATTAAAGATATCGTTCCATACTAAAAAAAAGCACAATTAAAGTTCTATAATCAAAAAAACTTAGAAACTTCAGTTAGAACTTTGATCATAGTTCGAAAACTACTCACGTTAGAACTTAAAAATAATTCATTCTTGTAATACGTGATAAATTGAGAAGCACACTTGGCACTGAAAGCTCTCTAACTAAATTAGGATCATCACATATAAGCAGGGCTAACAATTAGTTTACATGGTTTGTAAGAGCAGCATCTAAAACCTTAGCAACATGCAAACCTTCACGAGAGCTTCCATCACGAATCTGACAACGACAGCTTGTCCCGTCTGCAACTACAAGGGTATCGTCACTAGCTGCTCGGATAGCTGGCAAGAGATCTAGTTCAGCCATTTTTATAGAGGTATCGTAATGTTCAGCCTCATAACCGAACGCACCAGCCATCCCACAACAGCTGGACTCTATCGTTTTAACATTAAGATTAGGTATCCATCCAAGAACTTTTTGCACTGTAGACAACAAACCAAATGCTTTTTGATGACAATGCCCATGAACCAAAGCCGAGGATTCCTCTAGTGCAGATAAATCAAGTTTTAATCGACCTGCTTCCTTTTCTGAAATCAAAAATTCCTCAAAAAGCATCGATTGCTTTTCTAAAGCTTCCAGGTCTTCACCAGGAAACATTGCACCAAATTCATCACGTAATGACAGAAGACAAGATGGTTCCAACCCTACTATTGGCAGCCCTTGTTTAACATATGGCATCAAAGTATTTAGCACACGCCGAGCTTCCTTCTTAGCTTCATTAACTAGTCCACTACTAAGAAAAGTCCGCCCACAACATAACGGGCGTTTCCCATCCGTAGGAGTTGGAGTAACCACGGTGTATCCAGCAGCCTGTAGTACTCTAACTGCAGCTTTTAAATTTTCTGGTTCAAAAAACCTGTTAAAAGTATCAGCAAACAACACTACTTCGGAACCTTTAGAAGGCCCATGATTAGCTACACCTTTAAATATATCCCGTCGCCATAACGGTATAGTTCTTTCAGGAGCCAAGCCAAAAATTCGTCGACGCAACCCCCTAAATATGGAAATATTCTGCAAATTAAACAACCAAGAAAATCTAGCTGCCAAACCTGCATAGCGAGGCAAATACGCAACCATACGAGTTCTTAAACTAATTCCATTTTTTTTGTGGTATTGATTAAGAAACTCAATCTTCATTCGTGCAACATCAACTCCAGTTGGACACTCACGCTTACAACCTTTACAACTCACGCACAACTCAAAAGTTTTATACATATCCGATGATGTCATAGCGTTGGGCGAGATCTGTCCCGTTAATGCTAATCGTAATGCGTTGGCACGCCCCCTAGTGAGATGTTGTTCATCTTTTGTGACACGGTATGAGGGGCACATCACACCAGAACCAAATTTTCTACAAGTGCCGTTGTTATTACACATCTCTGTGGCACGGTAGAGACCACCCCATGCTGACCAATCTAACGCATCGTCACGGGCAACAGGATTGTACTCAATCGGGAAGCGGGTTAGAGACCTATCATCCATACGAGGAGGATCGACAATTTTCCCCGGATTAAATCGGCCGTTGGGATCAAAACATTGCTTAACCTCACCAAAAGCATTAGCAATTTGCGTGCCGAGCATCGACTCGATAAATTCCGATCGTACAATTCCATCGCCATGCTCACCGGACCAAGAACCTTTAAATTCCCGAACTAGCTCATGTGCTGCACTTGCTATCTTCCGCAACTGTACAAGCCCAAGGTCAGTTTTTAGATTTAAGATTGGACGAACATGCAAACATCCCACAGAAGCATGGGCATACCATGTACCAGTAGTCCCATTTTCAGAAAAAACGTCTGTGAGGCGTGATGTATATTCAGCCAAATTCTCGAGCGGTACAGCACAATCTTCAACGAAAGAAATAGGTTTGCCATCACCCTTCATGGACATAACAATATTTAATGCGGCCTTTCGAACATTCCACATTGAACGTTGCATTGACTCATCTTCAGCACGAACAACACCTCCTGGATAACCCAAATCTCCCATAACTTCTTCCAAGCGGTTAAGCTTTTGAAGCTGTTCATCTAAGTTTTCACCCGCGAACTCTACAATGAGCAGCGCGGCTGTGTCTCCGCGCATAAAGGTTGATATCGCACTATTAAACTCAGGATTCTCAAGTGCCAAATCAATTACAGTTCGATCAATTAACTCTACCGCTGCTGGCCCAAGTTCAACTAATGTCTTAGTCGATTCCATCGCGGCTGAAAATGTTGGGAAGTGGCATACACCTGCAACCTTGTGTGACGGTATTTTCTGAAGTTCTAAACAAACTGAATCAAACCAAGCAAGTGTTCCTTCAGACCCTACTAATAAGTCTGATAGCCTCGAATCTGGTCTGCCGAGTCGGTTAAGATTATAGCCTGCGACATTGCGCAAAACTTTAGGCAAGCGCCTATCCATTTCCTCTTTCTCGCGCTCATAGAGTGATTGCATCTGCGTATAAATATTAGCTACCCGGCCTTGGCGGGTATTAAGAACACCCTGTTGTAATTGTATTTTTTCACCATCAGCTAATAAGGCATCAACTCCCTTTACGTTATCAACCATCAATCCATAACGGATAGAACGGGCGCCTACACTGTTATTGCCGGTCATTCCCCCAATCGTGGCTCTACTAGAAGTTGAGACGTCTACTGGAAAAAATAAGCCATGCGGTTTAAGAAACTCATTCAAATGATCTAGAACAATCCCGGGCTCAACGATTATTTCACGTTTTTCCTTATCAAAATGACGGACTGATGTCAGATACTTACTACCATCCAACACGAGTGCTTTGCCAATGGTTTGACCACATTGCGAGGTCCCACCGCCTCTTGGTAAAACTGCTATGTCTTGTTCCGCGGCAATCTGTAAAGAACGAGAGACATCCTCTGCATTTTTGGGAACTACTACTCCTAGTGGAAATACCTGATACATTGATGCATCGGTGGCATAACGACCACGACTGAGGGAATCGAAATAAACCTCACCCTCCAGCTCAGACATCAACTGCCTAGCAATTGGAGTATCTAATACGCGATCAACCTGTTCCACATCCCTTCCTTATTACTACACCAACCAGGTATTTTAAAAAGTTGCTAACCATAGGCGTTCACTTAATCAGGAAAATCAAGAATCCTTGCGATTACGAGCAAGCCAACTATCAACTAATTCAACTGTCTGATCTACATCAGCAGAATTCATCCCTTGCGAAGCCCCTAGGGCCTGAACCAGTTTATCCACCCTTTCAATATAAGGAGCACCAGCAGCTAGAGCTCTTGCAGCAGAAGATGGTTTCTGCAGAGAAAGGGCAGCATTAGCATATTTCTCAAATGGGACAAGATCATTTGGGTCTGCCCCAAGCTTTACGCATAGATCAGCTACCCAGTTGTACACACCTTCCGAGACTGCAAGGTCAGAATGAACTGCCTCACGGATCGGACGCATTTCCTCTGCCTGTACACATCGGTAATTACCAGCCAAAAGCATGCACCACTTGGCAAGTGGTACAAACACGGATTCATGCACTCGCAACTTAACTGGCAATTCCACTACGCCACTCTCAGTTTCGTAACGAATCCCCTGTATATCCCGCTCTATCTGCTGAAGAATGTCAGTGTCGCCTTGTTCTTGAAACCTTGCTGACTTGAAATTTGTGGGTAATCCCACCTGAAGGACATTACATTTCTCTTCTGGTGGTCGAAAGGCCTGCGGGTCTGGGCTGCATAATGTTATGCGCGAGGGATCCACGTTATCCCATACTGACGGGTCAGTATAGGCATCACTAATTGTGGCAGCGTCCACACCAGGAATACGCCTAATAAAACTTAATGGAGGCATGTTCATAATAGACATACAAGGCCTCCTAGATTCGCCAACCTTACCAAGCAAATCCTTGACAACAGGGACACGATATTGAGGCTCCTGCATTGCAAGGACTATCAAATCATAATCAGAGGGATTAGCTTCCTCTGGCCCACCAGCAGTGACAGTTCCTGACATCTCTTTTGTATTAAGCTCAACTGGCTGATCAAGGCCTCGAACTGGCAATCGAATGATTGCACCTTCATTATTAATGAGTTCTGCTTCTTCGGGCAGACAAACAAGATGAGCAGAATGGCCCGCAAGAGCAACCTTTGCTCCAAGTAATGAGCCATAAGAGGCACCAAAAAAAAGAATATTAAATTTGTCAGTCATTTTCACTCCCGTTGTAATCGAATTGCCAGCCACAAGACTGATTATTCCATTAATGTTTTTTTAATGTCTTGTTGAAAAATATTGAGCAATTCGATTGCTAAATTAAGCCTGCTCCCCACATAGCACAAACTGCCAAAAATGATGTTATACCGCCTACAAGCGTTACTCCGCCGTAGCCTAGAATTCCATCTTTTGCATCAAATCCGCTGAGGGAAGTACAAACCCAGAAATAACTGGAATTGACATACTTGATGATTACTGAGCCACTTGCACCCGATAGCATTGCAGCCTCCGGTGATAGGCCTAGAGTACCCAGCATAGGAGCTACAAGTGCGCCCGCTGTAATGACACCTACTGTGGTGGACCCGGTAATCATGTTGCCGATAATCCCTATAACAAATGGCAAAAGTATGGATGGCAGTCCATAAGCGGCAAAAAAACCAGCAATAGCGTCTACGGCTGGTGTTGCCTTTAACACCTCACTTAAAGATCCCCCAAGTCCAGTTACTACCAGAATCATCGCGGAAACACGAAGAGCTTCTTCAACCCATCCGTTTTTTGCATCCTTTCGATGCTCAGGAGTCTTAATATTTCTATAAGCAAGCCAAACACCCACACTAAGCGCCATCACAGGCCAACCAATATAAGCAAGCCCTACTCTAATAATGTGGTCTTGCTCCAGAAAAAGCCTAGAAACACTCTGAGCAGAAATGAGTAATATGGGAACAGCGATTGGCGCATAGGAACTTAAAACACTAGGTAAAATGGTCTCTGGGTCGTCTTCCAAGAAGTTGTCCCCAGCGTATTTTTCTGCAGGCATTATTTTTATTCTTGGTCCAATA
The DNA here is from genome assembly GCA_002718345.1 of Rhodospirillaceae bacterium. Taxonomy (GTDB): domain Bacteria; phylum Pseudomonadota; class Gammaproteobacteria; order Steroidobacterales; family Rariloculaceae; genus UBA6522. The sequence goes on from PBDA01000023.1 coordinate 12,685, forward strand.
AAAAATTGACCATAAATCCAACCTGCGAGAGCACCAACCAAGCAAGCAATGCTACCAAATATGATGGTAGCTCCAATATCAGCCCCAACTAATGCAGCAGCTGCCAGAGGGCCTGGCGTTGGCGGAACAATAGCATGAGTTAACTGGAGGGCACCGACTAATCCTACCGACATAACAGCCACTGTAGTTCCCATCATCTTTGCAGCCGAATGCACCAATGGGTTTAGTATGACGTAGGCAACATCTGCAAAAATCGCGACCCCGAGAATTAGGCCAGTTAAAGTTAATGCTAAAGGCATCCGTTTAGAGCCAACCACGTGTACCATTGAACGAGTAATCGTTTGGATTGCACCTGTATGACGCAGCGCCTCAGCAATAATTGATCCCAGGACAATTACCACACCGATAGACCCAAGAGTTGCACCAAAGCCGGCCTCAAAAGCATCAATAAAATTGTTTTGCTCAACCCCTGGTATCACTCCAAAAATTAACAGTGGCACCAACAATGCAAGAAAAACATGCCATCTCCATTTGGCGATAAGAAACAGCAACAAAATAATCACGCCTAGAAAAGCTAGTAGGGCCAATAACGGACTTGTTACGACTGCTGTAGAAGGATCCATATCTTACCCGCTGTTTTTAATCAAATAATTTAGAGCCGCTTGCACGCCACCAGCATTAAAAGGGATATCCGATAACGACAACCCCATCTCAACTCCTGAAAGCGTACCTGCCAACATTAACTCATTGAACCAACCAAGATGCCCGATCCTGAATACTTTCCCTTTAACTTTACCTAGTCCAGTACCCAACGGCATATCAAAATTTTCAAGAATTATTTGCCTGAGACCATCAGCATCATGACCCTCTGGAAGTAAAACGGCTGTTAAAACATTGCTATATTCGCTGGGATTAATGGCCAAATTTTCTAAGCCCCAAGTATCAACTGCTCGTCGAGTCGCCTCAGCTAACCTTGCATGACGAGCAAATGCATTATCCAACCCCTCCTCAAATAACATATTCAAAGCTTCATCAAGCCCAAAAAGAAGGTTAGTGGCTGGCGTATAAGGGAAAAAACCATTGCTATTGCTTTCTAAAATCGGGCTCCAATTCCAGTAAGACTTTGGTAATTTTGCATCAGCTGAAGCCTTAATTGCCTTCTGATTTATGGCATTAAAACCAAGACCCGGAGGCAACATAAGTCCTTTTTGCGAGCCCCCAATAGTTACGTCCACACCCCACTCACTATGCCTATAATCAACAGATCCAAGCGAGGAAATTACATCCACTAACAAAAGAGCAGAATGGTTTGCTGCGTCAATCGCCTGACGTACCTTGAAAATATCACTAGTAACTCCAGTAGACGTTTCATTTTGAACAACTGCTACTGCTTTTATGGATTGGCTCTCATCAGTTTTTAGTTTCTCTTCAATTATCTGCGGATCTACCCCATGACGCCAATCCCCAGGTACAAAATCAACATTAAGCCCAAATCTAATGGCAATATCACGCCACAACACGGCAAATTCACCTGTCTCCACCATCAAAATCGTATCGCCCGGGGAAAGAGTATTTACCAATGCTGCCTCCCATGCGCCTGACCCTGATGACGGGTAAATAATTACGTGATCTTCACACTTAAAAACTTTCTTCACCCGTTCAAGTAGTCCCCAAGTAAATTCCTTAAAGTCAGGACCACGATGATCAATAGTAGGTTGATCTATTGCACGCAAAACTCTATCCGGAACATTGCTTGGACCCGGAATCTGTAAAAACTGACGACCGTATCTTGTTGTCATTTGCTTACCATTATTTTTCTAAAATCTTAATCAAGTGCCTGTTGCAGGCGCGACAGTACCATATCCTTAAACAACACGGGCACATGCATCACAGTCAATTGTTATTTTGGGTGACATAATAAAGCACTCAAATAGATAGCAGCCAGCGAGAATTGCCTGATTTGACGTATAGTATGCGCACTTACGGTTAATAGGAGGGCCTCAATGGCCAATGCAGTCTACGCTGAACACAACAATGATATCGCAACTGTTGTACTGAATAGGCCAGACAAGCTTAATGCGATGGATGGAGAAAGCTGGCTTCTTTTAAATGAGGTCATGACTGATCTCAATGAAAATAACGATATCCGCTGTGTTGTTGTGCGCGGTGTGAACAGCAAAGCTTTCTCGGCTGGATCAGACATTTCTGCTTGGAAGGAACAGCGCACGACACCAGAGGATGTTAGGAAATACAGTGAAGATATGGAAAACACCCTGGATACTGTTTTTGCTTGCCCCCATCCAGTTATAGCTGCCATCAATGGGGTGTGTATGGGCGGAGGGCTCCTTATTGCAAGCACATGCGACCTGCGTATTTGTGGTGAATCAACGAGGTTTGGTGTGCCTATCAATCGTCTTGGCATGACAGTATCTTATGCAGAACTTGGTGCGCTAAGCCGCATAATTACACCGTCTGCTGCTTTGGAAATTCTCATTGAAGGGAGTGTTTTTGGAGCTGAACATGCCAGACATCTTGGGCTTATCAACAAAGTCGTTCCAGATACAGATGTTGAACAAGCTGCCTATAAGCTTGCCCAACAGATATCTGAACGAGCACCACTTGTGAACCGTTGGCATAAAAAGTTTATACATAGGTTAATGGACCCAACGCCATTAACTGAAGAAGAAATAGAGGAAGGCCATGCCGCGTTTGAAACAGAAGATTACCAAACTGGATATCAAGCCTTCTTGAACAAAAAGAAAGCCACTTTTAAAGGTCGTTAACGAAAATGAATAAATCCGATTCGGGTCCACTTCAGGGACTTAAAGTTATTGAATTAGCCCATATCATGGCAGGTCCAGTATGTGGCCGGATGCTTGCAGATATGGGTGCGGAGGTCATAAAGGTTGAACGGGTACCGGAAGGCGATGCAGCCCGTGGATTTGCACCTCCCCTTGTCGAGGGGGAAAGCGCTGCCTTTATGATGATGAACCGAAACAAACGAGGCATTGCAGTAAACCTTAAACATGAAGAAGGGCGAACCATCGTTGAAAGCCTCTTGAGTGATGCCGATATTGTGATTGAAAACTATCGCAAGGGAACTATGGAGAGACTTGGCCTTGGTTATGAAAAACTCAGAGAAAAGAATCCCGGACTGATTTATTGTGAAATTTCTGGTTTTGGGAGAACTGGGCCGTATGCAGACCTCGGTGGATTTGACCTAGTAGCTCAAGGTTATAGCGGACTTATGAGCATTACAGGCGAAAGTACTGATCGACCACCAATGAAGTGTGGACCTCCTGTGACTGATATCGGCGCAGGAATTCTGGCGACTATGGGGGTCTTGGCAGCTTACGCACAACGCTTAAAAAGCGGCGAAGGACAAAAAGTCGATACATCTCTTTTTGAGGCTGGGATTACACTAACCTTTTGGCAGTCAGCGATCGCTCTTGCTACAGGCATATCTCCTGAACCAATGGGTTCAGCGCATCCTCTAAATGCGCCTTACGAGGCTTTTGAAACCTCTGATGGCTGGATCACAATTGGCGCATCTAGCGAATCTACCTGGCAAAGACTCCCGGCCGTACTGGGGTTGAAAGAACTGTTGGAAGACACACGGTTTATAAAAAATATAGACCGAATGCGTAACCGAATGGTGCTTTACGAGGAGCTCGCACCAGCTTTCAAAAAACGTAAAACTGATGAGTGGTTAGGACTACTAAAAGATGCAGGTGTGCCTGCAGGACCAGTCTTGGATATATGCGATATGCTGAAACATCCCCAAACACTAGCACGAGAAATGGTTGTGCAGACCAAGCACCCAAGTATAGGGCCCATGGATACAATTGGTTTTCCAGTAAAGTTCAGTGAAACGCCAGCCAAAATCATGAATGGCGCGCCACGTATAGGAGAAGACACTTCTGAGGTACTTACTGAGTTAGGTTATTCAAAAGAAGAGATTGAGCGTCTAATAAAGGAAGAAACTGTTATAGCAATCACTTAGACAAAAAGACACACATTCACTATTCCTAGGTTACAGATGAGTTAAAATCAAGTAAAAAGTTAAGAAGTGACTATAAACGGAGCGACAAGATGCAAACAAATATAACCTCATTGCTTATAGGAATACTGACTACGTTCAGCTTTTCTAGTGTTATTTGGGCACATCATTCTCATGGCAATTATGAGATGACCGAATACACGCATCTTGCTGGTACAGTAATGGAACTACACTGGATGAACCCTCATACATGGATCTATCTTGAGGTAGAAAATGGTAGTGGTGAAGCTGAAGTGTGGGCTTTGGAAGGAGGAAGCCCGGGTGCTTTGCTAAGAGGTGGCTGGGAACCTGATACTGTTGAAGCTGGCGATGAAATCACAGTCCGATGCCACAGACTCAAAGATGACTCTAATGGATGCCTACTAGGTTTTCTGACTCCGCCAGGTGGCGAAGAAAAAGAATTTGATTAATTTTGTAAGCTCCTGTCATAGCTAAACAGATAAAAAATATGCATCAAAAAACCTGTAGAGCTTTCTTACTTAGTGTATTTATTTTCTTAACATCAACATCATCAATATCACAACAAAATCAACGTAGAGACATTAGTTATCAGGCATTAGAGCCATTTCAAATTTTTGATAATCTCTATTTTGTTGGAATTAAAGCTGTTGCTAGCTATGTAATTAAAACCACCGAAGGGTTGGTTCTCATAGATACTCTTGATGGATTTGATGGTTTCACAGATCGCCTTCTTCGCAATATTCATTCTGTTGGGTTAGACCCGAACGACATCAAATACGTCTTAATACTTCAATCTCACCGTGATCATTATGGCGGTGCCCGCCAGCTACAAATGCATATTGATGCACTTTTTGGAGCAAGCCAAGAAGATTGGGAAGTGATAGCTAAAAACCTCGGTGAAGATACGCCGCGCATGGACATCGTTTTAGAAGATGGCGGATCAATAACATTGGGAGATACTACAATCCACTTTGAACATACCCCCGGACACACCCTTGGCACTACATCGCTGCGATTCTCAGTGTTTGATGAAGGTCGAGAACACCTTGCCTATTTTCATGGTGGTTCAGCTCTTCGCACAGATGATCCAGAAAAAATTCAAATTTTTATTGACGATTTAGAACGAATTAGGCAGATTCCAGACATAGAGGTACAAATCATAAACCACCACGACATACATGCGTCTGGTGCCGATGATTTGTTTACTAGGGCGGAACGACTAAAAAATAGATCTCAGGGTGCACCCCACCCCTGGGTCGCACCAAGTGAGTTTCAGCAATGGCTTAATGAGTTAATTGCTGACTCATACGAACGATTGAGACAGGTACAATAATTTGCGTTTGATAGTGGACGACAAGCAAAGAAACAATTTCCAAACTAAAGGAATACAAAAATGATTACTACAATACTCCGACAAACTATCTTAAGTATCGTTTGTGGGCTAATGGCAATGACTCTTTTTGCTGAACCCGCTACATTTGATATTGACCCACGACATACGTTTCCTTCATTTGAAGCAGACCATCAGGGTGGAATATCAGTTTGGCGGGGGAAAATAAGATCAACATCTGGGACAATTGTCATTGACCGAGAAGCACAAACTGGGACCGTCGACATCTCTATGGACATGAACACCATTGATTTTGGCATGGATGCGATGACAGATCATGCTAAAGCGGACGACATACTGGATGTGGCTCAGTTTCCCACAGCCACCTACACCGGCTCACTAACAAAATTTACTAAACAAGGTGAGCCGACTGCAATTGAAGGCCAACTAACATTGCATGGAGTTACTAACCCCCTTGACCTAACAATTAACACTTTCCGTTGTCAAACCAATAACGGCGGAAGATACGTCTGTGGGGCCGATGCAACTGGAACTTTTGACCGAGATGATTACGGTGTCACATTTGGCCAAGCTGGTGGTTTTTTGATGTATGTAAATCTTCAAATCCAAGTTGAAGCATTTTTAAGAGAATAATCCCAGACAACTATTGATGCTGCTGGCCAAAAGATCTTACCTGTGGCCAGCAGCAGTAAATAATGCATAACAAGCTCGTTTGTATCCAGCCAAAAACAATAATTAGGAGAAGGAATGATGAGTTGGAAAAGGTTAATTCTGTTTTTTCTGCCTTTAGTTGTTTCATGTGCTCAACAAGAAACACCTGCTAATCAACAACTCGGGGTAGAAGGCGAATCATCAGATGTCATCCTCTTCGAAGGTGCAAGAGTTATTGTTGGTGACGGAAATGTACTTGAGAATGCATCTTTTTTGGTTGAAAACGGTCATTTTTCTCAGATAGGAACATCGGGGACTATTGATGTACCTACTAACGTACTCCAGGTAAATGTCTCAGGAAAAACTATTATCCCAGCCTTGATAGATGGACACGGTCATCTTGGGTATTCAGACGTAGGTGCTAGAACAGACGTCCGAACTAGCTACTCGCGTGAAAACATTATTGATCATCTTCAGCGACATGCTTATTACGGAGTCAGTGCCACGATGAGTATGGGAATAGATCCACTTTCAATGGCTGAACTTCGAGAATCGGCAATAGACAACGCCGCTCGATTCTTATGGGCAGGACGTGGGATTGGACGTCCAAACGCTGGCCCTGGAGCTACAGACCGCAGAGATGTACCTTTTGGTATCGATACGGTTGAAGAAGGAATTGCTGCGGTTCGTGAGCTTGCAGAAACACAAGTAGATCTAGTAAAAATATGGGTCGACGACCGAAACGGCACGGTTGAAAAACTTACACCAGACCTTTATACCCCTGTTATAAAAGAAGCTCACCGCCTCGGACTCAAGGTGACAGCCCATATATTTTACCTTGACGACGCGAAAGACCTTTTACGAGCAGGGGTAGACGGTTTTGCCCATGGGATAAGGGATATTGATGTCGATGAAGAATTCATGGAATTGCTTGCCAACCGACCATATACATTTTTGATGCCAAATCTACCGAATAGCGGCTCAACAACAATAGATGACCTCCCTTTCTTTGCTCAAACATTGCCTGCCGCTGGAGCAGAGATAATGAGCACAGAAATTTCTGAGTCTACGACCCATCCTAGATTTGCAGTTGAATCAAGAAATCTTAAGCGCATGTATGACGCGGGGGTGCCGCTGATAATAGGAACAGATGGGGATGGTGCGGGTTGGGACATACACGAGGAGATTGCTGATATGGTACTGGCTGGTGTGAGTCCTGCAGATGCTATTGAGTCTGCAACTAAGAATGCAGCAGAACTTTATAGGTTGCATGATCTAGGAACTATTTCAGTCGGCAAGAGTGCAGACTTTGTTATTTTAGATTCAAATCCCCTTGAAGATATAAAAAATACCCGAGCAATTTCAAGCGTTTACATTAGAGGCAAGGAAGTGAACCGCACAGCATTAGCAGCCAGTTGGACTGAATAAACTGACTCTTTTAAAAAAATGATAAAGAAGTAATAATGTCCAAAATTTCCCTAGTAGTTACTGTTAAAGTCAAAGCAGAGTATAGAGAAAAACTGAAACCGGCTATGTTGGAAAACGCCAAACAGTCTGTTAAGGAAGATAACTGCCATCAGTTCGATGTCATAGTCTCTCAAGACGATAAAAACACATTCATGTTTTATGAAGTGTATACGGATGAACAGGCTCTAGCAGATCACCGCCAAACGAAACATTTTTTAAATTACTGGAACCTCATGCAGGAACTAGGAGATAACGTAGAACGCGAGGCACAAATATTCAAACAATTAACTTAGCCGCCTGTATCAGCAGGCGGCTATTGTTTTATTCAACTAATTCCCGGTCTATTCCAGCAGACGTTTCAATTGACTTGCATACTGCAGATGTATCCAGATGCCCTAATCCTTGAGCAATTGCAGCATTTAACTTCTGCCGTGCAGACACGTAAAGTTCGATTGGCGCTTTAACTGTGGCAGCATGCTCGGTGATAATTGATGCGTCTTTCTCAAACACATCAAACATTGTACCCCCGCCTTCACGATAATCTGACTTAGCCATCATTGCCCCACGTACTTCTAACATCTTTGATCCACCTGCTCCTTTGATAAGCACGCTTTGTATAAGCGATGGGTCTAATCCTGCTTTTTGTCCCATCACAATGCATTCAGCTGCAGCAACCACGTGAACATGAACTAGATAATTAGCACAAAATTTCATTCGGCTTCCATTACCAACTTCTCCACAATAGAAATTAGTTGCAGTAAAACCTTCTAAAATTGGTACACATTTCTCATAAGCCGTTTTATCCCCACTGACATAAATGGAAGCAACCATGTTTATCAACATTGGAGGTGTACCACTAATTGGCGCATCCAGAAGAATCTTACCGCCGCTAGCAAACAGCTCTGCCGCCTCAAGATTTTCTGCAACATTTAACGTACTGCACTCAAGCATTATTTGGCCCGGTTTTGCGTGGTCTAAAACATCAGAAACCACAGACTGCAAAGCGGCAGCATTAGGAAGTGAACACGCAAGAATATCTGCTTTTTCAGAAACATCTGTTGCAGAAGATGCTTTCTCTAAGCCTAACTCATCTAAAGCATCCATACATTCTGGTTTGATATCGTAGCCAACAACATCAAAACCATTCTTAAGCAGATTTCCCGCTATGTTACCGCCCATTGGGCCTAACCCAATTACTCCAACCTTTAAACTCATACTGTGACCCTCCTAACGCGCCTATTAACCTAATATAATGATTGCTATTGTAATCCAACAATCGGATTTATATAGTTCCTACTGAATATAACCCGATGATACGCAAGGCAGTGTCATGAAAATAAGAAGAAAAGGGTCCGCCCTTTCGTCCGTATTAGTCTTAGTAACAGCAATCTATCTCTCTACTTGCAGCACAGCTCAAGCAGATAGAATCATGCTTAGAATAGCAACTGGCCATCCGCCTGGTGTTGTTTACGCTGGCCTGATGAAAGATTATTTCCAAACAGAACTTAAAAATCGTGTTGAGTCACGCACCGAGCACACTGTTAACTTTATTGAAGGCTATAGCGGGTCAATTGTTAGAACTTCAGAAACTCTAGAGGGAGTTCAAAATGGGATTGTTGATATAGGTGGCTTTTGTTATTGCTTTGAACCTTCAAACCTACCTTTGCACGCGTTTCAAGTTATGCTGCCTTTTGGCACCATGGATCCAACAGTAAGTTTAAGTATTGCGCAGGAAGTGTATCGGGAAGTGCCTTTTTTAACTGAAGTCTTTGAACAGCAATTCAATCAGAAGCTTTTAGCGCGTATTGCTGATGCTGGCTATAACTTAGTCACCTCTTTTGATTGGAGCACGATTGAAGACTTAGAGGGAGTCAAAATTGCTGGTGCTGGGCTAAATTTAAATTGGCTACGTTACGCAGGCGTCACACCCGTCCAAGCTGCTCTTCCTGAAGCCTATACGGGACTACGAACCCGTGTCTACGAAGGTTGGGTTGTCTTTCCAAGCGCAGTAGTTCAATTAAAGCTTTATGAGCCCAGTCCTTACTACACCATGATCGGTTTTGGATCGATGACTTGGCATGGCCTAACCATCAACCTAGATACATGGAACCGACTGCCAGCAGATTTCCAAGAAATTCTTCTGGAAGTGTCATCAGACTTTGAACAGAGAACTGGCTCCAATAATCTTGAACGTTACAGTAATGACGTAGCAACCATTGATGAACTAATCACAGTAAATAAACTAAGTCCGGAAGTTCGCAGACAATGGGCTGAATCACTTAGAGATTGGCCAAGAGAGATGGCGGCAGAACTTGATGCACAAGGCTTACCGGGAACACAGGTCCTAGAAACTACATTAAATTCAGCAGAAAAACATGGCTACATTTGGCCTGTTCGTTATCAGCTTTAATAGATTTATTATTTTGTTTGACCTAAATAATTTTATCCGCACCTAGGCCAGCACATAGAAAAATATTACGAGCTTTATTTACAAGATGATTTCTATAATCAAGTTAAGTGAGCAAATTACTAAAATGCTCATGGTTCTTGCAGCCGGTTGGGCATTCTTCCTAACGTTTATCATCATTACAGATGTCATAGGACGCACGGTTTTTAACACACCAATCTATGGTGTTCCTGAGATAGTAATGAACTCAATCGTAATGATTGTTTTTCTCCAAGCCGGCTATGCTATTCGAAGCGGTTCAATGCTACGCGCTAACTTTTTAGCCAAAAACTTCCCTCCATCTATAAGCCGGTTTGTGCTCACACTTGGATACCTTTTAGGTGCGATATTTTTCTTGATGATTCTGTTTGGAAGCTGGGACTCTGCTATACATGCATGGGTTGCCGGCGAATACGAAGGTGAAGGTGCTCTGCGCGTGCCAGCATGGCCAACTCGTTTTACGATTTTGTTCGGCAGCTTGATAGCAACAATCAGCTATCTGCTTATGGCCTACATAGAGATATTTAAACCAAGCCAGGTTGATGCTGAAGCGGAATTAAAAGCTAAATCGGATAATGCTGCTTAGAACATAGGCAATCAGAAATGTTTGACGTAAATATTGCAACCGTTTTGATTCTAAGCCTACTAGTAATGGTCGCACTCGGCGTTCATATTGCAATCGCTCTTGGAATGACTAGCGCCCTAGGAATTTTTCTTATTACCGGCGGTAATTTTGATGTTGTTATTGCAATGCTAGGTAGCACAGCCTATGAATCATTGCGTGCATATGAATTTGCTGTAATTCCTCTTTTTATGCTAATGGGGGAATTCATTGGTAAATCTGGTGCAGTAACTGACGTTTACCAAGCGATTCATAGGGGTCTAAAACGTATTCCTGGTCGTCTGGCCGTAGCCACTTTGCTAGGCAACGCAATTTTTTCTTTTGTGACTGGAGTCAGCATCGCCTCGGCAGCTGCCTTTTCTCGCATTGCCTATCCTGAGATGAAAAAGTTTGGATATAACCGAGGGTTTGCACTTGGCACTGTGGCTGGTTCAAGTTGCCTTGGTATGCTTATTCCTCCCAGTGTTTTAATGATTGTGTGGGGTCTTCTCACCGAAAGATCTATCGGCCAAATATTTCTTGCCGGCGTTTTCCCTGGTCTGTTACTTGTAAGTCTGTTTGTAATATACGTATTAGCCACTGCCATACTTCGACCTAACCTAGTTGGTGCAACTAGTCCACCGATTGAAACAAAAATATTGCCAGAAGATTCCTCGCCAGATGCAAGCACCACACAAGTCTGGGGTAGTGCTTTGGGTATTACCTTTGTTGTAGTAGCTGTTTTAGGTGGCATCTGGTTTGGTATTTTTACTCCAACCGAAGGTGCTGGAGCTGGCGCATTTATTGGACTAGTTATGGCTATTGCCAAAGGCATGCGTACACGAGAAATTATTGATGCAATTTTGTCTGTTGGTCGAACTTCTGCACCAATACTTTTGTTATTAGTTTCCGCTGCACTATATTCTCGAACCTTGGCTATGACAGGTGTGTCTACAGCCATTCAAGACACTTTTCTTGGCACCGACATGTTGCCTTGGATGATTATTGCAGCGATGGTAGGAATTTGGTTTTTGCTCGGTATGGTGATTGATTCGATCTCAATAATGTTACTAACCGTGACAATTTTTGAACCTATTGCTGTAAGCCTAGGATACGATCCAATTGCCTTTGCAATCATTGGCATTCTTGCCATTGAAGCTGGCCTGCTGACGCCACCGTTTGGGCTATTGGTCTACACAGTAAAAGCTGCCATCCAAGATGATGATGACAGTATTTCTGTAATGGAAATTTTTAGAAGTTCAACGCCGTATTGGATAATCATGCTCACAGGAATGATTGCAATTGCCTCTTATCCAAAAATTGCAACTTATTTGCCTGATCTGATATTTTAGACCTGATTTTTAAAAAACTCCGCTATTCTAACTCCAACCCCCAAAATTCAATGGCATTCGTTCTGCCAATTTTAGTTCTATCCTCATCAGATATAACCGGTGTTTTATCGTACCAACCGGCTGCATCTTGCATGGTTTCAAAAGGATAATCAGCAGAAAAAAACAAACGCTCAGCTCCCATTACGTCTAGCGTATTTTTAAATGCTGGGTCATTGTAAAACCCGCTTGTGGTTACAAAAAAATTATCCAAAAAAATCTCTCCTAATGGTCTTGTTCCACGGTAACCGCGTGGTGAAAAACGCATACGGGCATCTATTCTCCACAAAGCATGAGGTATAAATTCTCCCAAATGCCCAATTACCAATCTCAAATTTGGATAATCATCGAATAATCCAGAACCACACAATCGTAGAGCATGAATAGATGTTTCTACAGCAAATCCCCAAGGCGCACTCATTAACCATGGATGTCCTTCATAATTCTGGGCATGACTAGGAAGTTGCATCCTAGGATGAAGATAAAATGGAACATCTAACTCGGAAACAGTTGCCCAAAATTCTCTGTATTCTGGTATGTCATAGTAAATGGCAGAATCATGAGAATCCTTCTGGGTAAACCCATTGACCATCGCCCCTTTAAAACCAAGCTCTGTTACACAGCGGGTCAATTCATACGAGGCTGCTTCAGGATCCTGCATCGGCAATGCAGCAAGTCCACCATAGCGATCTGGATGCTTATTCACAGCATTAGCAATAGTGTCGTTCGCTTTTTTAGCAACGCTTATTGCTTCAGTTGTATCCACTATACCTTGCACACCAGGCGCATTTAATGACTGAAGTGCAAATTCAATCCCTGTCACATCCATGTTATCCAAACGCCGAGAGCCCATATCAAGTATCTGATTAGTAAAGTCATCCCAGCGACCAGACTCTCCAGCAAAACTCTTCGTTTCTTGGAGAGTTTCCTCAATAGCCATATGCTCTTCAAATGCAATTTTTCCTTTCATCGGAGAAAACCCTCTTCTACAGTTAATTAATTTAGGTACTAATAGAGCAAGTCTCACTAACTTTGCACAGGGAATCGTGCCCAATCGAGTGTATTATCACATGTGATCCACAAGAACGTTAAATAGGACCTATAAGATGCCATGTAAAACACAGTATTTAAGTTCATTAGTTTTAATTTGCCTTTTCTTAGAACTAATGAATGTAGCTACAGGGCAAGTACTAGAAGCTGATATTCCTTTACAACAGCGTGCTACCAACTCACCGACAACTGTTTTTGCAGAACCTAACCTGATCGATATACCACAATTCATTGTTGACCCATTCTGGCCAAAACCACTACCTAACAACTGGTTAATTGGACAAGTTTCAGGGGTTCATGTCGACACAAATGACAATATTTGGGTTATACAAAGGCCTAAATCCCTAACCGAAAGAGATATGGGTGCAATGCTCACTCCTCCTATTAGCAAATGCTGTTTCCCCGCACCTCCCGTTCTACAGTTTGACCAAAGCGGAAATTTACTTCGTGCGTGGGGTGGTCCAGGTGAGGGGTTTGACTGGCCAAGATCAGAGCATGGCATACATATCGCTAATGGTTTCGTCTGGCTTGCAGGCAATTCAGAGGGAGATAATCAGATTCTGAAATTCACGATTGATGGTGAATTTGTCATGCAGATTGGCACACCCGATGCTAGTAGCGGAAGTAACGACACGGAAAACTTAAATCGTCCAGCCGATCTTTTTGTAGATATTGAAGCCAGTGAAGTTTACGTTGCTGATGGCTACGGTAATCGACGCATTATTGTTTTTGATACTGATACAGGAAACTACAAACGACATTGGGGAGCTTACGGCAATATTCCGAATGACGAAGACATCCCAGCCTATGACCCATCTGCTAGCCCATCACAACAATTTAGTAACCCCGTGCATTGTGTTGAAATCTCAACTGAGGGGTATGTTTACGTCTGTGACCGCACCAATAATAGACTACAAATTTTTAAAAAAGATGGTAGCTTCATTTCTGAAGTAATCTATGAACCAGATACCCTGTTGAATGGATCAGTTTATGATATTGCTTTCTCCTTGGACTCAGAACAAAAACTAATATTTATGGTTGACGGAATGAATAATGAGCTGCGTATCATCGACCGGATATCAAATATAACTCGTGCGCGTATCGGTCGAACAGGACGCTCAGCAGGACAGTTTTACTCCGTACATGATGTCACTATTGATTCTCAAGGAAATTTGTATACAACCGAAGTACAAACAGGCCAACGAGTACAAAAATTTCGACGTCTTAGCCAATAGTTTTGGCTATTAACCAGATAAACGATACATAAATCTAGTTGACAGCTTTGCTGAGATCATAACTAATTAGGGATAGCAAAAAACTTAAACCGAGGATTTTCATGCCAAGACGATATAACGAAAGTAATCTAGATATGAACATTCTTCGCGAAACAGCGGAGAAATGTAAAAACTGGGGGAGATGGGGTCCAGACGATGAGATAGGCACTCTCAATTTCATTAGCCCAGAGGACATTATTGCCGCGGCCAAACTAATTCGCAAAGGAAAAGTCTTTTCACTTGGACTTAACTTTGACAATAAAGGGCCTCAGGTCGGGCTTTGGGGAAATCGTTTTAATCCAATTCATACAATGACAGCAACTGGTACAGATGCAGTTGCTGGAAACCAAGATGACGGTAAATTGCGCTATGCAGATGACATGATTTCTTTGCCACTACAATGTGGAACACAGTGGGACGCTCTTGGTCACATTTTTTATGAAGACAAAATGTGGAATGGCTACGACGCTAGGCTTGTCGATAGTAACGGTGCCAAAAAAAATGCAATAGATAAAATTAAGGATCGCGCTGTAGGAAGAGGAGTTTTGCTCGATGTAGCGAAACATGTTGGAGTGGAATCAATAGAGGAAGGAATGGCTGTTACTAATGAAGATCTTAACAACACAGCAGAAGCACAAGGCATAGAAATAAAACAAGGCGACTTTGTGATTGTTCGTACCGGAATGATGGGTAAATGTCTTAGAGAAGAAGACTGGGGCGGATATGCAGGTGGCGATGCTCCAGGCCTCGCCTTTGAAACAGCTGAGTGGATTCACGAGAAAGAAATTGCTGCTATATGCACGGATACTTGGGGTTGCGAGGTCAGGCCCAATGAAACCACTGAAGCACAACAGCCCTGGCACTGGGTTGTAATTCCTATGATTGGTATAACAATGGGTGAAATTTTTGTTGTTGATGATTTGGCAGATGATTGCGCTGAGGATGGGGTCTATGAGTTCTTCTTTTGTGCACCACCACTTCCTATCTCTGGCGGCTGTGGGTCACCGCTTAATCCCATTGCGATAAAGTAACCATCAAAAATGTATATCTTGACTTGAGATAATCTAAGAGGTGATCCTTAAAGTACTGTTGATTCGTTCCACAATGCTAATGATCAGCGAGCAATAAAAAGCTCGGAGGGATAGGAAATGACTTACTCTTTGCTTGGAAAAAATTTTATTCCACCTGATATTGAAGCAAAGGTTACTGGTAGAGCGAAGTATGCAGAAGACTTTCGTGTAGAAGGGATGGTCTTCTGTCGTCTTTTTCTGAGTCCAGTTCCCCATGGGTTGGTGAAAAATATCGAGGCTAGCGAAGCCCTGGCCATGGAAGGCGTGATCGGGATACTGACTGCTGATGAGGTTCCGTCACATCCGGCAAACCCAATACTCACTAATGAACCAAAATACATTGGTGAACCAATTTTAGCTGTTGCTGCTGTGGATGAAACTACAGCAATGGATGCATTAGATAAAATTCAAGTAGAAATAGAACCTCTGGATTTTGTCGTAGATCCCCTTGATAGTCTCTATCCGGGAGGACCAAATGCCCGAACTGAAGGAAATGCGGCTGTTAGAGGAACTCCAACAGAAGTTATTAAATGGACGGCCCAAGATTTTGCAGCCGTGCCAGATGACGTTCTTCCAATGGATGGTCAAGCGTTTGAAGAATGGTCCTTTGGAGACTTAGAAAATGCTTTTGATAATGCTGCCTTGGTGCTGGATGAGACCTTTGTTACTGAGGCAAATTCCCATCACTCTATGGAACCGCGCAGTAATATGGCTTATTGGGAAAATGGACGCTGCCATATCTTTGGCTCAGGCCAAAGTCAAACATTTAATATGCCAGTTTTGTCCCGTCTTATTAACGAACCAATTGAAAACATTCGCTATGTGGGAGAATTTTGCGGAGGAGGCTTTGGCTCAAAAGGAACCTCCTACCCCGTGCAAGCAATTCCAGCCTTAATGTCGAAAAAGATTGGGCGTCCAGTAATGATGCGTATCAGTCGTGCGGAAGAATATTACTTAGGTGTCGCGCGCGGGGGTTTTCAAGGAAGGGCCAGACTAGCCTTCCGTGAAGATGGCCGCATTACTGCAGCAGACATTTACATAGTGCAAGACGCTGGAGCAACACCAGGATTTTGGGATTTTCGAGCTGCAGCTGAATACGTAGCTGTCACATATACTCCTCTCTCCATGCGTATGAGCGCTGTCCCTATTCATACAAATACCGTCCCTCGTGGCCCCCAAAGAGGGCCAGGCCAAAACCAGATGGCTAATGCAATGGAACCACTTATTGATAAAGCGGCCAACCAATTATCGATTAGCAAATTAGATATCAGAAAAATCAATGCTCCAACTCACGATTCATTAGTAGCTGAGGAACACGGCAATCTTGTGCCGCTCACAAGTGCATTTATGAATGAAGCCTTGGAAAGAGGCGCTGAAATGTTCAACTGGACAGAAAGGAGCGCTAGAAGCGGACAAAAAAACGGCTCGAAGGTTACAGGAGTTGCAATAGGACAAGGTTTTCACCCTGCAAGCTTCTCCGGATTTGACGGACTAATCCGACTAAGTCCAGAAGGTAAACTACACATTCATACTGGCGTGGGCAATCTAGGTACTTATTCCCATACGGGGACCTCGCGTGTTGCTGCTGAGGTTTTAAAATGCAATTGGGAAAACTGTCTTGTCATACGTGGCGACTCTAACCTTCATCTTCCATGGAATTCTGGCCAGTTTGGTAGTAATACAAGTGGAACTATAACTAGAACAGCTTATGCTGCTGCCATTAATGCCATTGAGAAATTAAAAGAAATTGCTGCTATAGATATGGGTGGAACTGTTGACGATTATGATATCGGAGATGAAAGAGTATTTCGAAAAAATGATTCATCGTTAAATATGACCTATGCGGCTGCGGCACAACGAGCTATTGAACTTGGTGGAAAGTTTAGTGGAGAAGAAATGCCTGATGACATCCACCCAATAACCAAATCAGCAGTGCGTGGGCTTGCAGGTACAGGATTGATAGGTGTTGCCAAAGATAATCTTGATCCGGGCGGACTAACACCAGCACTAGTAGCAGGCTTTATGGAAATAGAGCTAGACATTGAGACCGGGAAATTGGACATTATCGAATACGTCGCTGTAGCAGATTGTGGAACGGTTGTTCACCCACAGGGTTTAGCAACGCAGATCAAAAGTGGTGCAGTAATGGGTATAGGCCATGCCACTCTCGAACGAATAATCTACGACCCACAAACAGGCCTACCAGGCAATATTGGTTTTTATCAGGCTAAGCCACCTTCTTATCTTGACGTTCCATCTAATATGCAAGTGGCCGCATTGGATGAACCTGACTTTGTTAACCCAGTAGGTGTAAAAGGGGTGGGAGAACCTGTGATGGGAGCTGCCTCTGCAGCTTTAGTATGCGCAATTTCAGATGCGCTTGGTGGGCATTACTTTAACCGCACACCAATTGTTAGAGACATGATCGTTAATGCTTCGGCAGGGCAAGCACAAAGTCATAAACCACTTCAAATAAATACAGCGTAATCAATTATTGGCTGCCTTCGGGTTCTGTAAATAGAGGCTTTAGTCTAAATAGAATGCCTCTGGGTCAATTGGCAGCTCAACTTCTTCGCCAAGCCTGGCAGATCGGTCCATTGCCATGGTCATTAGCAAGTTTCTATGTCCGTCAGCGGCAGAAGCATGCGGTGATTCAATACCCAACATGATTCTAGTAAACCAAGAGATTGTTTCCTCCTTCATGGGACCCCATAGCTGGTCATTCCAAATATCGCCAGGAGGATAGCTAGTCAAAAAGTCTACATGGCGTTCCATAGGAGGCTCAAAACCTCGGGTTCTATAACCAGCAGGAAGAGATTCCTCTGTTGCTAACACAAGATCTCGGTGGGTATCTTCTACGTCTATAACACCCTTAGTACCAACAATACCAATCTCAATTCCATAAACAGCACCTGGCCAAACAACTGGTAATGCCCAACTTATATTCATTGAAAAAATAGTTCCATCTTCCATGGTAAAGACCCCGAATGTAGAGTCCTTTGTGCCAAGCGAACCAAGCACCTTATCTGTAGAACGCGCATATACAGAGACTGGCACCTTCCCTTCCATTAACCACATAGACATATCTAAACTGTGTGTCCCAGATACAACCATTGGAGTGAGATTGTTTCTTTCAGTTGTTTTTTCAAGTGTCGCTATAGGCACCATACGATTCATTAAAGCGCGAGTTACAACTGAATGTACATCACCAATCTGGCCTTCATTTAAGCGTTCTTTAATAGTTAAAAAACGTCTACGAAAACGTTGTGTATAGGCAACGCATGCATCTACCTCTTTTTCATTAATTGCATTAAGTATCTGTGCCGATTCACGAGGATCGGTTGCAAGTGGCTTCTCTATAAATAGTTTGTGTCCACGGTCCACAGCCATAAGCGCAGGTGCTGTATGGCGATTCTCATCAGTAAGTACCATTACAGCATTTACTTCTGGTCGATCCAGCAATTCCTCAAAAGATTCAGTAAAAAAATCTGCTTTTGTATCATCGGCCAGTTGTTTGCCAACTTCAGGTTTTTCGTCACAAAGACCTAGCCATTCAACGCCAGGGAACTGTCGTGCAAATTTAGCGCGGATTCGCCCGATTGTGCCACAACCGATAATTGCGAGACCTATATTGTCCATCTTTTCAGTCATTGATAATTTCCTGTGGCTTCCCTCGCCTAAAGATACCGTCATAAAAAGTGTAAATAACAATCAATAGTAAGATCGTTCCAAGTTTGCGATCCCATAAAACATTGAAAAAACCACTGTCTTCAAAAACTAGCAATGCCCGCCTAAGATTTTCATCTGCCAACGGTCCTAGAATTACTGCTAAAACAAGCGGCGCCAATGGAAACCCTAATTGATGCAAAACATATCCTAATAGCCCAGCAATTAGCATCACATAAACATCAAAAAAACTAAGGTTAACCGCAAAAGAACCAAGGATACAAATGGGAAGAATCAAAGGCATTAATAGCGTTTTTGGCAAACTAAATAATTTTACACACGGCTTTATTAGCGCAATTGCCATACCATACATAAAGAAATTGGCAATAATCAGACCGATGTAAATAAAATAAATGAGTCCAGGATTTTCAATTTGGATCAATGGTCCAACGACCACATTTTTTAGTTGAAGAGCAGCAAGAATAGCTGCCGCTGCTGCATTTCCAGGTATACCAAGTGCTAGCGTAGGCAACATAGAACCTCCAACATTTGCGTTATTAGCCACTTCTGCACATACAATGGCTTCGTAACTACCCTTACCCCATTTCTTTTTTTCTTCTTTTGATGCACGTCGCCTTCCAACATCATAAGCAAAAAAAGAAGCAACATTTGCACCAGCACCTGGAATCGCCCCAATGATTGTGCCAATGATCCCTGACCTAAAACTTGGCGCCATATACTTTTTAAAAGCCTGTAAAGATGGAAGAACTCGTCCAACATTTGATGGGATCTTCGGTGGGCTTTTTTGTGGCAGCACGCGCAGTATTTCTGATATACCAAATAATCCTATAAGCACCGGTATAAAACCGATCCCATCACTCAAGTAAAAAGAGTCTAGAGTGAATCGGGAAACTCCATGAATAGCATCCAAACCAACAAAAGAAATTAATAGCCCGATCCAACCAGAAATCCAACCTTTTATAGGCATATCCATAGAAGACATAGAGCCACAAATTGCAATTCCCCATAAGGAAAGAAGAAACATTTCCCATGAACGGAACTGCAAAGCGAGAAAAAGTACGGCTGGTATAAGCGCGATCAGCAAAAGTATGCCTACCCAGTTACCCAAAAAAGATGCGGAAATTGCAGTCCCTAAAGCAAGACCTCCATCGCCACGACGGGCAAGAGCATATCCCTCTATCATGGTTGGTACCGCATCAGGAGTACCAGGAATATTAACGAGCACGGCAGAGATTGCTCCACCAAACACACAGCCCGTATAGACACCCAGCATAAACATGATAGCTGCGGACTGTGACATGCCTACAGTAAGACCGATCAATAAAGTCATTGCCATCGTTGTGGAAAGGCCCGGCATCGCACCCCATAGAATCCCTAGAGTTACTCCAGAAAGACAGGTAACCCACAACCATGGATTTTGAAGGATAATTAGAAACTGTTCCTGTATTTGCGGCAGTGCTTCCATCAAACAACTCAGAAAGTCTCTGGCATTAGAATGCCAAAACCATAACGAAAAATAATTGTAAGAGATTCAACTAACACGGTAGTAATGAGCAAACACTGAACTAAGGATCCTTTCCAAAATATTTTAAGAATATAGGTAACCATTATTACTGAGATCACCTCATAACTGCTGATCTGATAATTAAATGGGATAAACGGTATACGAAAATCAATGTTTACGAACGCAACCAACAAAACATAGGCCACGATAAGCACAGCAAGCAGCAGTCGTCGTTGTGCTTCTTCAGACCAATGCAAAATAGATGAGCTAATCGATACTTTACCCAGATTAGAAAGCGCTCCAGCTTGAATTGCTTGCACGGCTAGTATGAAAGCCATCAATAATAATGTAGCTCCTACTATAAATGGTAATAGGCCAGGCGCAGTATAAAGTGAACCTGGAACACTGAGACGCAGCGAAAAAAACATAGTTAGCATTGCTAATAACCCCACCAGTGCCGCACCTAGAAGGTTTTTTCCTGGTGATATCATCTCCTCAGGACATTTAGCACTGCCTGATGGTGTTGTTTCTTCAACAGACATATTTTTTTGTGTTTTCATCTAATAATGGACGGAATGTGCCGAGGAAAATATAAAAAACTAGTCTCTTTGACACAAAAATAGCCCTCCTTTAGGTAATAACCGTAAGATCTATCAACGACCCCACTTCTGTTAACCATTTTTTTAGAGGGCATCTTATTAAAACATTCTTACAAGACTCATTATCTCGTGCAACCCACATAATCCAGATGATCCGCCAATGGGTGTTTCATGTACTGATTAGCTAGCGTAAAATCTATCCTGACAGTTACTTGAAGTGCTCAAGATATTACTTTTTCAAGTAGCCGCGAACTACAGCACATTTTAAAACGAATGACATTGAGATGATGGGGCAATAATGACCCTCAGTTTTTTGCATCGATAGGGGATCAAGCATGGCGAATTTCGGTACAGTAGGATTAGATTGGCAGCAGCGAGTTAATTGGGACCGGCTGCGGACTTATAGACTTGAAAGAGCTAGAGAAAAAATGAAAGCTCATGGACTTGGCGCATTGGTACTTATGTATGATGAAAACGTGCGCTACGTCACAAGCACAATGACACCAGGATGGAACAGACTAAAACCTGGGCTACGCTATGCGATGCTCTGTGGAGATGATCCACCCGTTATATTTGAGCAAGGTGACATCGGAATGCAAATCGAGAGACACTCCCCCTGGATTCCACCTGAAAATGTTCGCTACTCCTATGCATGGATTAAAGGTGCTGCCGGTCCAGCATCAGACCAGCAGGTCAAGAAATTCACAAACGCCGTGCTTCAAGAAATGAAGAAAAGCAATGTTGCTGGTGAGAAAGTAGGAATTGATTTTGTTGATATCAATATCATAGGTGCTTTCAAAGAAGCAGGAATTGATTGGACTGATGGTATGAGCCCAATGATGGAAGCCCGTGCTGTTAAAAATGTCGACGAACAGGAATGCTTCCGCATTGTTGGCGCAATTGGAGATGCAGCTCATTGGGAAACGATGAAATTCTTACGTCCTGGGCTAACTGAGAATCAAGTCACAGCCCATATCATGGAGTTTTTGTACAACATCCCTGGAATGGAAGACGTTGAGGATGTCATTGTGTCTTCTGGGCCAAACACCTGGCCAAACTGGAGAAACTTTTCCGACCGAATCATAAAACCGGGTGATATTGTCTTTATGGACCTTGCAGCGCTCACATGGAATGGCTATAAATCCTGCTACTACCGAACTTATTGTGTAGGTAAGGAGCCATCACAAAAACAGAAGGATATATATGCTTTAGCGCTAGAATGGCTCTATAAGGCCATCAATGAGGTAAAGGTCGGCGCAACAACTAAAGATATTGCTTCAGTTTGGCCCTCTGCAAAAGAGACTTGGGGCTATGAAGAAGAGGATCAGGCTGCAGCTAATCTTTGGGGGCATGGCCTAGGGCTAGCTCAGTATGATCCACCTGTAATATCTCGAATTTGGTCAATTGACCATCCGATTGATATTAAGGAGGGAATGACTTTTGCGCTTGAGACACAGCATGGAATCCCATTTGAGTACGGTGTTCGCATAGAAGAAATGCTGATCGTTCACAAGGATCATACCGAGATAGTTTCAAACTTCCCGGTAGAACAAATTACTGTTGTTGACCCAATCCCAGGCTATGCGGCACCAGACTCACGAGACCGCAAACTAGTCTAGTTCTGGAATTATTGAGCTCAAAGGATGGTTTAGTGGGAAGGTATATTGTCCCGCTCAGTGATGCTGAGGCGGTTGAAATTGATCGCTTTGGTCCTAAAGCTGCTAATTTGGCGGCCTTAGGACAAGCTGGTCTTCCTATTGCTAATGGTTTTGCTCTAGATGCCTCCGCATACAAACTTCAGTTAAAAGCGCTGGGCTTGGAAGAAACAGCGCATAAAGTTTTTAGTACAGAGGGTATGGATGCTAGGCGTAATGCACTTGAAATTAAGCTCGGCTTGCTAGATCAACCAATCACTGATGAACTCATAGAGCCTCTTATGGAAGCGTGGGAATCGATAATGTCGAATCCTGATAATCTTGGCGTCGTCAGATCTTCTGCATTGGTTGAGGATAGGTTTGGATCCAGTTTTGCCGGGCAATTTGAAAGCTTTCTTGGCCTTGAAAATAAAGAGGAGTATCTGACAGCAATACGATCATGTTGGTGTGCATTATGGGCAACCCGTGCGCTTCGCTATATGGCAACACATAACCTAGATCCAGCTGAAACCGGTATGGGACTCATTATCCAACCATTAGTTAATGCCAAGATTTCTGGTGGTGGGCTCAGTAAGACCTCAGAAGGTGACATGCTAATTAATGCAACCTTAGGGTTAGGATCTGCTATTGCCCAAGGTGAAGTAGTACCGGATCGGTATCGGCTCTCGCGCGAAGGCAAGGTATTAGAAATAGCTGCTGGCAGAAAATTCCAAGCAGTAGGCTGTACACATCACGGCACACAGACTGTCAGTAATAAAAAAGCTACTGAACCATGTCTATCTGAAAACCAGATAAAAGAGCTTGGAGAATACCTACGCACAGCTGAATCTGTAGTTGACGGGCCAGCTGAAATCGAATGGTCATTAGATGATGACGGATTTAAGTTGCTTCAAGCTAGGCCACTCCACATAGAAACTGAGCATGCGCCTGATCAGATTTGGGATCAACACCCACGACTAAGAGGTCACCCTGCGGGTGTTGGTTGGGGAACTGGTAAAGCTTGTGTAGTGAATTGTGAATGTGAGCTTAGTCGAGTTGGTCCTGGGGATGTCTTAATAACCAAGGTACCAGGACCTGCGCTTGCTGGGATTCTGCCCCAGGTTTCTGCCGTAATAGCAGAGCTAGGTGGCAGTACATCTCATCTTGCTTCGCTTGCTAGAGAACGAGGTATTCCAATGGTTTTAGGCGTACTTGATGCCACATCTAATATTCCAGATGGTTCTATCGTTGCAGTAGATGGAGTCGCTGGAATCGTCCGCTGGAAACAATAACTCAGATAGGTATCTAAATGTCAAAAGCTAAAGTTGTCCTCACCGATTATGTTTGGGAATCACTTGATATTGAGGAAGAAATTCTTGGAAGCATTGCTAATATCATTCCACTTCAGGTAACGGAGCCAGAAGCTTTTTTTCCTGAAGCAACAGACTGTGAAGCCTTACTAAATACCTATGGTGGCCCGATAACTGCAGATACCATGGCACGAATGCCAAATTGCAAGATTATCGCCCGATATGGAATAGGCGTTGATACGATAGATTTAGACGCTGCAACTGAAGCAGGAATCATTGTTACTAATAACCCTACATACTGTGTTGAAGAAGTAGCTGAACACACGTTAGCCATGCTTCTTACATGTGCTCGAAAAATTTCATTCTACGATCGCCTTGTACGCAATGGTGAATGGTCTGTGCCTCCAGGAAAGCCAATGTTTCGCTTAGCAGGCTCAACCATTGGCCTAATAGGCTTCGGTAATATTGCTCGACGTGTTGCAAAAGGCGCTTCTAGCTTAGATATGCAAGTTCTTTACTCTGACCCATTCGTTGAAGAAGGGCAGTTTGATGCTCCTGGGGAAAAAGTAGATTTCGATGACGTTCTAAAGAATTCGGATTACCTTTGTATTCATGCGCCGCTCACTTCCGAAACCCGTGGAATGATAGGAGCAGAAGAATTTTTACAAATGAAAAAAACAGCTTTTGTAATTAATTGCTCTCGTGGTCCAATTATTAATACCGAAGCATTGGTCAATGCACTCGACGACAGACAAATTGGTGGCTGCGCCTTGGATACAACTGATCCAGAACCTCTACCAATAGATCATACGCTTCAGTCACGCGAAAATGTCATTATTAATCCTCATGTTGCCTGGTATAGCGAACAAGCAATGGAAGGACTGCAACGAGGTGCGCCTAGTGAGGTACGCCTCGCTCTTGAAGGAAAATGGCCAACTAACGTCGTTAATCAGGCTGTAAAAGAAAATAATCGTGCCGGCATTAAGTAGCACTTATAACCTACATTATTTCCTTATCTTATTCTTGGCTAAGGAGCCATTAGCTTAAAGAGATTACCATCACCACGACGTCCGTCCTCAAGGACCCAGATGGCACCATCCGGACCTTGCTCAATATCTCTAATGCGACGACCCTCCACTTCAAGTCTTTCTACCTCTTGAGCTGATTCGCCGTCAAACTCTACCCTAATGATTGCCTGTGAAGACAAGCCACCAATGAATGCATCACCATTCCATTCAGGGAATTCGCTACCGCTGTAGAACATCAGACTAGATGGAGATATTGCTGGAACCCAGTAAGCCGAAGGCACATCAAACTCAGGGTGTAAATCATGATCAGGAATTTCTAACCCATGATCCCTGATTGCTGCAGCAGTACGATAAGAAAGCGGATGATCAGGTATAGACTGAGTATCATAATGATCTCCATTTGACACAATTGGGTAACCAAAATTTGCGCCTCGTTCGATCATATTCAGTTCATCACCATGTTTCGGGCCCATTTCTATATTCCACAACTGACCTTGTGCATCAAATGCAAGGCCCAAAGGATTACGGTGGCCTAAAGACCAAATCTCAGCTGATACGCCTCCACGGACATTGAATGGATTATCGTTTGGAACAGAGCCGTCCATATTTAATCTCACGACCTTTCCAATATTAGTACCTAAGTCCTGAGATGGATCAAACTTCTGACGGTCACCAGAGCTAATCCATAAATAACCATCTGGGCCAAAAGCAATGCGATGTCCATAATGTCCCTGACCAGTGACTTTAGGTATCTGCCGCCATAGAACATCTACATTTGTCAGCTCACCGCCATTTCCGTTTAAATTGAGTTCCGCACTAGCAACAGCTGCTCCACTTGTATCGCCATCACCGGCCTCAACATAGCTTATGTACACGAGGTTATTTTCCTGGAAATCAGGATGCAGCACTACATCACCCATCCCACCTTGGCCACCATAGCTAACTTCTGGTAAACCCGTGATTTCACCAATAGCTCCACTATCAGTATCCAACAATTTTATTGACCCCTCCCCCTCACTTATCATTAAGCGACCATCAGGCAGAAACTCTAAGGCCCATGGGATATCAAATTGCCCATGCCTAGTTGTTGTGAAATCCGAGTTCTGAGCATGAAGCGGTCCATTAGTTCCACTGCATGCAGCCAAAGTTAAAATCAAACAGCTTAGTATTTTTAGTTTTCCAGACATTTTTCACCTTCCAAACGGGCAAGTAGTAATCCGAGATTGTTAGTTTACAACCAATCTGCCTGTTTTCTAAATATTATGGCCCTTAACTTAGTAAAATTACTCATTATTGAAGCTGTTAGCCAGCTCTCGATAATCACGAGATTGTTGTATTCGGATAGCCTCATAGGCTTTACCATCAAGATATTCAGTGTTCTCTCCTAATTGAGACATCATCTCTTGATAAGCTGTTTCCTGTTGCATTCTAGCAAATGCCTTACGCAGAATTATAATTCTTTCCTCCGGAACGCCAATTGGCGCCATAACTACACGATGCATAAAACCCGTTGTTGGCGGGAGACCAATCTCCACAAAGGAAGGTACATGCGAAATAAGTCTTTCACTACCAGCTGTTGCTAATATTTTGACTCGCCCAGCCTCTACATCCGCTGCTACTGTCGCAGGGAATGCCATAGACATATCTACATCCCCGGCTAGTAAAGCTGCCTTAGCTGGCCCTCCTCCTCGGTAGGGCACCATTCTCAATTGAAGATCTAAATTCTTCATCACTTGCAAAGCTGGCACAAAAAGAGCTACCCACAAACCACTATGAGACATAGCTACATTACCAGTTGATAACTGTGCATGAGATTCAAGATCAGTCCATGTTTCATAAACCCCATCAGCTCTCACAATGATTGCAATTTCTCCGTAATTCACTCTTGCAATGGGGATTAGATCCTTATTTGTGTCATAGACATTGTTACGAAAGGTAAAACGATGTAGTTGATCCCTGTAATTATCAGTAAACAATAACGTATGCCCATCCGGTTCGGAGCGCACTGCCTCAAGCGTTCCTTTCTGTCCAGCTTGCCCGGGAACTAGCTTTATTAATATTGGCTGTCCAAGATAATCGTCTAGAAAACTAGTGAAAACTCGAGCATTTAAGTCATTAGACCCACCTGCAGCATACGGCACAATTAAAGTGATAGGTTTTGAGGGATAATTTTCTTGTGCTATCGAACTATTAATAAAAAAAACAAGCCCTAAAAAAAAATTTATAGAAATCCTAATAATCCACTTAGCGCTCACGCCTGCTCCCCTGCGATAGCTTTTTGACGAAACCTGTTCATTCTTGCGCCTAAAGTAACTCCTATAATAGGTGTTGCTAGCACCACTGCTGTCATCCCTAA
Source organism: Rhodospirillaceae bacterium (assembly GCA_002718345.1). GTDB lineage: Bacteria > Pseudomonadota > Gammaproteobacteria > Steroidobacterales > Rariloculaceae > UBA6522. The sequence goes on from PBDA01000023.1 coordinate 40,122, forward strand.
ACGCTCTACAAAAATAAAACGAAGCCAATCATCACCAGCCAAAGCTAACGTTTGACCAAAGGTATATTCCAATTCACGACCAAGTATGAAACCCATAACCATTGGCGCAACATCAAATTTCGCGCTTCGTGCCGCAATACCAATCAAACCGAAACCTATCAGCGTGACAATATCAAAAGGGTTGCTGCGCGCAAGATAAGTGCCTGCAAAAGCCAGCATAATAGTAACTGGAATTAAAAGTGAACGCTTTATGGTTACAACTTTTGCAAATAACGGAATTGTTAAATATCCAATGATCAAGAATAGAATATTTGCAAAAACCATCGCTATTAGAATTGCAAACACTATATCTCCATTTGTCTCCATAAGTGTTGGGCCCGGACGTAAACCTTGCATCATAAAGGCACCAAGCAGCAATGCAGTTACTGCATCTCCAGGTATTCCTAAAGTTAGCAATGGAACCATAGTAGGGCCATTGACCGCATTGTTTGCGGCTTCTGCACCAGCCACACCGTCTAACTCACCTTTTCCAAAACGTTCTGGCGTATCTGATGAGTTTTTAGCAGCAATATATCCCATCATAGCGGCTATGGGCTGACCAAGACCCGGAACCAGTCCGATACTTGTGCCTATTGCAGTAGAACGAAAAATAGTTCGGAGACTTCTTCGCAACTCAGAAAAATTTAAATGATCGCCGACAAACTGAGCAATACGAGAATTGGTTTGATCACCCTCTTTAACAGCTTTAAATATTTCAGGCAAAGCAAACAGACCAATCAACATTGGGATCAAATGAAACCCATCATATAGTTGGTTTGTACCAAAGGTATATCTGGCTGCGCCAGAAAAGGGATCCGCACCGATAAAACCGAATAAAACTCCCAGACAAAGCATCAACAGGCCTTTTATCACAGGGCCAGTTGAGGTAACAGAAATTATGACCAGACTTAAGAACATTACAGCCGCTATCTCCGGAGGACCAAAACCCAAAACTATTGCTGCAACAGGAATAATCATTACAAGGGTAAAGAGGTCACTAAAAAGATCTGAGATTGCTGAAGCATACAACCCCATTTCTAGCGCCTTCCTAGGCTGTCCTTTTTTAGTCAGTTCATGACCATCAAAGACTGTAGCGATTGATGCTCCTGTACCTGGCATGGAAATCAATATAGCTGGGACGCTTCCTCCATAAATACCTCCTTTATAAACGCCGATCAGAAACGGAATACCAATCAATGGATCGCCAACAAGAAAGGATATTGGCACTAGGACAGACATTCCCATGCTTGTTGTAAAACCAGGCAGTGATCCCATCAACATACCCAGTAATAACCCACCACTTATCCATATAAAGGTATCTATCCGAAGCGCTGCATCCAAGCCTGCTATAAGAGCTTCCATGGCTAAACTAAAACGCTGGCAACAATCGAATTAATGGGGCAAGAAATTTTTGCACAATATCAACTTCAGGAAGTGCGGTACGAAGCACATGTGTTACCACAATATAAAAACCTACGGGCATAAAAGCACTAATAACAATGATCTGAATCAGGTTTCTATTCCCAACTAAAAAAGCTGTACTCACCATCAAAAAAAACATAGTGGTAATAAAACCTAGGGTGACTAAAAGCAATGCAGATGTAATTGTGATTACTAAAAATACACACTGCCTCCAAAGACCTTTAGAGATATTCATAACATTAATTAAACCCATTCGGGAACTTTCAATATTTTTTGAGCGGATTGCACTTAAAAGAAAAGAAAAAGAAACAATAACAGTACCCATTAATATCAGAATCGGAAAAACTCGAGAATTCATGGCAAGCAGATTGCTATCAAGGGGAATAGGTGGATCAACAATAAATTTGCCACTAAAAATCAAAGCGAGAACCGCCAAAATAAAAACGACTAATGTAAATAGAAAATCTGCCTGACTTGGAAGCACATCGCCTCCCTAATATCTGTTATTAAAAGTTTCAGGCAACGGCAACTTTACTTAAAGAAGGCTCGCTTAAAGGCAAGCTGACAGCTTCATTAAGTTCTGCGGAAATATCTGCAGCCATATAAATCTCCATTACCCTTCTAGCTTTTTCGGCTGAACACATTTCAGGTCGGTCAAATGCTACTGCCTCAATCCAATGAACAGTTTCATTATGCATTGGGCCTGCAAAAACATGCCCTACCGGCTCTCCAGGCATAGTAGACATAGGCAACCTGATACCACTTTCCATTGAGTTAAAAATAACATCTCGGTGTGTGTCATCTATTACCAACATTCCAGTTGTACCGGTAAGTTCAATCCATGTACCGGAATAATTTGGATGCCCCGGTGGCATCGTCCAGCCAGCTCCAATATTTAAAATAACGCCATTATCCATGGTAATCATTATCCACTGTGCATCTTCAGAGCCTGTTATATCTTTCATCGCACCATAAACGGACTGGGAGTAAACCCTAACTGGTTTGGCTGGTTCCATTAGCCAAAGTACAAAATCAATATCATGTGTTGCTTCCATCGCTGCTGGAGAAAGCTTAATTCTTCCACTAATTTTTTTGCCCAGACCTCTTGTAAGATGCCGACTAACCAACGCACAAACAGGGTCTCCAATAGTTTTTTCCATTAGACTTTTCTTGGCATATGCAAATTTATGATTAAAACGCTGAGAATAACCAATCGCAAACTTAAGATTTTTATCTTTTTGGATTTTAATTAGTTCATCTGCCTCATCCAAAGTTAAAGCCAAAGGTTTTTCTAAAAAAACATGCTTCCCTGCCAACAACGCTTCTTTTGCCATTGTGTAGTGAGTAGTCTCGGGCGTGGCTGAAATAATTATGGTGTCTAAGGAATCATTAGAGATGATTTCCTTATAATTAGTAGTAGCTGAAGTTGGATTGGTTTCAGACACCACTTCCTTGAGTCGATCAGGGTTAATCTCAGCAATATGTAACTCATCAACAAGCGCGCTCGCAGCGCAGGTATTTGCACGGATACCACCACACCATCCAGTCCCAATTATTCCTACCTTAATTTGCTCCATACTAATATTCTCTTTTTAATCCTACTAAATAAACATACGCCAAAATAAAACAATAGTCTTCTCACAGCTTATTGTACGAGTTCGGCTAAATCGTAGCTAGAGAGCATAATGCATACTCTCAGAACATAAGGCTCGGAAGCCATGTTGCAAGAGATGGGAAAAATAGAATGAGTGAGGCTACCAGCAACATAAGTAACCAGAAAGGTATAGAGCCTTTAAATATTTCACCAAGTGTTACCGAAGAATCTGGTACTGAAGATTTAACAGTAAAAATCAATAAACCCATTGGCGGAGTTAGAAGACCTGCTTCAATAACAATAATTCCATAAATAGCAAATGCAATTGGATCAAATCCGGCTGAAATAGCGATTGGGGCAAAAATAGGAACAGTAAGCAAGATATCTGATATTGAATCAATTAATGCCCCTAGAAGTAACCAAACAAGCGTCATAATCAGAATAAGCCCGAAAGGTGTAAGTCCGGTACCAATGACTAACTCTTGAATTAAAGTTATACCCCCACTAACAGCTAGTAATCGTGCATACATTGATCCTGCAATCAACAAAAACATGATCGGTGCTGTATATCGACCGGCATTGTAAATAGCCTCTTTAAACTCCTTACTGCGCATACCCTTAGCGTATCCCAAAACGATACTACCAAGAGCACCAAAACCAGCTGCTTCTGATGGCGTAAAAAAACCTGCCCAGATACCGCCAAGCACCAATATTATTAATGAAATAATGCCTAGACCACTGATAAGTTCAGTGCGCTGCATTACGTAACTTTTTCCAACATTCATACTATCCAGTGGCGGAGCAATTGAGGGGTTTATAAGTGCGGTTATGCTGCAATAAATAACAAAAGAAAAACCAAGTAATAAACCTGGTATGACTCCTGCTATAAACAACGCTCCAACTGAACCCTCAGTCAGAATCGCCCAAACTATCAGCAAGACACTAGGCGGAATCAGCATTCCTAATGAACCACTACCAGCTATAACTCCTAATGCGTAAGATTTTTTGTAACTGAGTCGACGCATTTCTGGATAGGCGATGCGACTGAAAGTTGCTGCCGATGCGATAGCCACACCAGATACAGCAGCAAAAGCAGCATTACCAATCACTGTAGCAGCCGCTAGACGACCGGGTAACTTATATAAAACCCGATCACAAAGTGTATATAGATCTTTAGCAGCCCCCGATCGGCTAATAACCTCACCCATGAGCATAAAAAGCGGAATAACTGCAAGCGTATGACTACGAATCGAGTCATAAGCTGTGGAACCCAATATAGAAAGGGCAATATTTATATCGTCATAAGCCAGATAAACACCAATGACGCTAGCCACTCCCAACGATATTCCAATTGGCACACTCAAAAAAACAAGGATGAGAAGGATCACCAACGAATAAAATATAACCTCAGGACCTAACATGAAGACATGCTCACTTTCTTTGGACCCTCAAAATTCTTTTGGCATCAAGTAGCATCAGCACTTTCAATAAAAGACTCAATACGATCAGTCCAATCAAGGAAAATCACGTGCAAATAAACATACGCCGCAAAAAGTGATGTAACAAAAACTAAAAACCTAACTGGATATGTTGGCACCCTAAGAGCCCCCTCACCCTCGTACTCGCTAACAGCTAAAGCTTCAACTGCCGGGCCCCAAGAACTAAACGCTGTCCCTAGAAAAAAAAGCAACCCAAGAATGCTAGCAAATGTCCTGAGAACTCGTTTCATATTCTTACCAAAAAAATCATACAGAATAGTGCTACGGATCATGCCACCACGATAAATGGCGAGTGGTAGCTGTAAAAACGTTATAGAAACAACAGAATTTTTGATAATTTCTGTAGCCCCTAAAAGAGGCTGACTAAAAAAATAACGCCCTAGAACATCTAAAAAAATAATCAAGCCAAGAACTAATACCCAGCACGCAGAAACAATATGAATTGTTTGAGCAATTCTTCCAGTCATTGGTTAAACATCTACCCAATCACCGGTACTAACTGATTTGGCAATTGCCTCGAGCACCGCCACGTTGCCGATTCTCTGTTCATCAGTAAAACGATAAGCACCATGCCCTTCGACTGCATCAACCCATTCCTCTATATTCGCTCTGACAGGATCTTTTGGCTCGAATGTCTGGCTATGCTGAACCCCATCCTTTCCACAGGTAATCAAATGAGTTCGACCTCCTTCTTGAGGATGCGCATCGTCACGTGCTTCAACCCACATCTCATTTCCAAATACTGTAAAACGACCATAGTAGGGAGTTGCAGAAATAGCTCCGACAAAACCGGTAGCACCACTTTCAAATCGAATCTGTACCGTCACTACATCTCCTGTAGGTAAGGGCAGAACACGGCGTGCAGATTGAGCAACGACAGACTCAACAGGACCAAACATAGAAATAAATAAATCAGTCAGATGTACGCCCATTCCAGTCATGCCAGCTGCCGGGGCCTCTTCTTGAGATCCTCGCCAGTTATCAGCCTCTACGGTTGTAAAAATACTGTGAGAAAAGTTAGCCTCAACGTGCATTTGTGTCCCTAATTCACCAGATTTAACTATCTTTGATATTGCTTCAAATGTTGATTCGTAGCGACGCTCATGGCCAACACCCATTACTATTCCAGCTTTATTCGTTGCAGCCAACATTTTTTCTATGCTTGCTTTTGAGAGAGACAAAGGCTTCTCGCAGAAAATCTGCTTGCCATGTTCGACAGCAGCCAACACTTGGTCTTCATGTTGAGAGTGTGGAGTACACAAAATGACGGCATCCACTTCTGGATCCTGGAGCAGCGCTTGATAATCAGCCACTAGGGGTATCCCTTTCTCATCAGAAAAATCTTTGTGTCTATCAGGTCGACGGGCGGTCAACCGATTAACTTCGATCTTTTCACTTTTTTCAACTGAGTTCACCATATGGCGACCCCACCAACCAAGTCCAACCATTGCAGCTTTGATCACTATTAGCCTCCCTAGCTATTTTCGAATCTAACAACCTGTCAATCGATAATGTAATCAACTGGCCAATCATAACCACTTTGACTAACCGTCTCGATATATGCGCGGACAATCTCAGAACCTGGCATACCCCTTGAGTCAGCCTCCTTGGCCATTTTATTTGGAAAATCACTTAATGAAAGAGCCCACTGAGCACGAACTTGGTCAGGTAATTCCCTAACCGTCGCTCCAGAATTTCGAAGATCCTGTAATCCAGTTATCTGCCGTTGATCTAAAATTTTTGCCGCCTCATTTTCATATCTACGCCCAACATCTAGGACAATATCACGCACCTCCGAGGGTAAACGTTCAAGGGAGCGCGTATTCATAGTAATAATGATTGCTCCTCCCATCGCTCCAAATCCTATCAGTGTGTAATAGGGAGCGGGCTCATGAAGTTTGTATGCAAAATAGGCAGAAGGAAACATTAACCAACCAGAATAAACACCCGTCTGCATAGCCATATAAGCATCCGGCAAAATGGATTGCACAGGTATTACTCCAGCAAGCTCTAACCACGGTAAGTTTGGACCAGCTCCTGCAATCTTCACTCCTTGCAGATCTACAACAGCCTCCCATGGCACACTTGAACCAAGGTGATAATTATCCCAACCATTTATAGCAAGCAATGACTGTCCATAGTTTGTTTCCATATGCTCATTCAACCATGGATGAGTATCATAAACTCTGCGAGCTGCCTTAATCCCTTCCTCAGCCCCCTCTGGACCAAACGGCACGAAGTACTGAAAATTGTGCAAAAACATTTTGGCTGGCTCAAAACATGTACAAAATCCACCAATATCTAAAATTCCAATTTGAACAGCTTCAAGTGTCTCTGATACAGATGCAATGGAGCTTCCATAGCCTTCAATAATCCTTAATTCATGCTCAGTTTCTGCGGAGACTCGCCTCTTTAACTCTGGCACCAAGTAATCTCGCAATACCCCAACATATACTGTTGGTCCAGCAGGATGCCCTGAACCAATACGCAAAGTGTAGAGTTCAGCTTTCGCATTAGAAGACCAAAAGAACTGTGAAACCACAGCCAAAAAAATCACAGCCCATGGCATACGTTGCAACATAAAAACTAGCGCCTCAACCAGGGTTTCACATAAGCTCCATTTAAATTCTCTATAGATAAACTAGGAACTTAAATACCAACTAGCGATCTTGCTTCGCCCTGAAGTTCCACAATATGTAAGCCCGTGTTAGATCGGTCTACGGCATAGATATACCCCCTATCATCAATGTTTACATTATTTGTCTGAATCGCTGAATCACATCGTTCTACCCCATTAACTTCAGCACACATCTCAATAGTGTTTTCTGTTGTCTCAGGAATGAAGTAAGCAACTTCTACAGGCTCAAAAGGATTCCTAATATCAACTGCGCGTATTCCTGCATTAAAATAAGAAAATACGGCTAATGTTCGGTCAAAATCAGGGTGAAATGCGTCATGTACTGAGTGAGGGCCAAAACGACCACCATCATTACAAAAATCATGAGGATCATTTGGAACCTGGTACGACGAAACAGGGAAAGGCTTATCCTCTTCTGTAATATCCAAAAAGAAAACAATATCGCGAACTCCTCTACAATAAATGGCGCTGCCTCCAGCCTCAGAAGGTACGATCAGAAAGTCCCTGATGGTAGTTTCCATCTCATTTTCATTGTCTGAGATTTCAAAACCCAGTAGCGGTTTTGCAGTGTGAACACCCCAATAACTAGGCATATCAAGCCGAGAGATTTGGGGGTAAAGAAGGTTTTCAGGGGTTGGCGAAAAAGGATCCTCTGAGTTTGGGTCACCATTTAGGAACTTGTCCCTATCAAGTATCTGCAGTGTACCACTGTTACCGCTGCCATAACCTATATACATTCGATTACCATGGACGAAAGCTTGGTGTAATCCTGAAATAAAATGATCGGGAAATGGTCCACTTGCATCTGGCTCCCAACCTACGAGCCCAAAATCTCTAATATGCTTGGGCTCATCAGGATTACTTAAATCATAAACTTGCAAAGCCCTAGTAACACGCCAACCCTCTGGAGTGCCATTGAAATACCCAATTCCTGTTTCACATTCCCACTGGAGTTTATGCGTCTCTCTGTTGCCCCTACTAGACTCGGGACGGGATGAAAACCCTGTGACATCAATGGTTGACATAAATTCTGGTTCTGCAGGATTGGTGACATCAAACATTTCATAGGAAATCAGACCATTAGTTCTAACCATATAGACCCGATTGGGATCTCCTTGGGGCAAAACACTGCCGTCACAGATTTGTACATGCTGACTACCATTGGCCTCCAAGCCTGTCGGTGGTAAATGCTTCAATAATGTTGGCGAGCTTGGATCAGTGACATCAAGAATTGATAAGCCATTAACTTCCATTAACTCAGTTTGAGGGTTATAGGACTGGCCTGCATGTTGTCCAACAAAAAGGATCCTCCGATCGCCATAAGCATGAACCTCTGGTTGATATGCAGGACGAGCTTGAAGATCATGATGGCCGACCAACTGCATATTCCAGGCCCTGGAATCCCTCTGCTCGCCTGAACCTTCAGAAAACTGAGCAACATCATCTTGTTGAGGACTGCAACCAGAAAAAAACATAGCAACGGATAAAGCAAATAAAGGTTTAATTAACCGAGTAAAGAGGCACATTTCTATTCCTTCTTTTTTGTTAGTAGCGTTTATAGTTACTCATCATCGTGCCTTACGCCCGCTTAGTCCAGAGCCTTTATCATCCTTAATCCCTAAAATACCAATAATATACAGACGACAATTGTGGCAAGAGTTACAATTAACGGAGGGAGCAATCAGTTACATAGCGTATGCTGCTAATCCTAAACAAACCAAAAATTCGAATACTAAATTAGGGCCTAATCATCAATGATGCAAAATCTTTTTTCTCTGACTGGAAAAAATGCTTTAGTTACTGGCGCATCGAGCGGAATTGGCAGACATTTCGCAGGAGTTTTAGCTAGCGCAGGAGCTCAAGTTATCGCTGGTGCGAGACGTACTGACAAACTTGAAGAGCTTGTTAAAGAAATTGAAACTACTGGTGGCAGTGCGGTGGCTGTTGAACTTGATGTAACAGATCAGGCAAGTATTGATTCCATGTTTGAAAGAACCAGTGAAGCCACTGGGCTAATTGATATTGTTGTCAATTGCGCTGGTATTGTCGAAATAGGGGAATTCACAGAACTCGATGATTCCGCATGGGATAAAGTATTTTCAGTCAATCTGGATGGCCTACGTAAAGTTTCTCAGGAAGTGACTCGTCAACTGATTGTCGCTAAACGTCCTGGTGTCATCATAAATGTTGCTTCGGTAGCTGGCATGAATGCAGCGCCAGGATGGACTGTCTATGCCACTTCTAAAGCTGCCGTAATTCATCTAACGAAAAATATGGCTATCGAACTGTGGCGTCACAATATTAGAGTGAACGCTCTATGCCCAGGTTATTTTCCCACTGAAATGAATGAAGAGTTTTTTGCGAGTGAACAAGGCCAAAATTATCTTAAACGACTTCCTCCGCGCCGTACTGGAAATTTAGACGAATTAACAGGGCCCTTACTACTACTTGCTAGTGATGCATCAAGCTATATCACAGGAATTGCATTACCAGTAGATGGCGGACATTCAATACGTTTGGTTTAAGCAAATCTGTTATTACGAATATATAGCTGCTGTAAAATTTAGTTTTGTGCGGCTTTTAACCCTAGTCTTGCCAACGGTTCCACCATGGAGCCTAATTCAGAACCATATGCACTAGACGCATTTCCATCAATCGCTCTTTTCAAGACACCTTGGCAAATTGCAGCAAGTCGAAAAAATGAACAAGCGAGATAAAATGACCATGGACCTACCTCGTCAAATCCCGTTCGAGCACAGTATTGCTTTAAAAAATCTTCCTCGCTGGGGATACCTAACTCAGCAATATTTAGCTTGCCCAGCCCAGGTATTACAAGATCTCTTTCCATCCTACGTTGCATACATAAATAGGCCAAATCGGCAATTGGATGACCAAGAGTTGATAGCTCCCAATCAAGGACACCTATTGCCTCTAGGCTCTGTGTATCGAAAATTATATTGTCTAAGCGAAAATCACCATGAATTAAAGAAATTTTCCCGTCATCTACAGGAACATTCTTAGATAACCAATTTATTAGTTCCTCCATAGACTCTAAAACCTGAGTTTCTGAAGAACGATACTGTTTAGTCCATCGATTAATCTGCCTCTCATAGTAATTACCAGCACTACCAAAGTCTTCTAAGCCAGATAGCTCGATGTCGATGGAATGAATAGCTGCTAAGACCCTATTTCCCTCGTCATAAATACGATTTCTTTGTGTAACACTAAGCTCAGGCAAAGCAGGATCTACAAATACTGAACCTTCGACATATTCCATAACGTAAAACCAGCTACCAATAATATTGTTGTCAGTACAAAGGTGGTATACCTGAGGCACTGGTACTTCGGTATCTGCAAGAGCTGACATGACTCGGTATTCACGATCTACAGCATGCGCTGACCTAAGAAGTGCACCTTCTGGTTTACGCCTCAATACTAGTGATTGTTCTGGAGTATCTATACGAAAAGTTGGATTAGACTGTCCTCGTGGAAATTTATAAAGACTAATTGGCCCATGAAAGTTTTCAAGAAATTCCTCTAGATAATCTAATAAGAGAGAAATATCAATACCCTGCTCATCTTTCACTTTACTTAACACCCCACTGCCAAAATTGGCTATTCTCTTTAGCTAGGTTACGAGCAAGAACCATCTTATGGACCTCACTCGCTCCATCAACAAGTCGAGCACATCGTGCATATCGATAAATCCTTTCAAGAACGGTGTCTTTTGAGTATCCACGAGCCCCATTGAGTTGAATAGCAATATCTACAACCTTATGCAGTGTGTCCGCTACTACAACTTTGGCCATTGAAACTTCTTTACGAGAATAATCACCCTGATCCAATTTCCAGGCAGCATGCATGGTAAGCAAACGGCCTACATGTATTTCTAGGGCAGCTTCTCCTAACATCCACTGCACACCTTCATGTTCACTCAATTTCTTGTCGAACGCTTGGCGTTCACTAATGTAATCCTGCGCTATTTCTAAGGATCTTTTTGAAAGACCCAACCATCGCATACAATGAGTGAGGCGAGCTGTACCCAAACGAATCTGGGTCACTTTAAGCCCATCCCCTACTTCCATGAGTCTATTCTCATCATCTATCGTAAGCCCATCAAAACTTAACTCACAATGCCCACCATGTTCTTCAGGTCCCATAGTTGGAACTCGTCTTTCCAACTGCCAACCAGGTTGGTCTCGATGAAATAAAAACGCTGTCAATCCCTTTCTAGGATCATCAGAAGTTCTAGCCACTAAAATAAAATGTTCTGCAATACCAGCTCCGCTTATAAACCACTTGCGCCCATAAATTTTCCATTGATTACCACTTTTTTCAGCACGAGTCTGCATCATTCCACCTGGGTCAGAACCACTTCCAGGTGCAGGCTCTGTCATTGCAAATGCAGACCAACACTTGCCATCTACCATCGGCTGAAGCCATGTATCTTTTTGAGACAAAGTCCCTATTTTCTCAAGCAACATCATGTTGCCATCGTCTGGCGCATGAGAATTAAAGACCGTAGGCGCATAAAGTGAACGGCCCATTTCTTCATAGCAAGCAGCCATCCCAATTACGGGCAACCCCCCGCCACCTCTTTCCTTGGATACCTGTAATGCCCAAAGACCTTTAGCTTTGGCAAGCTTACGTAACTCATCTAGTATGGGAAGAAGCATGCTTTCATGTTCATCAAAGTTTTTAGGGTCATTCTCGAGGGGTAAGACATGCTCATCTACAAACTGTCGGATTTGTTTCCGGTAATTTTCAATGTTTTTTGGTAGATTAAAGTCCATAACGTTCTAGTCCCCTCATAAATTTATGAAACTCACTTATCATTCTCCCTTAGACGCTTTGCATAACCCTAAAGCTCTAATGGCCAATCATCAAAAAAGAATTCTCATATTCCTGCTTATCAAACTAACATCATGACCGTGATAGACTGAGTCTAGTTAAATTTTTAATACTTTTTGGTAATAGTTCTTAATGGGAAGCGTACCACCGGTAGTTACATACGATCCAAAAGTTTGCCATGAAAAATAACTTAAATTCATATCTCATTATCTTAGCAATATCCACTCTTACCCTGCATACACAAGCATATGCACAGCTATGTTTTTCAAAAGACCTAGCGCTAATAAATGCTCATATATATACGATGGACCAGCAAAACTCCCTTGCTCAATCTGTACTTATTAGTGATGGGAAAGTTGTAGCTATAAACCCAGAACTAGAATCATTCAACGAATGTACTGAGATCATTGACTTACAACAGAGAATTGTAATTCCAGGCCTAATTGACAATCATGTTCACTATATTCGAATTGCAAATCGCCCAGGCTATGACAACCGAGATTTAGAAAGAACAATAACAATTCAGGAGGCGCTAAATTCAATCCAAAAGAAAACAGAGGTTGTGCCTGATGGACAATTAATTACCACCATTGGAGGTATTCGTCGAAGCCAATGGCATGAGAAGAGATTCCCTACAAGACTGGAATTAGATTATGTGTCGCCCAGAAACCCTGTCTATCTTTCAGAACGAGGATCTGGCCCAGGACGCACTAACACAGCTGGTCGAAATCTTTTACGTGAGCTTGGGGTGCCCGTTACAAATGATGGCTCTATTGCAGAGGGGATTGACACAGACATTGCCTATGAGGTGCTCGCTTCAAATATCACTAATGAGGATCGCAAACGGCAATTGATCAATGTTGCTGATTACGTTCTATCACTAGGACTTACAACAGTAATGGATATGTCAGGTACAGTACCGGGAGTCGGTTATATTGACCAAACAACTGGCTATGATTTTTTTCTTGATTTAGTTCGAAATAATCAACATAAAGTTCGAACAAGGATTTTTTTCCCTGGCTTTGATAGCAATATTGGATTAAGACAGCTCAGGGGTTTTCTTAACAATAAATGGCAAAATCATGGGCCAGATATGGCAAAAGTTGTTGGAATTGGTGAATGGTCCGTTAGACGTAACCTTTTTAGCCAGCAACCCCTGGGACAAACAGCCCGATTAGCTCAAAGACTCATCGCTGAACATGGATGGAGCTATCATCAACATTTACACACACCGGAGGAAATTAGCGCTCACTTCGATGTCTGGGAAGAGCTGAATCAGGAGTTTGATTTATCAGCCTTACGGTGGACCCCTGGCCATTTGAGCTACATAACCCCTGAACTGATACAACGTGCGAAAGCAATGGGCCTAGGGCTGGGTGTACATGGACAACGATTTCATAGCGGCGCTCCTGGAGGACCACCTTGGAGGCTGGTGTTAGATAGCGCATTAGTTGCGGTTGGAGCTGGTTCGGATGGAGCAAGAATAAACTCCTTATCGCCATGGAATATGATCTATTACATGGTCACTGGACAGGATATCTCTGGCAACTTGATTAATGATGGACAGCAAATAAGTCGATATGAAGCGGTTTGGCTGTACTCCTCGTACCAACAAGGATGGTTCACAAAAGAAGATGATTTACTGGGTGGAATTGGGGAAGGCCGCTTTGCAGATATGGCAGTTTTGAGTGCAGATGTTTTCGATCCAATAGCAGTTCCTGAAGAAGAAATAAGAAAAATTAGATCTGTGCTTACTATTGTAAATGGTGAAATAGTTTGGGATACGGGAGAAATAGAGCGCTAGCTTTCCTACTAGGTATCCCAACTTTTACACCATTTAATCTGCACTCGTTTCCACCATATTCTCACACCAGTTATAAAAAGAACTGTTGGCAGTAATCCAAAAATCACCCACAGGGTTCTTATTCCAAGCCCTCCAAAGCGACCGAAGTGTAAGTCAACAAGCACTAACAACAAGCCTTCTCCAGGCCTCTTAAAATCAGAAAGGTCTTTATCAAAAACATCAAAAAACCATTCAAATGGGCCAGGAAAAATAAAGTAGATACCTGTTACTGACCAACCTAATAAAAATAAGAGACTCCAAAATCCAATCACACTATGAAGATGCCAGCTAAAAAGTCTATGTTGGGAGTGACAAACAAATAAACTTTGTTTCCATTGTCGAACCCCAGGCCACCAAACAAATGCGCCAGTCAAAACCATAATTAAAAATAATATAGCTCCTATACCATTCAGGTCTCGTCCTATATTCCCCGCAAGTAGATTATCGTGAAGGTCCACAAACCACTCTAAAACAATTAGAGTAAGAGGGTATTCAACATTCTGTAACCCTTCTTTGGGCAAAAACCATCGCGTTAGTTCACGACGAAAAACAACAGCGCTGCCTGAAACGCTAATTACCATTACGTAAAGACCAAGTACCAAACCAAGCCACAAATGAATTTGATAAATCATCCGACGCAAGGGAACAGTTTGTGGCTGTCTAATCCACCGACTCCAACGAGAAATAGACATACTCGAAATTTACTGCCTATTAATTTAGAGGCGGCACAGTTAATGGAGGTTTGCGATGTTTAGTATACTGCTCATAAGAATAAGCTAAACGAATTATCTCTCCGTCCTCATAAGGACGACCCATAAATGTTAATCCGACTGGCAGATTGTCAGTTGTAAATCCTGATGGCACTACAATCGCAGGAACATAAATGAGAAAAGTATTTAAATGCGGTGCGCCCTTCGTATTAACGTATGGAGGATTAACACCATCTTGAATAAATGTCGGTTGATGTTCGACAGCCTTATAAACAATAGCGCTTAAGTCATTATCAGCCATTACTTTAAGCAAGTTATGCATTAACTGCTCACGCGCCAAAAGATAATCATAGTGAGTAGATGCATCCATTTCCCTTGAAAACCGGGCCTGAGCATATTGAGTAATTTCTCCGAACATTGGATCCGCAAGCATAGTTTCTAACGATGCAAAGGGTTGATTAGCACTTCGGCTGAAATATTCTCTGAACGATTCCTCTCCAGCAGTTGGATTAGAACTACGCTTATTAAGCAATTCTTTTAAATCAGGAATCACTATAGGGTCAATGATAACTGCTCCCGCTTCCCTTAGTTCTGTAACAGACCTTTGGAATACCACATCTACTTTCAAAAAATCCTCAGATAAAGGTTCAGAATTAACCCCTATTGATTCACGTAAGATTCCAATTCGTGCTCCACTTAAGCCTTCTGCATCTAGAAAACGCCGATAAGACCCTGAAAAATTCCCTATACCATGAGCTGTGAGAGGATCTTCTGGGTCATACCCAACCATCACATCTAAGAGTGTCACAAGATCCTCAACTGTACGAGCCATTGGACCTAGTTGACCAGCAAGCTGAGGCCACCCGGCAAAAACTCCAGCACGACTGATAAGTCCTGCGCTCGAACGCATTCCAACAATGCTATTCCAGGCAGATGGACGACGAATGGATGCAAAACCTTCTTGACCTACTGCTAACGTAGAAAAATTGGCTGCAACACTCGCTGCTGAACCACCCGAGGATCCTCCAGAAGTTCTCTGTAGTCCATAAGGATTCCGCGTTGAACCAAAAAGTGAACCATGCGTGTCCCCACCTGCAAGCTCACCAAGAGTCACCTTTGCCAGAATAATTGCGCCAGCTGATTTTAATTTTTCAGTCACAAAAGCATCTCTATCTGGGAAATATCCTCTGAAAAGATCAGACCCTAAAGTGGTTGGCAGGCCCATTACATCCATCTGATCCTTAAGAACAACAGGAATACCGTGGAGAGGCCCTACAAATCCAGAAAGACGAAAAACCTCATCAATTTTATCTGCCTCTTCAAGTGCTCTATCATTCATGGAAAGGATGGCATTAATTTCTGGCCCTTGCTGATCATATGCCTCAATCCGGTCAAGGTAAGCTTGGACTAGTTCTCTCGCTGTGAGAGAACCTGAAGCATAAGCCGTATGTATCTCAGAAATAGTTGTTTCAATTATTTCAAATTGCGTTTGACTAAAAGCAATTGCAGGCAAAAACAACAGGCTCAAAAAAAACAAGGTCCTCAAAACATGCTCCAATCCAATTTATGCGTAAAAGATAATTTACACTAGATTTTAACTGTTTTTACTCTGAACGGCTTTTTTAGGTTGACACAAATGAACCTCTAGTAGATCGTAAACAATTAGCCAATTTTTCGAAGGAAAATTCATGTCTAGACGACATTTTCTTAAAACTTCCGCCCTGCTGGGTGCAACTGGATTAGCGTTGCGGTTGGGGCCTGCAGACAGTCAAAATTCTCCCAACTCAAACACCGTCGGTGAGCCGATTCACATTCGCATGGGAGGGTATGGTCCACCAACAACCAGTTTTAGTCTTGGCCTAAAAATTATAGGTGACAGACTGGAAGAGCAGTTTGGAGACGAGGTTAACGTAAACTACATCTATAACGTTATGGAATTGGGGTATGCCGGCCAAGATCTAAGATGGCTAGTGGATTCTGGCGTGCTTACGGTTGGGTACATGAGCATCTCTGATACACCTGAGCTTGAACTTGCTGCTCTACCCTTTTTATTTCCTGACACTACTACTGCTCGCGCGACAATGGATGGTCCACTCGGACAAGCGGCAGCAAAAAGTCTTGAGTCAATTACCAATTACCGTGTTATTGGTTTTTTTGAAAACGGATTTAGACACATATCTAATAATGTTAGAGCTGTTAGAACATTAGAAGATCTGCGCGGACTAAAAATTCGTGTTCGAAGTACAGAACAGATATCAACCTTTGAATTACTAGGTGTTGATCCACAAGTAGTTGAATTATCAGCAGCGGTTAGAGAAATCGAGCGAGGCTCTCTGGATGGCCAAGAAAATCCTTTTGCTAATACGATTACTTACAATATCTACCCACATCAACGTTTCTACACAGCAACCTTTCATTCCTACTTATCTCGTCCGATTTTTGTACATGCTCCATCTTTTGATGCCTGGCCATCAAACATTCAGGCTAGTGTGATGGAAGCAGCAACAGAAGCTGTTCATTTTCAGCGAGCATTGCATGATCAAGAAGAAGAAGAAGCTCAGACCATCATACGAGAAGCCGGTGGGGAAATACTAGAACTCTCATCCACAGCCAGGGAGGAGTTTATAGCTGCAGTTGCACCGTTGTACGAGGAAGCCCAAACTCGATATTCACAAGAATTACTAGACATGGTGGGCTTATAGATCAAACCTAGTCATAAGCTTGTCGTCTACCCAGACAGAAAAACGCTCCCAATAGCTGGGCAAACCCCCGCATGGATGCGTCACTTCTACCACTAGCCCGGTCTGACTCCTCCTCAGCGACATGGAATCTTCCTTGATACGAGTAATCAAACCTGTTTGTGTCCGGTAAATATAAAAAACACTTGTTGTATCAATATCATTAAAGGTTGATGACCCATAAGTAGCATCAATAAGGAAGTTAAAAGCTCCCATTGATTTTGAGAGCCTCCCTATATCAAAAAACGTATCTTTTTTGAGATCATGAGCGAGAATAGGTCTAAAATTCTGCTCATTAGTTGATCGGTAACGGCCTTCAAATCTATCCAAACGATACTGTGAATCCAAGCCTAATGCGAGTGCCCAATACTTCCATTTTATAAATTCAGCATCAAGGCGCCATTGATCACCTATTACTTGAAATTGCTCTTCTACACAAAAATCCCCAGTCCGCAATTTAGCAAGATAATGCTGATCATCAATCATGCTAAAACGCAGATCAGCTACTAATGACTCTGACGTCAAAGAGGAATAGGTATAAACCGACGCAGACAAAAGAGCTATACATGAAATACCCAAAAGTAATATCACTACTATGGATGTGTTAATAAATCGTTTCATTGAAACTCTAGGCTGTCACTTTGTTAGTCTGGTGTCCAGCATTAATAGAATTTGCTACATGAGATATTGGAAGTTCTAATTTATGGAGCATAGAATGGGCCATAACAAGAATTAACACATTCCTTCAGTAAGTACACATAAATTCTTTAATTGAACTTGTATTACCAGAGAGTTTTAATTTAACTAAACAAAACTGATTGCTGATTGTGTTTATAAACCTTAAAAGGAGTCACTTAATGTTGTGCTTAAGAAAATCTTTTATCAGCATAACCTGCATATTAGCTTTCATAGCTGGGTGCAGTAACTTAACTCAACCTCCGTTAACTGCAAGTGATGTAAGTCTGACAAAAAACCCCAATCCTGCAGTGCCGCTTGCAGCAGTAATGAGAGTGACTACTGATGTGCCAACCAAACTAACTCTAAATGTTAGTCACGGAGAAGAAAGCTGGAGCGTCACGCCAAATGCAGATATAAAACTTAGTCACGAGGTACCAGTTTTAGGACTAAAATCCGATAGAGTCTATAGCATAGTAGCTGTACTTGAAGATATGGACGGGCGTACTGTTGAAACATCAGCCCAAGAATTTCAAACGCCTCCACTTCCTGACACATTTCCAACACCTGTAGTTACTGCTTTTGACACTTCTCGCATGGAACCAGGAGTTACGCTTTTCAATATTAATGGGCGTTGGGAGGCCAATGGAAATGCTACGCTTCAGAACCTCCCTGCTGTAGTTGTAGACGACCAAGGCGAGTTCATCTGGTACTACATCCCTGACGGCCATCGCGTCCATGATGTGCGTAGACTAAATAATGGAAATTTTGCGTACACGGTCTTACCTGGTCATAACCAACTCATTGAGATAGATATGTTAGGTAACATCCAGAGAAGATTTCATATGACCGGCGTGGCAAATGAGCTAATTGAAGGAAGCATAGCCGTTGAAACGGACTCATTGCATCATGACTACGTTGAACTACCCAACGGAAATCTACTTTTAATGAGCTCAGAGTCCCGCGTTATTGAAGACTGGTTAAGCAGTGAAACTGATCCAGAGGCGCCACGTGCACCAGCGAACGTTATCGGTGATGTGATTGTAGAAGTTACTCAGAATGGAGAAATAGTAAACGAATGGAAGCTATTTGATATTTTGGATCCCTATCGCATTGGCTATAACTCAACTAGCGAGAATTTTTGGAGAAACCACTATGGAGAGGAGGCAAAAAGTAAAGACTGGACACATGGTAATGCGATAATTTATGAAGAAAATGATAATTCATTTGTGATGTCTGTCCCGTACCAAGATGCTGTCATCAAGGTAAGCATGGACACTGGTGAACTTGTATGGATCCTTGGCAATCATGATAACTGGAAAGAACCATGGAGTGACAAGCTACTTAACCCTGTAGGAGACGTTGAGTGGTCCTACAAGCACCATGCAATCACACACACTGAAAATGGAACTTATCTCCTTTTTGATAATGGTGCTGCGCGCTCAAGTCCATACGACGACAAGATGTCCTTAGCAGATAGTTATAGTCGAGCCGTTGAATATGTCGTCAATGAACAAGCTATGGAAGTCAGCCAACCTTGGGTCTATGGCCCTAATCAGGAGCAATTCTATGCGCGTTATTTAGGGGATGTCGACTGGCATGAAACAAGTAATACTGTTCTTATTAATGTGGGTGGAGCTGAAACGGACCTCGAAGGAGTAAACGTTGTACCTTCAGAAGCTAGACGCTGGGCACAAATCATGGAAGTAACTCACACTACTGAACCAGAAAAAATATGGGAACTGCGCTTACAAGAAAATGAAATGGGTTGGTCAATCTATCGTGCTGAGAGAATTGCAAGTCTCTATCCGTAACATTCATAACCGAGTCTGATTGAAAGGAAATACGAGCAATGCACGCCAAAAAAATCATTGGAATTCTGGCATTAATTATGTATCCCCTTTCAGGACTATCTCATCACAGTGTTGCTGCTAATTTTGATCAGACTATTACAGTGGAAATTGAAGGCACTATTACTGGAATTTATTGGCAAAATCCACATGTCCTATTTACCCTGACACCCACAGATGAAAACCGTGGGACAGAATGGAGCCTTGAAACCCATTCGCTAAGCATTATGAAAAGAATGGATGTTTCAGAACCTTTTGTACAGATAGGTGATGAAATTAAAGCAGCAGGCTGGCCCGCAAGACAAGGTCAAGGTCTGTTTGTCAATAACATGTTACTTCCTGCGGGCAAAGAGTTTGTTTTTAGATTTGGTGCAGAACCAGCAGAATTACGCTGGTCTGATCAATTATGGGGAACAAATGAACGTTGGTTTGCTGAGTCTGGAGATTCCTCTGCCGAGGAAAGAGGAATCTTTCGTGTTTGGAGCACTACACTAGCTGGAGGAAAGGGTTTTTTTTGGCTACCTGAATACCCTCTGACAGAGGAAGCAATAGCTAGAAAGGACACCTTCAACGCACTTACAGATAACCCTTTACTTGATTGTGCACTAAAAGGAATGCCAACAATCATGAGCGCTCCTTACCCAATTGAATTTATAGATAGAGGAAAAACCATTGAACTCAGAATAGAAGAATACGATCTGGTTAGAACAATCCATATGGATGGACAAACAATTACCAATCCAGAACATTCCCTGCTTGGGTATTCGACAGGTAGGTGGGACAATCAAACACTGATTGTTGAGACTAATGCTTCTAATTGGGGATATTTTAGAGGCACGGGCGAATACCCGCTCAGTGAAGATAGTGAGTTTATAGAACGATTTTCGCCAACAGATAATGGCAGTAGACTTCAATACGAATTAACAGTAATTGATCCCACAGTCTTTACAGAACCTCTTGTTTTAGTAAAAAGCTGGATATGGCTGCCAGATGTAACAATTGACCCCTATGATTGCATCTCTCAATACCCATAGCCTAAATTTGTAACTTTTAACTCACCATATGAAGATTTGAATGCTAACGCGCAGTCCAACCTCCATCGATCTTTAAACTGGCACCAGTCATCAATGAAGAATCTGTTGAAGCTAGAAACATGACCGCAGAAACAACTTCCCTAAGCTGACCAATTCTACCCATAGGAATACAGTCCAGTGCCCATTGCTTGAACTCTTTGTCTTCAAACATTGGTTCTGTCATTGGCGTGTCAATAAAAGTAGGGGCAACACTATTTACTCGAATGCCCTGTGGAGCAAGTTCTACTCCCAGTGCTTTAGTAAGACCTTCTACAGCATGCTTTGTCATGCAATATGCAGTTCGGTTCTGCGCTCCAATATGGCCCATTTGAGAAGACATGTTAATTATTGAGCCGCCTTTATTAGATCTTGACATCACTTTCACAGCACTTTGTGCTGTAAGAAACAGCGCACGCACATTTAACGCAATCATCTCATCAAGTGTTTTCTCTTGAAGATCAACAAATGGCTGTGGTGCGTTCATACCTGCATTATTAAAAAGAATGTCTAGGCAATTAAGCTTTTCTACCCTTTCTCTAAAAGAGTTTTTGCTGATGTCCTCTACCCAGATCTCTATGCCATTCCCTGATTTTTCCGCAAGCAACTTCAAGTCATTTTGACTTCTTGCCACTGCGATAACATGGGCACCTGCCTGGACCATCGCTTCTGCACATGCCGCACCAATTCCTCGGCTTGCTCCGGTTATTAAAGCAACACGACCAGATAGATTCCATGTTGTAGTTCTATTTTCATTCATTTGGTATCTCCTTCAATCAACATAGAAAACAGGATTGCAGTACAAGTCAACATTACCTAGCATGTGTTTGCCTCAGAACTTGGAGAACAAACATGGCGCGTTATCTTAAAAAGGGCAAGCCCCCTAATGAAATTGCCTTGGAAGATGCAAAAATTCGTCAAGCTGTAGAGAGCATCCTGCAAGAAATTGGTGCTAGAGGGGATAATGCTCTTAGAAATTTTTCTCAAAAATTTGACAAATGGTCCCCGAAATCATTTCGTCTGACTGAACAGGATATTGCCGCTTGTTACCAAGAACTACCAAAACAGGTTATTGAAGATATTAAATTTGCACAGACTCAGATCAGAAACTTTGCCCAAGCACAAAAAGATGCATTACTCAATGTAGAGATAGAAACCCTTCCAGGAGTAGTTCTTGGTCATAGGAATATTCCTGTTAACAGTGTTGGATGCTATGTCCCAGGCGGAAAATACCCTATGGTTGCATCAGCACATATGAGCGTTGTGACTGCCAAGGTTGCTGGTGTAAAGCGGATAATTGCAGCAGCACCACCTCATAAAGGTAAACCAAGCGCGGCTATTGTTACTGCCATGTCTCTTGCAGGTGCTAATGAAATCTATTGTTTAGGTGGTGTACAGGCCGTTGCAGCCATGGCCCTTGGCACACAAACCATTGACTCAGTTGACATGATTGTTGGACCCGGAAATGCGTATGTCGCCGAAGCAAAAAGACAACTTTTTGGACGTGTAGGGATTGACCTTTTGGCTGGACCAACTGAAACCTTAATTATTGCCGATGAAAGCGTGGATGGAGAATTATGTGCTACTGACCTCTTAGGGCAAGCGGAACATGGTCCAACATCACCTGCTGTACTATTGACGGATTCCGAACAACTTGCCAAGGACACTTTAAAAGAGATTGACAAACAACTTGAAATACTTCCGACAGCAGAGATTGCTGGTGCTGCTTGGCGTGACTACGGCCAAGCGATAGTTTGTGATAGCTTGGAAGAAATGATCAAAATTGCTGATGAAATCGCCTCAGAACATGTACAGGTCATGACCAAGGACCCAGACTACTTTTTAAAAAATATGACTAATTATGGTGCATTGTTTTTAGGACCCGAAACCAACGTTTCTTATGGTGATAAGGTGATTGGCACTAACCACACACTACCCACAAAAAAAGCTGCTCGCTACACAGGAGGTTTATGGGTTGGCAAATTTATTAAAACCTGCACCTATCAAAAAATATCTGAAGAAGCTTCACTTCATATTGGCGAGTATTGCTCGCGGCTTTGCGACTTAGAAGGTTTCATGGGTCACAAGGAGCAAGCAGATATCAGAGTACGTAGATATGGAACCTCCTAAATAGCAATTTAAGAAAAAATTAACTCCTATTTCAAACGTGGGAGGTTAAAATCATCGGATACGGACATCCATTAATAAATCAAAAAGGGGAAAAATAAAATGGGATTCTCACCTCGAGTAGTCATAATTACCTCAGCTCTTTTGGCTGGTTTCAGCCAGTTATCTCTTGCTCAAGATGAGAGCGCTGCGTACATGGTTACCTATATTGAAGTTGCGCCATCTGCTACGGAAGAGGTAGCTCAATTAATAACAGACTATGCACAGGCAGGTGCTACTGCTAATGGCAATATGCACTTCCAAGCTCTGCAACGAATTGGAAGATCAAGTCACTTTGCCCTAATTGAAACATGGGCTGATGAGGCCGCCCGAGACGCATACGCTAATTCAATGACTGCCATTCAATTTAATGAGTCCCTAGAACCGCTTCTTTATAGCCCTGCCGATGCTCGACCTCATGGAGATCTTGCTACGGCAGCAGGAAGTAATGTGGGATCAAACGGTATTTTCGCTGTAACTCATGTGGATGTCACACCAAATAACACAGACATTGCTGTAGAACTTCTCAATACACTTGCCGATGCGAGCAGGGATGATGAAGGTAATGCTAGGTTTGATGTCCTTGTGCAGTTAAATCGTCGCAACCATATGACTGTGGTAGAGGCTTGGGAAACGCCTGCTGATCAAGAAACTCATTATGGCGAAGATCACACCAAGGCATTTCGAACAAGTCTTTTCCCCTTAAGTGGCGCTCTGTACGACGAACGACTATACCGCTCACTCTAAAGCAGTAAGATCATTCGAAGCCTTAGAATTATTGGTATTTGGTAAATTTAATTCCGTTTTTAGGTAATAATAACGATTATCATTATCATTTGGGATTTTGAAGAGCAATTCCCAAGTGACTCTGGCAGAACTTAATAGGGGCGATAACGCTCAGATTGTTGCCATTGATAGCAAAGAACCTAGCGTCCAACGACTTATGGTCATGGGTTTAGTAGAAGGTACTGAAGTTGAATGCTTGGGCCGGTCCCTAGGTGGAAACCCCATAGAGCTTCTGATTCATGGAACCGCGTTGTCATTGCGTAAAACCGAAGCTAAACACTTCATGGTTACCTACAAGAACCAAAAAGAATAAGTGCCACATTTTATGGCCTCAGCTGCAGTTATTGCTGCTTTCCCTGCCCGTGAAGTTGTCGTGGCAGTTTTGGGAACCATTTATGCTGTAGGTGTGAAGCTGATGAAAGTAGCCTATCGGAAAGACTAAGATCTGCGACTTGGGCGGACGGAAAGCCTGTATTTACACTACCAGCTGTTCTAGGACTACTTATCTTTTTTGCGTGGTGCCTGCAATGTGCAGGCCACATTAGCTGTCATTAAACGTGATACTAATACTTGGCGATGGCCCATTTTTGCATGGAGCTACATGACAACTTTGGGATATTTAGGAGCACTAATAATTTTTCAACTTGGTAGTACTTAAATTCACCGACTAATATCCGATTATTAAACTAGATATTCGCGCAATAAATCTTCCGAGACTTCCCATAATCTAGAAGCCATAGCCTGATCTTGCATGTTTTTATCAGGAACAGCAGGATTGCTATCAGCAAAATAGCACCCACTTATGCCTGTTAAGTTTTGATGAGTAGCTACATATACGCTTGTTGCTGCTCCTTCTTGAAGATCCTTTAAAAACAAATAGCCATATATACGAAATGCTAATTGCTGCCAGTTAGGAAGATCTCTGGCTATATTTGTCTGAACAACTCCAGGATGTATCACATTTGAAGTTACTCCTGTTCCCAGGAGGCGTCTAGAAAGTTCTAATGAATGCAAACCATTTGCCAGCTTGGAATGGCCATACGCTGTCTGGCGATCAAACCAAGAAGAACCAGACAAATCATTAAATTGAATACCATCCAATGGTGCAGATTGATGCGCTCTACTTCCTACAATGACTATTCTCCCATGGGGTGCCGCAATCAGTCGGTCTAATAACTGATTAACAAGTAAGTAATGTCCTAAATAATTGATTACAAAATGCGCCTCAAGGCCATTTATCTGTTGAAGATCAGAAAAAATCGCTCCTGCATTACAAATAAGCATGTCAATAGGCACGCCCATATCTCTTACTTTGTTAGCACATGCCACTACTGAATTGAAATCAGAAAGCTCTAGAACTAATGGAGTAGTGGCCCCTTCAACAGTATCACACGCCCTACGGCCCTTCTCCTCTGTCCGAGCAGTGCCAAGGACATGTGCACCCCTTAAAGCAAGGACACGCATTGTTTCGTAACCAATACCAGAATTGACACCAGTAACTAAGGCTGTACGTCCCGTCAGATCGAGACCTGCTGTGACTTGTTCTGCGGTCGATACTCCATTAAACCGACTAATAACATCCTCACACGCTGCATGGCCAACCAAAGGGCTTAAAGCCCAAGATGAAGTTACCTGAAGAAATCTTCGTCTGCTATACATAACCAAAGTCTGGTCGACATAGAGCTTCAAATCAAGAGAAAGATATAAACTCGACCCTCTGGCAATGATAGCTCTCTATCCTTAGACTACCCAGTGATATTTCAATGGAGTGAACAGTGGAACAAAATACGACTAAAAATAAGTACTGGCAAGAAAATCTAAAGCTTGTTGCTGGTTGTCTACTGGTTTGGCTCACGGTGTCCTTCGGATTCGGAATAATCCTATTAGAACCATTAAATCAAGTGCAATTCTTTGGTTTTGAACTTGGTTTCTGGTTTGCCCAACAGGGTTCAATTTTGTGCTTCGTTGGACTAATTTTTTATTATGCATGGCGCATGAATGGCCTTGATAAAAAACATGATGTAGAAGAGGACTGAGAGCTGCCATGGAACTTAAAACACTAACTTATCTCGTGGTCGGAGCAAGCTTCGTTCTATATATAGGCATTGCAATATGGTCAAGAGCTTCCGATACCGGGGACTTTTATGTAGCAGGCAAAGGCGTACACCCATTAGCAAATGGTATGGCAACAGCAGCGGATTGGATGTCAGCGGCATCATTTATCTCGATGGCAGGGCTTATAGCATTCCTAGGCTATGACGGGTCAGTTTATCTTATGGGTTGGACAGGTGGTTATGTATTACTTGCCCTTTTGCTAGCTCCGTATCTCAGGAAGTTTGGCAAATTTACTGTCCCAGAATTTATAGGCGAACGCTATTACTCACGTGCTGCTCGTATTGTTGCGGTCATTTGTCTGATTGTAATTTCATTTACCTACGTTGCGGGACAAATGCGGGGCGTTGGTATTGTGTTTTCAAGATTCCTAGAAGTACCTATTGGGCTTGGGTTAATTTTCGGCATGGGTATTGTATTTGTCTATGCTGTTCTGGGTGGCATGAAAGGGATAACCTACACACAAATAGCCCAATACTGTGTTCTTATTTTTGCTTATACAGTACCAGCAATCTTTATAGCCCTTCAATTAACAGGGACACCTATACCCCAGTTTGCCTTTGGAAGCACTATTCAGGGTGATTCGCTCTACCTTTTGGAAAAACTTGACCAAGTAGTAACAGCACTTGGGTTTGCGGCCTATACAGATGGCACAAAAGGCACGCTTGATATGTTTTGTATAACTGCAGCACTGATGATTGGTACTGCTGGACTGCCACACGTAATTGTGCGGTTTTTTACCGTGCCTAAAGTTCGTGATGCACGTTATTCAGCTGGATGGGCCCTATTTTTCATAGGGCTTCTTTATCTCACGGCTCCTGCTGTCGGATCAATGGCACGATTAAATCTCACACAAACGATTCAGACGGGAAGCGTCGGTACAGAAACAGGAAATCTTGCTTATGAAGAGCGACCAGATTGGTTCCGAACATGGGAAGGCACAGGCCTTCTTCAGTTTACCGATAGGAATGGGGATGGGCGTATTCAGTACTATAATGACCAAAACCCTGAATTCACAAACCAAGCAGAATCATATGGCTGGAAAGGCAATGAACTTACAGTTGACCCTGATATCTTAGTACTTGCTAATCCTGAAATAGCCATGCTACCAGACTGGGTGATTGCACTTGTAGCAGCGGGCGGAATAGCTGCAGCATTATCTACAGCAGCAGGACTACTGCTTGTAATATCTGCGGCAATATCCCATGACCTACTCAAAGGGGTATTAATGCCCCATATCTCGGAACGAAAAGAACTACTCGCTGGGCGCATCTCAGCTGCAGTTGCGATTGTTATCGCAGGATTCCTTGGATATTACCCGCCTGCCTTCGTTGCTCAAGTTGTAGCATTTGCTTTTGGGCTTGCTGCGGCGTCACTGTTTCCACCTATATTGCTAGGTATTTTCTATAAACGTGTAAATAAAGAAGGTGCAATAGCTGGAATGATTACAGGGTTAGTATTTACCTATGGATATATTGAGTATTTTAAAGGGCTATTTCTGCGCTGGGCAGGCGCTCCATGGGCTGAGGATGTTGCTGAGAACTGGCTCTTTGGAATCTCACCGGAAGGCATTGGAGCAGTCGGTGCACTTTTAAATCTCGGAATTGCAATTATTGTCAGCAAAATGACCGCTCCACCACCAGCTAGAATTGGAGAACTCGTTGATCATATTAGACACCCCCGCTAAAGCTGCTCTAAAACTAACCATTTTGCTTGCTAACAGTCCACAGTTCCTGTGGATAAGTCTGTGGAAAATACATGGAGTAAGAGACTTGTTATCTGATAGCACCTAGGTTTTTATTAAATTGATCAAAAAACCGCCAAAATATTGTTTTCTAAAATAAACAAGTACTTACAATGTTTTTTCATAGCAATAGAATAAAAAATGAATGCAACCCCGGACTTTTATAGTAAAGAAAAATTAACTTCCTAAAAATGTGGAAAATTAGAAAGTATGGGTTTTATCAAAGATAGCAATCGTAGACAATTTTTTTAACAATTTTGTTGTTAATATTGGTCCATGCTAATTTTAATTAGAGATAAAGCTGCTCTTATAATGAAGGTCATGTATTCTTAGTGGTAAGCCTAATTAGCATAATTAAAAAAACATCAGGGAGTTCTGTATGAACCGCGTCTTAATTTCATCAGTTTTTTTATTTGGCATTTTATTAACTGGATGTGAGCCTGAGCAAAATGTGTCCACTGGAAGTGCTCAAGAAAAAATTTTTCCTGAAACTTCAGCTACGGTAATGCCAAGTCCATATGAGGCTCAAACAACAACACAAGCCTCTTTATTGAGCGAGCCTAATTGGGCAATCCTATTTGCAGGTCATGACTTGGATAGTTTCAATTCAGTAGGTGATGCTGAGTGGAATATCATTGATGACTATGTTGAGGCTTCTGGCAATGTTAGGTCTTTTTTAGTTACAAAAGGGCATTACACAAACTTTCTACTTCATGCTGAATTCTGGCCAGGCCCTGGCACTAACAGTGGAATATTTATCCGAAATGATGATCCTGATGTCATAACAGCTGAGGGCGGATACGAGATAAACATAAGAGATCTCAATGAAGAAAACCCACAAAATCAAACGGGCTCAATTGTAAATCATGTACCGCCCGCTTCTAATTTCTTAAGTGAGAATCAATGGAACACCTATCAAATAGAAGCTCAAGGCGATAGGATCTTGGTCCGCTTGAACGATACTGTTTCAGTTGACGCCGAACTTGAGGCACATCAAAGTGGCCCCATAGCTTTTCAGATTAATGGGGGTCTCATTAGATGGCGAAATATAAGGATAAGGCCTCTTTAAATTAAATCATTAGAACTATTGGAACTGCAAAATGAATGATAGGATTTTTCCTCTAAGGGAATTCGTATCGAAGATGACACATGCAGTTTCCATGCATTCTACTGAGAAAAAACTTCTACCAATTTGTGCAGAATTACTTAAATCATTGATATCGAGAGATGAATGGCTGCCTGATGAATATGCTATTGATGATCCAGATCAATATTGTCAGTACTTACTTCACTGCGATCCCCTAGAGCGATTCTCGGTAGTCAGTTTTGTATGGAGCGGAGGTCAGTATACTCCTATACATAATCATCAGACTTGGGGTGTGGTTGGTGTATTGCGTGGCATTGAGGAGTCCACTCAGTTCGAACACGATAATTTAAATAAAAAACTTATTCAAGGAGAAACTATTAGGCTTAAGCCTGGTGAAATAGATCAGTTTTCTCCAAAACTAGGTGATATCCATCAAGTAAAAAATCCACTTAATGGCGAATGCTCCATTTCTATTCACGTCTACGGAGGAAACATAGGAAAAATAAAGCGCCAAGTTTTTGACAAAGAGACAGGCAAAACTAAGGAATTTGTAAGTGGTTATAGCTCAACAACAATTCCAAATTTATGGAACTATTAAATACTCCTGTATTTTTCTCTAGAATTTTTGTTGCTTACTATTGGAACCCTAATTAAAAAATAAAATGTTCCCAGTAAGTAAGTCAATTATTTTCCACCCCATTTTTCAACATAGGCTTTATCCGCTGACTGTTGAACTTTTGTATGACGCTTAGACAAAAGAAGACTATCTGGAGAACAAACTCTAGCCCTTATTAGACCAAGATCGCTAGCAGCATCAAAAATACTTGGATACCAAGTTCTCCAATTTGGAAGTAGTTTTTCTATTTGCTCAAGAAGACTAGCAGCTTGCGTGTTTTTCATGTTTAAGTCTTTCTATCTGTAGTACTTAATAATGCCGCTATAGAAGAAGTTTTCTCGCTAGACTCTAGGGCAATTTTAGCTGTCATAGTCAGTGGAACAGACAAAATCATACCCACTGGCCCAAAAATCCATCCCCAAAAAACCAAAGATAAGAAAACAACTAATGTTGAGAGCCCTAATCCTCGTCCCATAACCCTAGGTTCAATCACCCCGCCAATAGTCATATTAATCAAAAAATAACCCGCTCCTATCATGAGTGCCTGTAATAAGCTAAGTTGTATTAATGCTATAAATACAGCTGGAATTGCTGCTATCAGTGATCCAATGCTAGGCACATAGTTCAATAAGAAAGCGAGAAGTCCCCAAAGAATGGGGAAGTCTAGCCCAAACATACCAGTAAGCAGCCCAACACAAAGACCTGTTACAAGACTAGTTAATGTTTTGATTCCCAAATATCTCTGCAAACTCTGGGTAAATCGCTTGAAATATCCAGAATCACCCTCACCCTGCGCAGAACGCATCACAAGGTGCACTTTAGCGGGTAAAGTTGATGTCTCTAGCAAGATAAAAATTACGGTAAACATAATCAGAAAGAAACTTGCTAGAAGCCCCTGTAAAGCATTAAGAAGGTTTGCTGCAAACCCCATAGCAGCTCCAGGTTGAATCCCTTCTACCAACCGGCCTACACTAATCTCCTGACCAAAAAAAGCCGCAAAATCCGTAAGCCTCTCATTCAGTCTTTCCTCGTAAAATGGTAGTCGATCGTTAAATGCTCCTATAGAACCGCCAACAAAAGTGCCGGCTAGAATTACTAACCCAAGAATAAGGATAATGACTATTGTTACAGCAAGTCCTGTTGGTAAGCGGCGCTGCTCGAGATATTTAGTTGCAGGTACGCATAATATCGAGATAAAAATCGCTACAAGTAGAGGGACCAAAATGACCCTTGCTGCTTGCATGGCAAATATAACCGCAATAAAGGCAATAATTGAGGCGCTAATTGTTAATGAAGAGCGTGACTGTTTTTGATGTTCTATGAGAATTTCTCCTCAAATAAGTTCTGTTAACTTTAACTCCAAGTTCCCTTAGACCCAACCCCTGAATTACCAACTAGACTTGCATTCAGTACCAATCACTGCGACCTATAATAATCCATGAGAATATTAGCAACTTCTGGCCTAGAAAACTCAGCAGGAAGCTCAATACCTTGACTTAATAGCTCACGAACTCTTGTCCCGGACAAAATAATATAGTCATCTGGACCATGATCTGTCACTTCACGCATCATGACAACGCGATTAAGCTTCTTAGAATATGCTGCGTGATCCGCCGCGAAAATTTCAATGTCTAGTGAGTTTTTGGGAATTTCTTCAAAAATGGTCTGAGCATCAAATCCGCCATAATAATTTCCAACGCCAGCATGATCACGTCCCACTATTAAATGACTAGCTCCCATATTTTGACGAAAAAGTGCGTGCAAAAGAGCTTCCCTAGGACCTGCATACAACATATCAAAACCATAGCCATTAACAATCACGGTATTAGCTGGAAAATAAAGCTCTACCATTTTACGGATACACGAGTCTCTAACTGATGCTGGAATATCTCCTTGCTTTAATTTTCCAAGAAGCATATGAATAACAAGACCGTCAGCATTAAGTCTCTCCATAGCTGTACTACAAAGCTCTTCATGAGCTCGATGCATCGGATTACGCGTTTGAAATGCAACCACAGTTTTCCAGTTAAGCTCAAAAATCTCTTTACGAATCTCTACGGCAGTCCTAAATGTTCCTCTAAATTCCGACTCAAAGTAACTAAAATTTAATACCTGTAAAGATCCAGAAACACAGTATCTCCCCAACGATTTAAATACATACACGCCTGGATGATTACTATCAAGTGTTCCATATACTTTCTCTGTGATGTTATTTATATGTTCAGTCGATAGAAACTCAATATTTTTAATGTCCATTATGGCAAGCACAGGATTCCCAATGATATTAGGATCGCGAAGGGCAATTCTATTAGCGCCTTTAATTTTATCGATACTATCTGTCAAATTAAATATTGGCACTGGCCAAAAAAGACCGTCTGACGTATGCATTGACTCTGCAACGCAAATTGCATCATCCAATGACATAAAACCTTCTAAGGGAGTAAAGTAGCCGCCACCTAGCATCACAACATTTGCAGCAGCAGCAGAATTGATAAGCAAGTCTGGTAGTTCTTCTGCCTCCTCTAAAAGATTCTTTCTTATATGATCATCATCAACGTATAGCGGTTTCAAAACTGATGACCCATGAGGTTTAATCATTAGTTAACTCCTAGACTTTCTAGGCTCAGCGTTTATCTTATCTCTTTTAATCTTCATCTAAACGGGAAGCACAAATAATTTGATGATACTCAAAATATTCAATAACAATTGCAATTTCCTCTTCTAATGTAGACATATCTGTTTTTAAATGTATATCTGGTTTTTCTGGTGGTTCATAAGGATCATCAATCCCAGTAAAGTGTTTAATTTCTCCTTTACGAGCTTTTTCATACAGTCTCTTAGGATCCCTTTTTTCTGCTTCAGAAAGAGAACAATCTACAAACACTTCTATAAATTTGAGGTTCGAAGATTCATGCAAATTCCTTACTTCATTCCGGTGTGCTCTATATGGACTTATAATGCTTGAAAGAACAATAAAACCCGCTTCAGAAAAAAACTTAGTTATTTCCCCAACCCGTCTAACATTTTCTCTACGATCCCTTTCTGAAAACCCTAAGTCTTTACTTATACCAAGCCGAATATTGTCACTATCAAGACGATAAACACGGTTATATCTTTCAACAAGCATGCTCTCTAAAGCTATGGCTATTGTGGTTTTACCGCTACCGGATAAACCCGTAAACCAAATGGTTGCTCCTTTGTATTTGGTCATACTCAAAAAAGTAAAAAATAAATAATAGCGCTAACTTCTATAGCTAAATGATCTCTTCAACAAGCGCTTTGATTGTCACAACACTAATAGCTCCATAATATTCAGCTTGATGTTGGCGCAATTTGAGTGATTTTTTCACCATACCCTCCAGATTTGGTCGTTTTTCCTCCGGAGTCAGCCCTTTGCCAATGCCCCCTCCAAACTCGATAATAGCCTCTACCCCGGCACTTATAGCCTTGTCCATACCTGCCATCCATTTAACAGGATTAAAAAGCTGAAAAAACAATCTTGACCTGATGGCATTAGCATCTGATTCATGTAATTCGCCTGTGTAGTTTGACAATACATCAACCTCTAAAGATCCAAACGAAACATCCTCTAAAACCTCTCTAAAATGCCTAGCAGCTTCTACCATCAGGTAGGTATGAAAAGCCCCCTCTGTCTTGAGAGGAATTGCTCTCTTACGCGGATAAATATTCTTGAGTTCCGTGGCAAGCAAGGTTAAATCATCATCACTTCCTGCAATAACAGTCTGCTCAGGAAGATTACAGCCTCCAATACCACAAAAGAACTTATCAGCCAGTATTTTTGCAGCAGTAAGATCTAGAGTCGTTGCTAACATGCTCCCTTCCCCTAAATCACTCATTAACTCAGCTCTTTTTTTAACAAGCTTAAGTGCATTTTCAAAACTGAGCGCACCTGCAATAACTAAAGCTGCGTATTCACCCAAACTATGGCCAGCAGTAATCGAGGGAGAAATCTTACTGTCTACATCCAAACTCTGAAAAACCCGAAAACAGGCAATTGCATGTGTCAGTAATGCAGGCTGTGTAAAACGTGTAAGGTTTAATTGTTCCTGTTCGTCCTTAAAACAAAGCTTTTCCATGTCATAACCAACAACATCACTTGCCAGTTCAAAGCATTCTTTGGCACACAAAAACTCTTCTGCAAGATCCTCACCCATACCACGATATTGCGAACCCTGTCCGGGAAAAATATAAAATATGCGATCAAACTGAGTCATGAAGTCTCCGGATAAATAAACTCAAATTAGTAAAACTAGCTCGACAGGATACGTGGTGCTTAACATGCACTCAATCTACTACAGCCTCACTCAAAAAACTTTCTGCAAGTTTTACCCAGTAACTAGAACCGAGAGTAAGGACGTCATCATTAAAATCATAGTTCGGATTATGAATTGAGCATCCACCCTCACCTTCACCATTTCCTATAAACATGAAGCAACCAGGTTTTTTCTCCAACATATACGAGAAATCCTCTGAAACCATCACTGGAGCTACGTTGGAAACTACTTTTTCACCTCCTGCAATATCTGTTGCAACTTGGCACGCCAACTCAGCACTTTCGGGCGTGTTAATTACCGCAGGCGCTTGCGTTAGAAATTCCACCTCTGCAAAAGCTCCATGGGCACTGCAAACACCTTCAGCGACTTCAACAATTCTACGACAGAGAATTTCTCGAATTTTTGGATTAAAGCATCTTATCCCACCACCCAGATGAGCTTGCGCTGGTATCACATTGTGAGCATCTCCTGCATGCATCTTGGTAATACTAATTACTGCTGGTTCATTGGGGTCTATATTCCGGCTCACAACGGTCTGCAACGCCCCAATAAGTTCGGCTGAAATCATAATTGGATCAATACCTCTCTGTGGGGTTGCCCCATGAGTCCCCTGCCCAGCAATGTGAATATCAAAACAATCTAGGGAGGCCATCATTGGTCCTGGACAAGTTGCAAAGGAACCCGCTGCTAAACCTGGCCAATTATGCATCCCAAAAACCGCATCTACTGTAAAGGAGTCAAATAAGCCTTCATCAAGCATGCGCTTTGCCCCGCCCGCTGCTTCTTCGGCAGGCTGAAATATAAAACGAATTGTGCCCTTATATTGTCCATGTTCAGCTAAATATTTTGCGGCACCCAAAAGCATTGCAGTATGACCATCATGGCCACATGCATGCATACAGCCAACATGCTGTGATTTATGATCAAACGTATTAGCCTCTGCCATCGGCAAAGCATCCATGTCTGCCCTAAGAGCAATACTGGGACCAGATCCTGTAGAGAGTGTTCCTACTACACCTGTTTCTGCTATACCTTGATCAACTTGTACTCCCCAACTTTTCAGCAATTCAGATACCAGTCTTGCTGTTCTTTTTTCCTTATATGCAAGCTCTGGATGAGCATGTAAATCCCTGCGCAACCGAACTAATTCGTCTTTATATTTTTCAATTTCAGTGATGACTGCCACTATTTTCCCCTCACGAAAACTGTATCAACTTAGTTTATTGCTCGCTCTACCCTACGCATTCCTTCTTGCTCATTTAAAGGCAACATTATCAATAATCCAACGAAAAACATTACTAAAATACTTAAAACACCCCATCGTTGTGATCCTGTCCATTGTGTGATAATACCAAGCGCCAATGGCCCTAGAAATGACGTGAATTTACCTGAGAAGGCATAAAAACCAAAAAACTGTGCCTCTGCACAGGGTGGCGCTAGACGAGCCATTAATGACCGACTAGCCGACTGATTGGGCCCACTAAAAATGCCAATGATCATGCCAGCAACCCACAACCAAGCTTTGCTACTTGCAATGACAGCTATAAACGTTGCCACTAACAAACCGACTAAAGAAAAAATGACAGTTTTTTTACCCCCCCAAAAATCATCTAAATGGCCCATCATAAAAGCGCCGCTACCGGCAGCAATATTTATCACAATTCCAAAAATCAAAACCTCTTCCAAACTAAAGTCAAATGTCTCAGCGGCATAAATCCCACCAAAAACAAATATTGTGACAAGCCCATTGTTATAAATAAATCTAGCAAGTAAAAACCGAGTTACTTCTCGTAAAGTGATAATTTCAGAAAGAGTCATTCTCAACTCAGATATGGTGTTTTTAAAAACCTCTTTTTTTTGCTTCAAGCGTATTTTTTGTTTTGGAACCCAAATAAAAAAAGGAAGAGTAAAAATAATTAGCCAAATAGCTACTAGAATATTTGTAGCTCGAATATTTTGCCCTGAATCTTTTGTTAACCCAAACCATGGAATATCAGGCTGAATTAGAGTTACTAAGGTTAAAACTAAAGCCAGAACTCCCCCCAGATAACCTAAACCCCAACCGTAACCAGAAATACGCCCAAGGCGATTTCGTGGTGCGATATCTATAAGAAAAGCGTTGTAAAACACCATACCAAACTCATATGCGGTATTAGCTATAACAACAAGAATAAACGCGGCTACAACCTGGCCTGGGAAAACACCATAGAGTCCAGCTGTTGAGGCAGCACAGACAACTGTTGAAAGTAGCAAGAAAGTTTTTCGATTACCTAATTGATCAGAAAAGGCCCCTAGTACAGGAGAACAAACCCCTACAATGAGGGCACTAAACGCTATGGCTCGTGACCACAATACTGTTCCTGTTATCGGGTCTGAAGCAATCGCCTGTGTAAAATACGTTGCATAAACAAAAGTCAAAACAAGCGTTGTAAATGGTGAATTTGCAAAATCGTAACAAACCCATGAACTGATAACCAAACGGTTACGCTCCATCTTCATGACGAACGATAAATTAGAGACTTATCGCCAAACCTTTCTAGCCACCTTGGAATAGCATCAACGTTATATACATGATCTGGAACCTCCCCCTTCAATGCAGCTAGGGCCGCATTTGTAGCAAAGGGAATAGCCGGTTGGAGAGTTCCTGGAGAATTAGCGCTTATCATGTGTGGACAGAGGATAACTTTATCACCCATATTGAGAATTCGAGAATTCTTAGGAGGAGGCTCCTCTGGCAAAACGTCTAAAGCCGCACCAGCAAGTTCTCTATTATCTAACGCATCACATAAAGCATCTAAATCAACAACCTTTCCACGGCAGGCATTAATGAGAATTGCAGAGGATTTCATGCAACTCAATTCTGATGAGCCAATTAATTTCTTAGTTTCTTCTGTAAGTGTCACATGTAATGTGACTACATCTGATTCCTTTAATAAGTACTTTAGGTCTACACGTTCCGCTCCACAGTGCGTAAATTGCTTCTCCTCCAAATAGGGATCGCATGCCAGCAATCTTACTCGCCAAGGAGCAAGCAACTCAGCAACTCTCGAACCACAGCGCCCAAGACCTACAATTCCAATGGTTAGTCCAGAATAACCATCTTGACGTTGACCAATATAGGTTCCCATAAGCTTTGAGTCTCGCCAACCTCGGTTTTTAACATGATGATCACGAGCATAAATACGTTTCAGCAACGCAAGCATGAAAGCAATGGTTCCTTCTGCAACCCCACCCCAATTGGCTTCAGTGGGACTGTGCGTTACCAGAATGCCAAGTTCAGTTGCAGCTGACAAATCTATGTCTTCGACACCAATTGTGTACTTAGCAATAATTCTCAACTGCGAAAATTGCTCGAAGAAATCCCTACCAATTGGTTGAGGTTTGATTGTTGCTCCAATAAGAGCATCTGCGCCATACGATAATTCCAGCAAAGTATCGCGATCTATACCAGTACGCCATGATGTCTTTCCTAATACGACATCACATCCTGCTTGCTCCATCTGGCGATGGGAATCACCGCTAGAATCTACAGGTACGTATACACAAACCTTTGGCTTACTCATTGCATAGACAGCTGACCAAATAATTTTTTGATAGCTAAAAAATTAGGTCACTGACCACCAACTTCCGCATAGACGCCTCTAAGAAATCTTTCAGGATCACCCCATTTATCTTCGTATTCAGCTGTAGTCTCAGCCGCTAGTACCTCTTGAAATGTAGCTCCTTCTCTTACCAAAGCTTCAACGCGCTGAGCAACAACAAGTGCCATGTCACGAAAATCAATAACATCTTCCCGAGCTGATACTGCTCCATGGCCCGGAATAATGAGCGTATTTGGTCCAGACATTCCTATTGCAATAGCTAGTGCATCTAATGTGCCCTGCAATGTCCCTCCATTTGAAAGGTCTATATATGGAAAGTTATTAGTTCTGAACACATCCCCCAAATGCAATACATCTGAAGCTCTAAAATGGACAAAACTATCTCCATCCGTGTGAGCCGGTGGTACAGTAAAGACGTGAACCTCTTCACCATTGAGGTGTACTGTTGCAGTATCACTATAGGTCAGTATTGGAAGCGCTGCATCAGGCAACATATCCGCTAAAAGTCTCACTCGAACACGATCATTAGCCAAAATAGTTATACCCATGTTAGCTAAATTCTCGTTACCCCCCATATGATCCCCATGTCTATGAGTATTGATAACAAAACGTATTTCACCATCATCTAATTCTGCAATCCTTGCAACAATTCGATCAGTTAGTGGAGCAAATTGATCATCGATCATTACTATCCCATCTTCTCCCACCGATAAACCAATATTTCCACCTGATCCTTCCAAATAGTAAACCCCACCAGCAACGTGGTGGATAGTTAAAACAACTGCGTCCCAGTCTCTGTCATCCTGCGAAAGTGCATTACTAAACACAAAAAGTGTTGCTAAAAAAATAGTTGAAATACAGGTTCTCATGAATTTTTCCTTTTGTTATTTCAAAAAGTCTGCGTATAACGCCCTATCATACCTATGTAAAACTGTACATGCTCATTTCAAATGAAGATGAAATACCAACTCATACTTAAAATAAATAATAAAAAGAAAATTTCATTCGAGCGTACCAGCTATTTGCTGACGACTATAATAGTCAATTAGATCTCTTGCCTCCTGTAACAAAGCCCGCCCATCAATACCTATCGCCTCAACGACTGAAATCCAACGATTTGAAACTTGAACTTGACTATTCTGACGAAACAACTCTGATTCTGAATTTTTCAAATAGATCACCTCACCAGATGCAATAGCAGCATTCTCTCCAGCTCGTTCCATTTCTACCCAAATCTCACCTAACCACTTTGCAATATTTCGACCGGAGTTTGCATCGATAATAGATTTCAGATCTGATGGCAAACCATCATAGACGTCTCTATTCATCGCCACCATAAGTGTTTGAGTGTTAAACCGAGGCCAACTACCAATACCCATCACAATATGGTAATCAACTAGATCATGCACTTTGAGACCAAAAGATGCTTCATAAGGTATGAGGGCCGCATCTACAATTCCTTTGGAAAGCATTTCAGGAATTTTCTGTACGGTACTACCAATAGGTGTTGCTCCCCAAGACTCAATCATCCAACCTGCTACACGCCCTGGAATTCGATATTTTAAATCTGCCAACTCACCTGTTGTTCGTATAGGCACACTTGAGTGGATTACATTACCAGCATGAACAAATACGGAGATCAGTTTATACCGATCGAATTCCTGCGGATGATTGTCAATAAAATCCTGAATAGCAAAATTCATTGCAATAGGATGAGAGGCAAGTGAAGGTAATTCGAAAACCTCAACACTAGGAAATCTTCCGGGCGTGTAGCCTGGAAGAGTCCACACAATGTCTACGATACCCTCACGAGCCTGATCGATAAGTGCTGGGGCCTGGCCTCCTAAATGCATGGATGGATATATATCTATGGCAATACGCCCATCAGACTCCGTTTCTACTTTTTTAACCCAGCTTGTCAACATCACAGAATGACCGGGAGTTATTGGAGGTAACATATGATGGAGTTTTAAACGAACCTCCTGTGCGCTTCCAGGAGCAGCGACTACAAATAAGGCTATGACATAAATGATTTTATACATTGGACACATAATAGCCTGAAGAACACCCTAAAGAAGCCTCTTCAAATCTAAAACAGAGATGAGAACCAGCCTAGCCCTCTCTTAGCAACGCAGGTATTGGTGCTCGAGATGCAGACCATGCTGGAAAAACCCCACCTAATACTGCAGTTATGGTCGCTAATGCGATTCCTGTAAGCAATACATCCGGCGTGGTTCTTAAAACGAAATTTATCTGACTAAAAGCAAAAAAATTACTAGTGGCTGCTGATATACCATTAAATGGCAAGGAAAAAAGCGCTCCCAATAACCCAGCAACTAATCCAAGCACACAAGCTTCTAAAAGAAATGCGCTCATAATAGTTCGCCTAGGAAACCCTAGTACTCTCATAGCAGCAATTTCTTTACTCCTTGCAGAAACCTGAGAAAACATAGTATTTGCTGCAGCAAAACAAGCACCAAAACCCATCATAAAGGCTACTAGATTTCCTAACAACAAGAATACGGCACTGGACCTAGTACTTTGTGCCTCAAAATAACTGACCTCATCAAGGGCATCTACAACAATTTGCTGATTATTTTCTGCTGCATTTATTAAAGTCTGAACATCACTTTGAGAGTCTGCTTTCAAACGTGTGGATGAATAATAATTTGTTCGGCGAAACGCATCCCCAAAAACTCGCGTATCACCCCAAATCTCCGATGAGTAACTTGAGCCCTCTGCATCAAAAATACCCACAATATCAAAAGATAGACGCCCCAATTCCAATACCCCGCCCACACCAAG
The DNA here is from genome assembly GCA_002718345.1 of Rhodospirillaceae bacterium. GTDB lineage: Bacteria > Pseudomonadota > Gammaproteobacteria > Steroidobacterales > Rariloculaceae > UBA6522. The sequence goes on from PBDA01000023.1 coordinate 80,264, forward strand.
ATCAGTAGATGTCCCTGCTAACTGACGACCAACAATAACTTCTGCCGTCCCTGGCACAAATGTACGCCCCTCAGTGAGTTCAATAAAAGGTCGTAGCAAAAATGCCTCTTTTTCTACACCCCTGAGAACAATGTTGGTCTCACTGCCATCAGGGCGTTCTACAATCTGCAAGGTTAAAGTTTCTCCAGAAGCCAATGGATCTCCATCAGGTCCCATTGCGACGCCCGGCAGTGTAGAAAGAATTCTGTGTGTTTCTGATGGAAAATAACTTTGTGTTTCTGTATCTGTGCCTCTACGTAAAACAATCACAGTTGAACTATCGCCACTAGCACCAAAGGCCATTCGCAGACCTTCTCCTAGAGAAAGAATGCCAATATAGACAAGCACAACGAACGCAATAGATAAAATTGTCATCAATGTTGTTGCCTTACGGATAAATAAACTTTTGATGTTGTACTTAATAGGAACCATTAAGTAACCTGTCGAAGCCCATCGACAATTTTTAGATTTATTGCTTGTGCTGCCGGTACTAGCCCAGCTGCAAGCCCTAGAAAAATCCCAATACCCAGAATCAGCATTAATGTCTGCAAAGTAAACTCAAGTGAATTAAATATAACTCCTTGACCAGATAAAAATAATGTTAATGCATTAGTCACAACTGGAGTGATACTTGCGCCAAAAATTGCGCCCAATAATCCTACTCCCAAAGACTCTATCATGACAATTGAAAGAACTTTTGGCCTCGAGAACCCCAAAGTTCTGAGAACAGCAACTTCTGTAACTCGCTCCCTCGAAGCCATTGCCATCGTATTCACAGTAATAAAGAAAATTGATGTGATCACCGCTAAGCCAATCGCATTAAATAGAAACTGAACATTACCAAGCAATTGTAAAAAAGAAAGAAAAAATGCTTCCTCCGTTTCAGCGCGCACCCTGTCTGGAGAATTTTCGAACATAGCTTCAATCTGAGAAATAACTCGATCCATAGAATCAGCTGAATCAAGCCTCAAATAATACATGCCCACTATCCCTGGATTTCCTAATGCTTCTTCAACATATTGCCAATCAAAATACATCCTGCGTTCATCAGATGGATCATCTGGATTGGCAAAGATGCCTCTGAGCGTTAACTCCAAGTCCACCGGAGTTATGTCACCTTGAATGGAAATAACATCGCCAATTTCCCAACCTTGCTCATCAACCAAAGTCTGGCCAGCTATAAAGGAAGCTCGTTCTGAGCGCCATGCGGTAACTTCATCTTCACTTATTACCATCTCAGGAAATACTGATAACAAAGTTTCTGGATTTGTTCCAAATCTGGGAAATCTGTTTTCAGGCCGATCATCGATATATTGACCCTGAAACCAATTAAGAATCGTCATACCTTCAACATGATCAAGTGTCTGTAGCCTCTGCTCATAAGAAGCTGGCAATCTAAATGTCAAAGAGATTGCATTCCTTACAACCAGACGATTCGCTGCTGTACCTTCTACACCTGACATCGCAGCCAAAACAAGCTGCAAAAAAGAAATAAGAACAAGCGCTATTCCTATGCTCAAAACTGTAAGACTTGTACGTAGTTTTTTACGGATCAAGTTACGCCATATCAGCTTCAACATCGTCTAAACCTTAGGGTTTTGGTTCTTTTGGGTTAATAAACCCTTGTCTAAGTGAACTTCTCGAGATGCCTTTAATGCCACTCGCGGATCATGGGTCACCATAACAATGGTCTTAGCAAATTCCTGATTAAGTTGGGTGAGAAGATTAAGCACCTCATCTGCACTCGCAGCATCAAGGTCGCCTGTTGGCTCATCTGCCAATATCAGCTTTGGATCAGTTACCACAGCACGTGCAATTGCTACTCTCTGTTCCTGTCCCCCCGATAATTGTCGAGGGTAATGATGCATTCGATCCTTAAGCCCTACCAATTGTAAAGCCACTTCCACCTTACGCTTTCTCTGGTTCTTTGTAAGATTTGTTAGCGTTAGGGGCAATTCAATATTTTCAAAGGCCGTAAGAACAGGTATGAGATGGTAAAACTGAAAAACAAAACCAAT